>JBNKGC010000053.1:0-32230 GCA_050289625.1 Polyangiaceae bacterium | reverse complement strand
CCAGGTGTTCCTGGTAGACGTCAGCACCCGTCCCGGCCGCGGGGGCCGCATCAAGTGGCTCGAAGTCTGCCGAGAGCGGCGCGGCATCCATCGGGTCCTGAGAGCCCACGGCCTCGAGCCGAGGGGCCCACCGCCGGTGGAGTTTTCGTCGACGCCGTGGGGGCAGTTGGAGCTCGGCTTCGACGCGGGTGGCAAGACGCGGGCGCTCCCGCGGCACCTCCCTCTTCGAGTCGCCCACGGCTGAAGCACACGTCGTCGGTCACCGGATACTCCGTTCAGTGACCGGTTCTGTCCCACCACGGGTTCGCAACGCCTCCCTAAATTGGCGCTGTGCTGGTAGAAGCCTCGCCTAGGGATTCAGCAAGAGGCCCGCCAGTTTGCGAGCTCCGTTCCCCTTGTTGAAGTGACGAGGATGCTTTCAACCGACGCGAAACTTCTGGACACGATTTTGGCTCTGCAGCTCAGCGTGGGGTGGGCCGGCGAAAAGGCGGCCGACCCAGAGCGTCTCGGTTGGTGGGATACCGACCTGACGGATGAAATGGCCGGCGGCGATCTCTTCGCTCGCCTCCTGCCGAAGACGGCCGCCTGGGCAGGTCTCGAGCTCGCTCGACAGGCTGCGCTTCGTGCCGACGGGTCAGCCCGCGAGAAGCTGGCACATCCCGACCGCGTCCTTTCCCTCTTCCACTTCGGCTTCGAGCTGGACGAGGCCACTCAGGACCGGCTCGAGCACCACAAGCGCCACGGCCACACCCCTGAGGACGTGTTTGGAGAGCGATGGGGCGTGACGGGCTCCTGGGATCAAGGCGACTTCGAAAGCTTCCTGAAAGGCCTCGGAAAGCCCGCCGCGGAGGACACGCCAGGAGGACGCAAGCTGAAGAAGCTCCCCGACGATCCAGCAGAAGCGGCTCGCACACTTGCGGCGGCCTTGCTGCCCCTAGGAAGGCGCTATCCGTTGCCGCACGGCGAGCTGGGAGTGCAGAAGTAGCGCATGAGCTCGTCTCGTCCCGCGGAAGCCACCAAAGAGCACACTCGCATCCTGCGCGTGATGCTCGCGACCGAGGACTGTGTCGCCTACTGGAAGGTACCCTCAACCGAGATAGCCGCCGCCGACCGCGCACGTCTCGCATTCGAGCAGCGCTGGTTCGGAAACAAGACCGAGTCCCGAGTGAAGACGCTCCTCGGCGACATGGCGCTCCGGTTCGACGCCTATCCGGGGGCTCTTCAGGCGCTCCGCATTTGGAACCCGCCGCGCCCGGTCGCACCGTGGCTTTGCCACCTTCACACCCAACTCGCCGACCCGATCTATCGGCGTTTTTCCGGAGAGTTCCTGCCTTAAAGGCGGAAGCTCGGTTACTCGAGTGTCGACCGAGAAATCGTCGCGCGCTGGGTGCAGGAGGAGTGGTCCGGCAGGTGGTCACCGGCCACGTGCCTCAAGTTTGGCGGCAACATGCTCGCCACGGCCTTCGAGGCGGGCCTGCTCAAAGACCGTAAAGATCCGAGGAAACTCGTCCTGCCCCGCCCACCCCGCCAAGCACTGGAATACCTGCTCTACCTGCTGCGCGAGATCGAGTTCGAGGGTGACATCCTGGACTCTCGGTACCTCCTGTCGGTCGTTCAAGATGCGGAAGCGCTGGAAGGGGCGGTGCGTGGTCTCGACTCGGCGCGCCTTCAGTCGATCGGAGACATCCGGAACTTCGAGTGGTCGCACCGCAGCTTGATCGCCTGGGCCGAAGCGCAACCCGCACCGAAGGAAGCGTTGGCATGAGCGTCTATCACCACGACAGCGCGCTGGAGCGCACCTTCAAGGCCCTGAAAAAGGACTTGCTCCGTGAGGGTGGCGCTCAAATCAGCACCACTCGCAACTACAACTTCGCGATTCTGCCCTACGACCCGAACGACGAGTTCGCCCTGCGCGCTCAGGTGAGCAGCCTTTCGGCCGAGCTGCGCGACGCGGGCTGGAGCACGGCGACGATCGCACTGCACACGCTGCTCCTCGAACGACTCCGCGGTTTGGGCAACGACTACCTCGAGGCGCTCATCGGGCGCGACAAGCGCCTCGCCAATAAGTCGCCGGAGCGCGCCCTGAATCATTTGCGCGACAAGACCGTCGAGGAGATCGAAGGCCCGACGGGACTGGCAGCGGACGTCGTCCGTGAAATCCAGAAGCTCCTCGATGAAAACCCGGAAAACCGCGAGAAAACCGTGGTGTTCATTGCCCGGGCCGGCGCTCTCTATCCCTTCTTCCGCACCTCGGCGCTGTTGAAACACGTTGCCGACCACACCCAGAACGTTCCCGTCGTCCTCCTCTATCCGGGTCGGGTCATCGGAGACTCGACGCGTGGAGACGCGGGGCTTTCCTTCATGGGCAAGCTCCCCGCGGATCGCGACTACCGCCCCCGCATCTACCGGCCTGCCTGAGCCCGCACCCCTTCATCGCCCCAGCCCAAGCCATGCTCATTCACGACATCTTCGAGAAGGACGTAGCCCGCGACATCAATCCGGTCGTCTACTTCCATGAAGACGACCCGGCAAAGTTGGCCGAAGAGGTTGCCGAATACATCATCACCGGCGGCTATCCCGAGGGGGACCCGCGCTTCGACGAGCACGGCATCCACGAGCAGTTCGTTCGCTTGCTGACGGGCATCGCGGGTGAGCTCGAAAAGAAGGGCGGCCCCGACCAACCAGCCGCGTGGATCTCGGGGTTCTACGGCTCGGGTAAGTCGAGCTTCGCGAAGCTGCTCGGCCTGAGCCTCAATCAGACGAAGCTCCCCGATGGCACGCTGCTGTCAGACGCGCTCCTCAGGCAGGACGACTCGCCCAAGAAGGTCGACTTCCACGAGGCTTGGGATCGCGTCGTCTCGAACATCAAGCCGATGGCCGTCGTGTTCGATATCGGGAGCGTGGCGCGGGACGACGAGCACATTCACTCGGCGGTCGTCCGGCGCTGTCAGCTGGCCATGGGCTACTGCCGCTTCAGCGCGGTCGCCGATCACGAGATGAAGCTCGAAGCCGACGGGCTCTACCCGGCGTTTCTCGACAAGGTGAAGGAGCTGCACGGCGGCAAGACGTGGTCCGAAATCAAAGACAAGCAGCTCGCCGAGGACTACTTCTCCGCCGCGCTTTACGCCCTGCAGCCCGAGATCTACGGCGAGGAGATGGCGTGGGCCGACGCCAAGGCGGGCAGCAAGGCGTCTCTTTCGGCGGAAGAGGCCGTGGCGGCGATTCAGCACATGATCGAGACCCGCCGCCCGGGCCGCCACCTGTTCATCGTCGTCGACGAGGTGAGTCAGTACGTTCACGACGACCCAGACCGCATGCTCAAGCTGCAGTCGCTTGTCGTTGCCCTGGGCCAGCGCCTCAAGGGCCAGGTGTGGCTCCTGGCGACGGGGCAGCAGAAGCTGGAAGAGGGCGCCGCAGCCACGGCGAACCTCAGCAAGATGAAGGACCGCTTCCCGGCTCATCTCCGCGTTCACCTCGGGAGCAACAACATCCGCGACGTCGTCCACCAGCGCCTGCTGAAGAAAAGGCACACCGTGCGAGGAGAACTCGAAGAGCTCTTCGAGGAGCACCGGTCGGACCTCACCCTGTACGGTTACGAGTGCCAGCACGCGAAGCTGAATGATCTGGTCGACATCTATCCGATGCTGCCCGGGCACATCGACCTCCTGATGGAGATCACCACGGGGCTCCGCGACCGATCCAGCCGCGTTCAGGGCGACAGCCACGCCATTCGCGGACTACTGCAGCTCCTCGGTGATCTGTTCCGCGAGTCCAACTTGGGCTCCCATGAGGTGGGCACACTCATCTCGCTCGATCGCATCTACGACGTGCTGCACACCGCCCTCGACGCCGACGTGCAGACCACGCTCACCCGAGCCTTCGATTTTTGCCTGAAGCACCCGGCTTTCAGTGAGGACGACAAGAAGCTCGCGGAAAAGGTGCTCAAGGCAGTTTCCCTTCTTGAGCTCATCCCCGACGAACGCGTCAAGAAGGACGCGGATCTGATTGCTCGCTCATTGTACGAGCGGCTCGGGCAAGGCCCGCGCAAGGACGCCATCCAGAAGCTGCTCGACGTGCTGCGAGGGGCGGGTCACGTCGATTACTCGGAAAAGAGTGGCTACAAGATCCAGAGCTCCGCGGGGCAAGAGTGGCAGAAGGAGCGTGACGCCTACGCCGTCGGCCCCGAGAAGATCGGCGCGAAAATCCAAGAGGCGCTGAGCTTCGCGATGCCCGCGGTGGAGAAGGCCAACCGCGATGGCTTGGTCATTCCGTGGCAGGCCTGGTTCACGAACGCGATCGGCATCACGGACGCGCTGGTGAAGGCCGAACGTTCCGCGACGAAGATCGAGGTGGACTTTCGCTACCTGTCGCGCAAGAGCACCGCCAAAGAACAGTGGGTTGCGCAAAGCGACACCGGGAACCTCAAAAATCGCATTCTTTGGGTGACCGGCGAGGGAGACGGCGCTCGTGAGGCCGCGACCAAGCTCATTCGCGCCGAGCGGATGATTGAACGCTACGAGGGCAGCGAGGCCTCCCTCACGGCGGACAAGCGGCGCTTTCTGACCGAGGAGCGCAACAATCACGAAGACGCCGAGCGCGCGCTCAAAAAGGCCGTGGAGCAGGCGTTTCTCGAAGGCACTCTCTACTTCCGCGGGAAAGACTACGAAGCTCGCGAACACGGCTCCTCGCTTTCCAGTGTCCTCAGCGACGTGGGCGCCCGCGCCGCGAAGCTCCTCTACCCGACCCCGGTCACCTTCCGCGTCACCGAGGGGGATCTGAAGTTTCTCGTCGACAGCAAAGACTTGGCGGCGCCTCCGCCCGTCTTCGGCGAATCGAAGCTCGGCATTCTCGTTCAAGACAGCGGACGCTTCGAGGCAGCGTGCCCCGGCGCGGTGCCGTCGGAAATCTTCAAGGTGATTCAGGAGCAAGCCGGTATCACGGGGAGCTCACTTTTGGCGCTCTTCGGAGGGCCGCCTCACGGCTTTACTTCGGACATCGTGCGCGCGTGCCTGATTGGCTTGATGCGCGGCCACAAGCTGCGTGTCCGCATTCCTGGCATTGGCGAATTGACCTCCGTGCGGGACGAAGGTGCACGTGAGCTCTTCAAAGACAACACGCTGCGCAAGTCGGAGTTTTTCCCGAACGACAAGGAAACCGTCACCGCGCGGGACAAGAACGCCATTTGCCGACTGTTCCTCGAACAGTTCGGCAAAGACATCGCCCGCGACAACGACGCCATTGCGGACGCGGTGGGAGTGCATTTCGCGAGAGCCCGCGAGCAGCTCAGCGAGGTGCAGCATTTTCTGGCGCGCCTTCCGGGCAAGCCTCAGCCCAAGCAACTCGACAAGCTGGAGAAAGCCCTCGAAGACTGCCGCCGCAGTCGGCAGGTGGACCCGATCCTCGAAGCGCTGAAGCGTTCGCTCACCTCCCTCGCGGATGGACTCTCCGAGCTGCGTCGTTTGCACACCGACCTCACCGAGGAGGTCGTGCGTCAGGTCGCAGACGCCAAAGACTTCGAAGAGATCCAGCTCGCGCAGCTCGAACAAGAGGTCGAGCGCGGACACCTCGAAGCAGCGGCTGTTTCGAACGCGGCCCAAGTCCTGCGTGAAGGCCTCGAGAGCGACCGCCCTTGGGAAGCCACGGCCTCGATGGCGAGCGCCATCAGCGAGCTCCGGGCCCTCTACGTCGCCCGCCGCAAGGAGCTTCTGGCGGCCCACCAGGCCCAGATCGAAGAGGTGCTCAAAAGCCTCGAGCTGCGCGACGGGTTCGACACCCTGAGCCAAGACGAGCAGCACCAGGTGCTCCAGCACGTGCGGGAAGGCGCTTCGTTCAACACGAAGAGCGATTCCCCGGTGCCTTCCCTTCAGGAGCTCGAAGCCCAGTCGCCCGCTCGGCTGCGCTCCGCGCTGGACAAGGCGCTGGCGCAACTGGACGAGTTCCGTGAGTCCCAGGGGGAGCGCCCCACGGTGACCGTGTCCTTGCGGCTCAGCGGTCGCGAGCTCGACAGCGAGCGGGCCTTGGAGCGCTTCCTGGAGGAGCTCCGGGGGCAGCTGCTCCACGAGATCCAGGCGGGTCACCGGGTGAGATTGAAGTGAGACGGGAGCCAGATGCAGAGCCCAGGCGTCGGATAAGCCTCGAAAATCTCTGGAAAAATGGCATTTTCTGGGGAAACGATGTTTCGCTGTTCGCGAATCGCGATTCTAGATTCTCGAATTTAGAATATTGTTCCGCCATGCTCCGCTCGCAGGACGTTCTGATCGCGCTTCGCCTGCTGCTCGCGCCCGAAGGCAGGCCGCCAACCTTTCAGGAGATATCTGTCGAAGTCGGCATCAGTGCCTCGCAGGTTCACAGCGCCGTGCGTCGCGCGGTGCAGTGTCGTTTGGTGGAGGAGCACTCGCGCATGGCGATTCGTCCGAACCTGCTCGAGTTTCTGGTGCACGGGATCAAGTACGTGTTTCCTCCCGTCTTCACGACGGTGGTTCCCGGGGTGCCGACGGCGGTCGCTGCTTCACCGCTACGCGAACACTTTTCCGTAGGCGACGAGCCGCTGCCCGTTTGGCCTCACCCCCACGGTTCGCTGCGAGGTCAAGGGCTGGAGCCGATCCATCCAGCTGTCCCCGAAGCAGCTATGAAGAACCCGGCCCTCCACGAGCTTCTCGCCCTCGTGGATGCGGTCCGCGCGGGCCGTGCCCGCGAGCGGGCGATGGCAATCAAGGAACTCGAGGAGCGTTTGTCCTCGTGAACGTCCCGCCCGAGATCCTGACGGTCGCCGAGAAGCTCGACGATCTACGTCCCGATGTGGTGTTCGTGGGAGGGATGGTGCGAAGCCTGTTGGTCACCGATCCGACGGTTCCCGGCGTCCGTCCCACGCGGGACGTCGACATCATCGTCGACTCCGGATCGCGCGTAAAACACGCTGACCTCAGCGCACGGCTCCGCAAGCTGGGGTTTCGCGAGGACATGACGGAAGGCGCACCCATTTGTCGCTACCTCCTGCGGAGGGCGAGTGCAGATGGGCAAGATCTCCCCGTGGACGTCATGCCCCTGAACGCGAGCATTTTCGGCTTTTCGAACCGCTGGTACCCGAGCGCTTTCGCCACTGCGAAAAGCCTGGAATCTGCCGCTGGGCAGCTCCGTGTGATCGACGCCCCCCACTACCTAGCAACCAAACTCGACTCATTTCAGGGACGCGGGGATGGCGACTACTACCACCACGATCTCGAGGACCTGGTCGTGCTCGTCGATGGCCGAGCCGAGCTGCTCGAGGAGATGAAGGACGCGCCACCCGCCCTGCAAAGATTCTGCGCCGAAGCCATCGCTTCCTTGTTGGCGGACGATGGCTTTCTTGCGGCCCTTCCCGGACATCTTCCGCCCGACCCGACCAGTCAAGCGCGCTTGCCCCGACTCTTGCAGCGCCTTGGCGCGCTCGCTGCCACCGCTGAATGAGCCCTCCCTGAAGCCAAGGCGCAGAGGCGCGAGCGCCTCGAAGCGTGGGCCGACGAGCAGAGCCGCGCGGATTGGCCACAGAATAAAAAGGGCGAAGCCAAGAAGCCGGGCGACAAGCTGCTGAAGGAGCTCCGTGACCGCTACCTCGCCCAAGCGGTGAAGGAAGCGGCGCACACGCTCATCAATCGGCTGGTCATCCTCCGCATCATGGAGGCGGGCCAGCTGAGTCAGCCGGCGATCGTTTCGGGTGGGTGGAAGAGCCCCGGGTATCGGGAGTTCCAGGACTACGCGGGAGCTCTGTGTCGCCACTCGGGCGACGACACCAAGGGGTACTGGGCGCTGCTCCAACTCGTGTTCGACGAGCTCTCGGTGGAGCTGCCGGGGGTGTTCGGGAAGGTGGGGCTCACGAGCCTGTTTCCCGTTCCTGCGGCGACGCTGCGCGAGGTGGTCGAGGCGCTCAATGCGCCCGCGCTCCATTCCGTGTGGCGAGACGATACGACGCTCGGGTGGGTGTACCAGTTTTGGAACGATCCGGAGCGTGAGGCGCTCGACGACAAGATCAACGGCGGCGGCAAGATCGAGCCGCACGAAATCGCGTCGAAGACGCAGATGTTCACCGAGCGCTACATGGTCGAGTGGCTGCTCCAAAACAGCCTGGGGCAGACGTGGCTGGCCATGTGCAAAAAGCACGGCTGGACACCGGACTTCGAGCAGGTGCGCGAAGGCTTGGACGCGCGCCGCGCGGAGTGGCGAGCGAAGCGTGAGGCCGGCGAGGTCGCGCCCGATGCCTTGATGCCGATCCACCCGGCTGGACAAGACGGGAACCTGGAGCACCACTGGAAGTACAGGGTGCCTCAGCCGATGCCGGAAGACGCTCCAGCGGCGGCGCCCGATTCACTCGGGGAGCTGAAGCTGCTCGATCCAGCGTGCGGCTCGGGGCACTTCCTGGTCATCGCCTTCGACCTTTTGGCGGCGCTCTATCGCGAAGAGGCGCGCCACCGGGCTGCTGAGGGGAAGGGCGGGGACCTCAGTGACGAAGAGATCGCTCGGGCGATCGTCGAGAAGACACTACCCGCGCTCCAAGGCGGACCTGTACGCGTGCTTCTTGGAGCGGGGGCTGGAGCTAGCGAAGCGGGGGGGCGTGAGTGCGCTTCTGACGATGCGCGGGTGGATGTTTTTGAGCAGTTATCAGGAGCTGCGCGAGGGGCTGCTCGCGGAGAACGACCTTGTAGTTCTCGGTGACATCGACCGCGGAGGTTTTGAGGACATTCCCGATGAGGTGGTTGCCGCATCGATGAGCCTGTTTGCGAAGCGGCACACGGAGCATCAGACAGCGGTGGCTGTTCAGCCGACGCCGTTGGATGACAAGTCACGCGACAGTGGTCGAACCTCACGCAAGAAAGCCGCGTTGCTCGCCCAAGTCGGTCGCTTCGAGTTTGACGTGGCGAAGCTCTCGGGAATCGAGGGGACGCCCTTGGTCTACTGGTGGGACGAGACGTTTCTCGATGAGTACGTGAAGGCGCCGAAGTTGGGGGAGGTGGCGCCTGTAAGGAAGGGACTCTGTACGGGGGATGATGTCCGCTTCACGCGCCGTCCGTGGGAAGTGCTCAGCGGCAATTTGACTAGTTCCCTAGGACGGCCCGTCGCTTCACAATCCAGCGAGTGGTTTCCGCTCATAATGGGAGGCAAGGGAACTGCCTGGTTCGAGCCACTGAGCTTCGTGGCAAAGTGGGGCAATAGTCGGCTGGAAATCAACGCATTTCAGTACACCTCGAAAGGGCGTTCGTCTCCAAAACGTTCGAGACTACCTCCGTCTTGGAATTGCCTTCTCGATGATAGGATCGAGTTTCCGGGCCCGACTACACCGGCACGTGTCTGTGTTTGGCGATATGGGGAGTTCCGTGTTCCCGACACAAGAAGGCGGGCGTGCCCAACTCCTGTGTTCCATGAATACCGATAAGGCCCTCCAGCTTCTGAGCTCGCTGAATCCGGGAGTGCATTTTCAAGTAGCGGATGTGCAACGAATGTCGGTTGCGAACATCGCGGGAGCAGCCCCTATCGTTCGGCGGGTAGAGACAGCCTTCACCCGCCACGAATCCCACCGCGAACCCTCCGTCGAATTCAAAAGCCCCGGCCCCTCCCCCTGGCGCTACGCGCAAGATTGGGCTCAACGCGCGGTCGATCGCCCCAAGGATGAACCGCTCCCGCCCTACGAAGAAGAGTTTAACCCGCCGGATCCGACCACCTTCGTCTCCTTCGCCATCGGCGTCGCTCTCGGCCGCTTCGGCGAAAATGGCGAAGGCATTTTGGACCTGAGTCTCGACCCCGCCGCGCGACCCGAGACCGACGGAGACGGCCCCAGCACCGCCGCCGACCCAGCCGCCCTCGGTAGGTCGAGCGCAGGTGCTTCTCCCTCCAGCCGGACTCAGGCGAAGGCTCGGTCGAGTGCAGGCGCCCCCAGCTTTGCCGGGGCCCAAGACGAAGATGGACTCGAAGTCCCGAACATCGAGCCCAGTCCGCTGCCCGCAGGTCAGGAAATTCTCCCCGACGGCATTCTTTTCCTCTCCGCCGCGCCCAATCTCCAGGACAGCTCGAAGCACCCTGCCTTCGCGCGCATCGAACAGGCGTGGTCAGAGCACTCGGCAGCCATCACCGGAGGCAAGAAGACGTCGCTCAGCGAGTGGCTCCGCAAAGACTTCTTCGCCTACCACAAGGGGCTCTACGAAAACCGCCCCATCTACTTTCCGCTCAGTAGCGAAAAGCGCAGCTTCGTCGCCTGGGTGAGCATTCACCGCTGGGCGGAAAGTACCCTTCAGGCATTGCTCGCCCATCACCTGCACCCCGCGCGCGAAAAGCTCCAGGGCGAAATCAACGATCTGAACCAGGCGCGCGCCAGCAGCGACAAGAAGGCTCAGGCCGCCGCCGAAAAGCAGTATTCCAAGAGCCAGAAGCTC
Source organism: Polyangiaceae bacterium (assembly GCA_050289625.1). GTDB lineage: Bacteria > Myxococcota_A > Polyangia > Polyangiales > Polyangiaceae > NIC37A-2. The sequence goes on along the minus strand of JBNKGC010000053.1, from coordinate 21,830 downwards.
TTCGAAGAACTGGAGCAGTCTATCCGGGATGTGACGCAGATTGCCGAGAAGGGCGCGCCCCCCACGGACGCATCGAACTCGAAGAACGGGTGCGCCCCGCGCGAAATCGACGCGCCGTTCCGCATGGATCTCGACGACGGCGTGATGATCAACTCCGCCGCCCTGTGGCCCCTCCTGCTTCCGCAATGGAAGGACCCCAAGAAGTGGTGGAAGGAGCTCTGCACCGCCGAAGGCCGCAAGGACTACGACTGGGCGCACCTCGCCGCCCGCTACTTCCCCACCCGCGTCGACGAGAAGTGCCGAAAAGACCCCAGCCTCGGCGTCGCCCACGGCTGCTTCTGGAAGTACCACCCGGCCAAAGCCTACGCCTGGGAGCTCCGCCTCCAAGACGAGATCGGCCCCGACTTCACGATTGATGAAGGTCCTCACTGGGGTGACGGAACCACCTGGGGTGACGGCACGAACTACGGCCCCCGCGGCGCCTCGGACAAGCACCGCGAAGCCTTCCTCCGCGACCACCCCCAAGAAGCCGAAGAGATCCGCGCCAAAGAAGAGCAGCGCCGCGAGCGCAATCGGAAGAAGGCGGAGAAGAACGAGGCTCTCCCCGACGAGAACTCGTCGGACCCCCAGTTGAGGGTCGGCTAGGTGAAGGCGCAGGGAAACTCCGCGGGACTGGGCAGAAGTTGCCTAAACCATAAAGGTTGACCCGTGGGTCAACCTGGGCCATTTAGTCAACCATGGTCGCGACTGCTTCGGGGAACGACGAAGAGCGACGGGCCATCGCGGCCCTGCGCTCTCTCCTGGGCACGGCCACGAAGTGGCGACTCACTGAGGCCCCACGACGGGGGGCGGTGGATTTTCTTTTGGAGAACGACTCGCTGAAGCTCGCCGTGGAGATGAAGCGGTCGAGCGACGCCGCTGCCATTCAAAAAGCGCTTCACCAAGTCGAGGAATATCGGCGTGCGCACCCCGAGGTGATTCCGTTGGTCGCCACATCGTTCATGGGACCAGTCGGGAAACAGCTCTGCGCGGAGCGACGGGTCGGTTGGTTCGATCTTTCGGGCAATGCAGACATCGATGCACCGGGCCTCCGCGTCTTGATCGAGGGGAGGCCGAACCAATTCAAACGAACCGGTCGGCCTTCCTCGGTTTTTTCTCCCAAGGCGTCACGAATTGCACGTTGGCTCCTGATGCATGGTGACGCCGGCTGGACGCAGCAACAGCTGACCGAGTCAACCCGGCTCGACAAGGGTTACGCCAGTCGTGTGCTCAAACGCCTGCGGGAACAAGGGTTCGTTTACCTGCGGGGCGACCAATACTTCGTTCACAGTAGGGATACGTTGCTCGACGTTTGGCGCGCTCAATACGAATTTTCCAAGCACCGCATCATCAAGGGGGTGATGCCGGTGCGAAGTGGGGAGGAAGCGATCCGAAAGATCGCCGCCGCCCTCGCCCCGGAATCGTATGTCGCCACCGGTCTGGCCGGAGCCTGGTTCGTCGACAAGTTTGCTACTTTCAGGACGGCCACGGTCTACGTGCGTGAGGAGCCGAGCGAAGCGCTCCATGACGCGCTCTCCTTCGTTCCCACGGAGAAGGGTGCCAATACTTGGCTGGTTCGGCCCAACGACGATGGGGTTTTTGACGGTCGAGGGGAGGAAGATGGCGTCATGTGCGCCCATCCCGTGCAGATCTACATGGACCTCAAGGCTCAGCCCGAACGAGCCTCTGAAGCAGCCGAACACCTCCGGGGCACGCAGCTGAATTGGAGCGGCGATGCGGAGTAAGCCGACCAGCGCCTCCGGGTATGCCGGTGTTCAGACTTCATTGGTGCGCGCCACTTGCCTCTACGTGGCCACCAAGCTGGGCGACCTCATGGAGGATCTGGTTTTGGTCGGCGGTCTCGTCCCGAGTCTGCTCATCGATCAAGACCATCTGCCCCCCGACGTGACAACCCATGTGGGGACGATGGACCTGGACATTGGGCTCTCCGTCGTGCTGCTGGACCAGGAGCGCTACAAGGCAGTGGGGGAGCGTCTGCGGGGCGCTGGTTTTCGGCCTGACACCAACGAGAAGGGAAATCCGTCCCGCCAACGATGGGTGATCGACCACGGCGGAACGGTCACGATTGACTTCCTCATTGCCCCAACTCTCGAAGGGGACAAGGGCGGAGGGATTCGTGACCTCGAGCAGGACTTTGCTGCTTTCATCACGCCCGGTCTTCACCTGGCCTTCCGCGATCGAGTCGCCGTGCCTTTGAGTGGGCAGACCCTCTTCGGGGAGAGCGCTACGAGAACGATCCAAGTTTGCGGGCCGGGCGCCTACATCGTGCTGAAGGCTCTCGCTCTGCGGGGTCGCGGCGAAAACAAGGACGCTTACGACCTTTATTACGTCCTGCGCAGCTACGCTGCTGGCGTCGACGCGATTGCGGAGGCGCTTGCCGCACTCATGGACGACGCGAAGGCTCGGGAGGCGCTTCAGTTTCTGGACGAAGATTTTGCGGAGCCGGATTCCATTGGTCCGACACGCACCGCGCGCTTTTTGACGGAGGACCTCGACGAGAACATTCAAGGTGAATCCGTCGCCTACGTGAGACAGTTGCTTCGAGCAGTCGAACGAATCGTCGAGGAAAAGAAATGAACCAGGTTCAGCAGGCAGCTTTGCGCAGTGCCCCGAGCAACCCGAGCGCTTCGTTGGCTCCGGCGTCGGCCCGCCTCGAACGCGAGCTGCGCCGCGTGATCAAGTCGCAGGGGCTCGTCATCTGGCTCGATGCGGACGGGAACTACTCGAAGTTCGTGGGGGACCTCGTTCCGCGTGCAGAGAGCGGTGACTTTCCGTTTCCCGTCTTTCGATTCGACGGCAGCTTCCTCGAGCTGATGCTCGATCTCGAAAAGTACGGCAATGGCCTGCACCCCGAGAAGGTGCTCATTCACATGCCTGGGTTCAACGAGCAGACCATTTCGGAGACGCCGCTCTACGAACTCTTCAAGGCGGGCAAGCGGTACCGCAAGGCGCTCGACACCCTGATTGAAGAGGCGTGCGTTGGTGTCGTGCGCCCTGAGGACGGGCGGAAGTTTCGCGAAGCCGCGCCCACTCTCGAGCAAGCGGATGCCTGGCTGGCTGGTGCTCAGTCGGGTGACAAAGATCGTTTCCTCGTCGGTCTCGAGACCTACAGCCCCGAGGCTCTTCTGGTGGAGCTCTTCTCGGCGCAGTCGACGCTGACTTCCGGACTGAGCGATCCGAACCACGTGAAGCAGTTCCTCGAGCACCTCGGGCGCGCGATCGGTCTGCCAGCGACTTGGCCCGGGTTTCTGAAGGTCGATGGACAAGATGGGGAGACCGTTCGCCTCCTCGACCTGCGTTTCGTCGCTGCGAGTTGGCTCATGACCGTGGAGTTCGTCTCCGATCTCGCCGAGCCTCCGGTAACGCCTGAGCTCGCAGTCGCCCAGGAGCAAGACAAGAGCATCGTTCAGCTCTGTCGAAAGCTGGTCGAGCAGTTGCGCGGTCAGTTTCCCGACGAGTACCGAGAGCTCTCCGGGCAGTTCGAGGACATGCTCGATCAGGAGCGGCGGGGTCACCAGCCGGAGGCACTCGGCAGCATCGACACCTTCCGCTTCGAGGAAGGCGCGGTGCGCGGTGCTGCTCTTTCGGCGCTTCAGCTGGGAAACTGGGGCACGGCCTCTCGCTACGCCTCGGAGCGTCACCCGGAAAGCTGCTTCTGGGTGCTGCACGACAAGAACCGTTCACACACCTGGGAGCTGATTCGGTTGGCCGCTGAGGTGGGGCGTGAGCTGGAGGTTTCCGTCAGCGGCCTGAAAGGCTGCGTTTCACTCGAGGAGGCGATGAATCGGTACCGCGACACGCTCTACCGCGTGGACCGCTGTCATCGACACTTCGAGCAGCGATTCCACAAGCTTCACAGCACCGAACTCGAGGATGACGCGGCTCTGCGCGAAGCACGGGACACCGTGCGCCAGGAGTACCGAAAGTGGGCCGACTCCCTGACGGCTGCCTTCGCGAAGCTCTGCATGGACTTTGGCCCTCTCCCCAGTGCCGATCTGCGGCAGCGTGGCGTCTATGAGCAGTTCGTTCATCCCATCATCGAAGGTGGAGAGCGCGTGGCGTTCTTCATGGTCGATGCGATGCGCTACGAGATGGCCGAAGAGCTGCGCGCCTACTTCGACAGCAAAAAGTACAAGACCTCCCTGAACGCTCGCCTGGCCGAACTGCCGACCGTCACCGAAGTCGGCATGAATGCGCTCGCCCCCGTCAGCTCGGGCGGACGACTCCGTCCCATGCTGAACGGACGCGAATTCGGCGGCTTCCGCAGCGGTGATCAGTTCACGGTGAAGGACCCCGCCGATCGCGTCCGTGCGATGGAAACGCGCAGCGTGGGCGGGCAGGCCATCCACGTGGAACTGAGCCAGGTGACCGAAGCATCCCCGGCCGAGCTCAGGCGGCTGCTCCGCACCAAGAATTCCTCGCCCTTGATCGTCGTGAGGAGCCTCGAGCTCGACTCAGCCGGTGAGAAAGGCTTCCACCTGGGCACCTTCGAGCGCACCCTGGTGCAGATCCGGGAAGCGGTGCAGCGCCTCCAGCAGCTCGGCGTTTCGCGCTTCGTGCTGGCGGCGGACCACGGCTTTCTGCTGCAGGACACCACGGCGCAAGGGATCCCATACAAGGACAGTCCAAAGCGGCGTCACGTCCTTTCGCGCGAGCGTTCGGGAATGGCCGACGCTCTGGAGATCCCTCTCAGCGCGCTGGACTACGACGTTGATTCCGAAGCCTATCTCGTGTTTCGCAAAGACACGGCCGTCTGGAAGGTGAAGGAGAAGATCGCTCCCTTCGTGCATGGTGGAAACAGCCTGCAGGAACGGGTCATCCCTGTGCTTGCGCTGGAGAAGGCAAGCAAGGTGGGCGCCAGCACCGCCCACTACGAGGTCGTCGCCACCGCGCTTCCGGCCGAGAAAGGTCGCGAACGACTCGAGCTCCGGGTGCGTTTGCAGAAACAGTCCAGTGGCCTTCTGAGCTTCGCCGGGCCTCGAAAAATCAGCCTGGCGCTCCGAGTCATCGGGCGGGACGGGAGCGTGCTCGACGCTTTTCCGCAGGTGGTCGAGGTCACTCCGCCCGGCGAACTCGAGTCGGGCGCGATTCTGGTTCCACCGAGCGCCGACGCCGCGACAGTGGTGTTCTCCATCGAAGGCGACACGGACGAGAAGGTGCGCATCGAGGTCTATCACCCGGATGCGACCGAGAAGGTCACGCCCAAGATCGTCGATGGGTGGTTCGACATGCGTCGCAATCGCCGGTTGGGCAAACCGAAGGAGGGCGCGCCCCCGTCCAGTCGGCGTGGTTCGACCCAGAGCGAGGCCGGCATGGCCGAGCAGGCGGATGCAGCCGCTCGTGCCGACTGGGCAGCGCGGATCGAGGACGAAGAGTTCCGCAAGGTGTTCGAGCTCATCGAGTCGCAAGAATCGATCAACGAGCAAGAGCTCCTGTTCGTGCTCAAGAGTGCCCGCCGCATGCGCATCTTTTCTCGACACTTCGACGAACTCAGGAAGCGAGTGCCCTTCGAGGTCCAGATCACCACTCTCGGCGGCATGAAGAGCTACGTGAAAGGAGAGAAGCGATAATGGTTCTCAGCAGAAAAGACGCGGAGCACGTGTTCGAAGCGCTGCGCGGGGGCACCGTCCCGGATCGCGGGATCGAGGCGTTCGCGGTGGGCATCGACCCTCAGCGCCGAGAACTGAACCGCATGCTGACCATCGCGAGCCAAGGCGATGGCGCCGTGAAGTTTCTCCGTGGCGGGTACGGCTGCGGCAAGACGTTCATGAGCAACCTCGCCATGCACGACGCGAAGGAAAAGAACTTCGTCACGAGCTTCGTGGTCGTCTCGGACAACGACTTGCACTTTCACAAGTTCGACGAGCTTTACCGCAAAGTCGTGCAAGGCCTGAGCACGACGGCGTGCCCCAAGGGAGCCTTGGGTGACATTCTCGATCGGTGGATCGGTCGCATTGAAGACGACCTCATCCAACTCGGCGTCGACGACTCAGCCGACGATTTCGACGAGCAGGTCCGCGCCAAACTGGATGAAAAGCTCGCTCTTTTGACCGGCGGCCGGGCCCCTGCTGACATGGTGCGGGTGGTGCGAGCCGTCTTCGACCTGAAGCAAGAGGGCAAGCTGACCGAAGCGACCTCGCTCATCTCTTGGCTCTCGGGCAGCACCAACGTTGCCCAGAGCGAAAAGAAGATTGCAGGCATTCGTGGTGACATCGGCAGCACGGATGCCATGGCGTATCTGCGGGGCATCCTCGAGATCATCAAGAGCGCCGGATACGCGGGCCTGGTCATCGTCATCGACGAGGCTGAAACGATTCTCCGCATGCGCGGCGATGTGCGGCAGAAGTCGCTCAACGGCATTCGGCAGATCTGCGATGACGCCAAGAATTACCCCGGGCTGCTCTGGTTGTTCACGGGTACGCCTGCGTTCTTCGATGACCGCCGGGGGGTGAAAGGGCTCGAGGCGCTGAACGACCGGATTGCCTTTGATGACGGCGGTGGATTCCCCAACCTGCGCCAGCCTCAGCTCGCGCTGAAACCGTTCGACAAAGAGCGGCTGACCAAGGTGGCTCTCAAACTTCGCGGGATCCATCCGGACGCGGATGCCGACCAGCTCGAAGCGCGGGTTCACAACGGGGTCATCGCGAAGCTCGTGGACAACGTCACTCAGGGATTCAAGGGCGATGTGGGTGTGGTGCCACGCCACTTCCTCCGTCAGTTCGTCAACATGCTGGACCAGGTGGTGGAATACGACGAGTACGACCCCGAGGAGCATGTGGGCTTCGTTCCCGCCGGACTCTCACCTGAGGAAGAGCGCGCCATCAAGGGAGAGCCCGAAGAGGACGACAGCTTCGAGGGCGCAACTCTCGACATCTAGCGATCACTGCTTTTCGCGCTGCTCTCGTCTTCGGACAGCGCGCCCATTCCGACCGCGACCGGCCATGAGCATCTTCCATTCCTTTCCCGACCGCCTCCAACACGCCATCGCCAACACGCTGGGGTTCACCTCGCTCAGGCCGGTGCAGGAGCTTGCGGGGGAGCAGATTCTGGCGGGGAAGAACGCCGTCGTGCTCGCACCCACCGCGGGCGGCAAGACCGAAGCGTCGATGTTCCCGGTGATCGCGGGTCTGCTGAGCGAGCCGCCGCGGGGCGTTGGAGCCATTTACGTCGCGCCCATCAAGGCGCTGCTCAACAACCAAGCCGATCGCCTCGGGCAGTACACCCAGATGGTTGGCCTGGATCGATTCGTCTGGCACGGCGACTCGACGCAGTCGGAGAAGGGCAAGTTCATCAAAGACCCCACCGAGCTCTTGATGACCACGCCCGAGTCGCTGGAGGTGATGTTGATGTCGCCCCGCGTGCCGGTGAAGAAGATCTTCCAGCATCTGCGCTACGTCGTCATCGACGAGATCCACGCCTTCGCCGGAACGGACCGCGGGGCGCACCTCATGTCCGTTCTCGAGCGCCTCCAGCTCCTGAGCGAAAAGGACATTCAGCGCATTGGCTTGAGTGCCACCGTGGGCAATCCGAAGCAGATTGCCACCTGGATTTGCGGCTCTTCAAAGCGGGGGTCTTGCGTCGTCGACCCGCCGAAGCCCGAAGGAAAGCGGCAGCTCAAAATCCGACTGAAGGAAGACGTCGCCGACCTGGCGCGCGAGGCGGTGCGCGAGAGCAAGGGCAAAAAAAGCCTGTTCTTCTGCCAGAGCCGCTCCCTCTCGGAACAAGTCGCCGACAAGATGCGTGGTGAATCGGTCGATGTGTTCGTTCATCACTCCTGGGCGGGCGCGCGTGGATGGTGCTGAGCGTCAACCACGAAGACAAGATTGTCCGCGTTCAGGCAGCGCCCCGCGGCAAGAAGCCCAGCTGGGGCGGCTTCGTCCCCCAGCACCTCGGCTTCGAAGTTTGCCAGAATATGGCGCAAGTCCTGATGGAGGACACCCAGTATCCCTTCGTCGACGAGCGCGGACTCGCCGCCATCAATGAATGGCGGGGGGATCTCGGAGCGCTCCTGAAGCGCACCTCCGACAGCCTCCAGCAAGACGACAAGGGCGTCATGTGGTGGACCTTCGCCGGCGGCCGCATCAATCACACCCTCAAATACGCTTTCGAATGGAAAGAGGGCTGGAAGGTCGTCGCCGACAACTTCTCCCTTCGCATCAGCGGCAAGGACGTGTCAGGCGCAACCGTCCGCGAGGCGATCGACGCCTTTCGCGCAGACGGTTTCTGGCACGACGACGAGACCAAGAAGAAGCTTCTCGCCAAGGTCCCCGAGTATCGCCTGAGCAAGTTCCAGCGAGCGCTCCCTCCCCGGTTCGAGGTCGAGATGGTCGGGGACTACTTGTTGGATTTCGAGGGGGCGGCGGGCTTCGTTGCGAGGTAGGCATCTCGGCGCGAAGACCCCTCACGCGCCCGCAGGCGCCCAGCGACCAGGGCGCGGCCGCCGCGCAAGGGCGGAGCCCTCAGCGGCGGCTTTCCCCCTCTCGCACCACTGGGGAAAAATCGAGGCAGCTTTGCAGCTATCTCCTCCAGCTCCCCGAGCGTCCGCGTATCCGTCAGCACCGTTGGGGAGCACCGGGGTAGAAACCCAGAGGCTCAAGGAAGGTCGAGACCAGTGCCGTCGTAGACGGCCGCAATGCGTAACGGAAAATCAAGGCGTAGGTGGGTGGGGCGCCTGCATGATGGCATAGTAATTTCCCTCGCGGTGAGTGCGGCGGCTCTGACGAGTGCTTGCGGAAGCAAGGACAAAGGGAGCACCGGCGGAAGCGTGGTTGGCATGGGCGGCATGGGTGGCATGGGCGACATGGGCGGCATGGGTGGAGAGCGCTCCGACAGCAACAGCGCGCCGAGCCCCGCGGCCAACTCCATCGAGACATTCAAGAACACCCCGGGCAGCACGACTCTCGATCCGATGGATCCGGACATGGGCGATTCGCACGAATTTGCCATCACGGGGGAGCCCGCGAACGGAAGTGCGACGGTCTCCGCTGATGGAGTGGTGACCTACGAGCCCGACACGGACTACGTCGGAGAGGACAGCCTGACCGTCGAGGTCACGGACGACTCGGGGGCGACTGCAGCCGTCGAGGTCTCGGTCACCGTTGAGAATCGCGCGCCGAAGGGGACGGCGGAGCTCTTGACGCTCGATATCGACGGCCGTGGAACCACGACCATCGAGGTCGAAGATGCCGACCCCGGTGAGAACTTTACCTTCGCAATCGCAACAGCGCCGACCTACGGCACAGCCACTGTCGACGACGAGGGTGTGGTCAGCTACCTCGGCGGCCCTGGTGTCTTCGAGGATCTCCTCGACGTGGAGGTCACGGATGCTTCCGGCGCCACCGTCGAGGTGACCGTCGAAGTCGCTCGCGAGCTGGTGGCTTTCGAAGGTACGAATGGAGCCTGGCCCGACTCCCTGTGCACGGACGGCCAACAGCGCGTGTCCCTCGTCGAGATCAGCCCGGCGATCGGGACTCGCCTCGACCCCGACACCGAGTACACGTTCACGGCGCGTCTCTGGTATCAGGACGCTGGCGCGGTGGGCATCAAGGTCGCTCGGGCGAATGACGCTGGGACGACCGCGACGGTCGACCCGGACGAGGACTGCGGCGTCGTCGACGTCGAGATGACCTTCAAGACACCGGATGTTTCGGAAGGTCGGGTGACCCTCTCCCTGGTGGGCGCGAGTGACTTCAAGGCGACCTATCTCGTCACCGCAGAAAGTGCCACGGTCGACTCGTCGGTGATCACCAGCATCTTTCCGCCTCTAGGAACGGTGATCACCGACCCGTTCTACGAGGTGTACTTCAGGTCCAGCTTCCAGGGGACCGACTACGGCGCCTTCACCAGATCATTCTACTACGTCTACGATACCAGTGGCGACGCAGTCACCGAGGACTACGTCTTCCCGATGCAGGATGAGACGGACCGACCTCACCGTGTCCGTGGTCGCCTCAGCTGCGGCGACGTCGAGACAGGCTTCTACACCCAGTTCAACGACGATGGCCGCGAGACCTTGACCCAGTACGTACTCTACCCGGCGGTCCCCCCGGTCGTGCAGGTGGATGCGTATCCCTCCGAGTTCGCGGTGACCGGCGTCGACAGCCCGTTCCCGATCGAAGTCGCGGGCTGCGACGGCGACACGGACGTGACGATGACCGCTTCGGATGACTGGATCTCAGTGCCCGCGACCTTCACTGCACTCCAGGCCTCGGATACCTTCAACGTAACCATTCACGGTGCCGACCTGGAGATCGGTCAGCGCTACACCGGAAGCATCACCGTGACGCCGGATGGGGCCGATCCGATCCATGTTCCGGTTAACGTGGTACGCATCGCTCAGGACCTGTCCGATACCGGCCCGTACACGGCTCAGGCGCTGGCGGGAAAGGACGATGGCTACGCCACAGTCGACTTGCCCTTCACGTTCCCGGCTGAGGGGCTCGCCATCGATCAGGTCGTGATCAACACGAACGGCGCACTCTTGCTGCAGGTCAGTGACGGAACGGCCTGTAGATTCACCACTGACTACGAAGTCTCGTATGGGCTCGACCACAGGTCGGGCTGCCCACTCGTTGCAGTGGGCATGAAGGACCACGGATTCGAGTACCCCGACGACGAGATGGCGATCATCCCTGATGTCTACACACGAATTGGAAGCGAGGGGGACGGTGAATTCATGGAGTTCGTCTTCTACAACATGCAGGCGTACAGGAGCGATTATTACGGATCATTCTCCACACGCGTCGTGCGACTGTGGGATGACGGCCGCATCGAGATCGAGCTGCCTGTTTGGAATCCGACGGGCATGGAATGGGTCGGTTGGGCGCACTCCGACTCGTCCGACGGCGTCCGGGAGAACCCGTTCCTGATCACGAATGGAATGACCTTCGAGTACGGGCCGATTCCTGAGTTGACGCCTTGAGATCAAGCCTCGACTGAGGCGGCGAAACGAGACGCACCGGAGCAGTCCTGTGCGTCTCGTTCATTTCTGTGCGCTGCCCGCTTTGAGCGTGAAGTGATTGCCCTAAGGGCCCTTGAGCATCGCCATCGCGAAGTCCGCGATCACCGATTGGCACCGGGCGTGAGGAGTGGCGACTTCATCCAAAGTCACCTCGGATGGGTCGTCGGCGCAACCGAGCGCCGACCAACAGTGCCAAGGCCCAAGCCCAAACGCTGCCCACGGGACCCTTGCTCGAGCCGCCTTGAACCCGGCAGCTGCACCCCGCCTCGTCACCGGGCGTGATGCTGCCGTCATCAGACTCGTCGATCGATCCGTTCCCCCCTGAGCTGCCAGACATCGAACTGCCGCCGGTTCCGCCTGCTTCCATTGCAGCTCCGCCCATTCCGACACCACCAGTGTTCGAGCCACCGGATGCCGGGTCACTGCCTCCCGCGCCGATCGTTCCACCATTCCCCGCGTCACTGCCACCGGATCCATCCGGAGGCAGGTCTCCCGTGTCGGCGTCGAATGCCACTCCGTCGAAGGGTACGACGATGATCTTGCTGCCGTGGTTGGAGCCAGCAGGGATCTGGTTGTCCTTGTCCACGTCGGCCACGGACCAGGTCACGTGCGTCACGTGACCGTCTTCCATCACCACCCCTGGGCGCTCCATCTTGTACCATTGGTTTTTTACGTCGCTCTCTTCATAGCCAAAGATCTTTTCGTACATGCGCGGGTTGAACGCCAGACCACCATCCCGCCAATCGTGGATGCCGTCAGGCGAAGACAGCTCATAGCCGATACGGTCCCCCGAGCCGGAGTAGAGCACGTGGTAGCGCCCCCCGCTGTACCAGATGGTCGGATCTTCTTCCCATGCAAAAGTCGGATTGGTGATGGTCGGATCGGGCAGTGACGTTCGACGCGGATAGATGCTGTCAATCGTCGGAGTATTCTGCGGGGGATAGGTCCAAGTCGGCTTCTGCATGAGGTACGGACCACACAACTCGTCTGCGATCGCGATGAGCCCATGGCGCTGCACGATTTGGAACTTGCCGTCGTCGGGGCGTTGGATCAGGGCCACGTTGGAGTCGTAGTGCGTGTCGCCGCCAGCGTTGACGCCATTGGTTTGGATCAGTTCGCCCGAGGGATTGGGGCAAGCCGTCCACGGACCGTCGAGCGAACTCGAATGGTAGATCGTAAAAGGCACGACTTCGCTAATCACCACCGCGTACGTGCCATCGAGCAACTCACAGGCCGTGGTGTTGTGACCGTGGTGATCGCCGTTTGCCCAAATATACCCCCTGCGCTCGTAAGGTCCCAGTACGCCCTTGGTGCTGACGGCGTGGTAGCTCTCCGACCCGAGCCAACCCGGGTTGAATCCGTCCGATCCTGACCAGGTGCTCATGAACATGTGGTATGTTCCGTCCTTGGCCTTGAGGATCTTACCATCCCAGTAATAGTACTCGGGAGGGACCCCCGCGCCTTTGACGCTCTCGATGCCATTGCAAAGATCACGCGGTAAAACCCCTGTCACACCCCACGTATCCGAGGAGAGGTCGCAGGTAATGGGCGTCGGCAACACGTAGTCGATGAACGACTTTTCCTGTGCGATGGCGGCGGGGCCCGAGCCGAAACTCACGAACAACACGACGGTTCTTGCGATGAGTGAGCGAAAGTGAGAACTATGCATGACGAAGATCTCTCATTTCGTGGGTGCCAATCTGGAAAGTTGCGGGTGGCGACGGGCACGATGTCAACGTGCTCTGAGTGATGAATTGGGTCAACTGAAAGCTCGTCGGGAGTTCGAGAATGCCCCCCAATTGGAGCTCGCTCATGTCCCCAGAGCTCGTCCTCGCAGTGCCTGGCGGCTGCACCGCTCGATCATGTCCGTTCACGAGAGGGGCCGCCCCGCACGCGGCGGCGCGCGAAAGCCGACACGGTCGTCACGAGCAGCTGCTTGGGGACCGTCGTAGCTGAAGCCGATCACGTCAGCGAACTCTTCGAAAAGGGACATGGCGGGAGCTACTTACAGCGGCGATCAGTTGCGCTGATTGCCCTCCGCCGCTTTGGCCCACGGTGGGTGAGGGCCAAAACGGCTACGGGAGGCCACTTTCCTCACCTACCGCTTATGTTTTGCTGCGATCACCCCAAGCGGTCGTCACTATAGGGAAGGTCGAATGCGAGAAACAGGGGTGAAAAGTCGTCTCGGGCGGGGCGCTCCAGTGGCGTTCGCAGCGAAAACTCATGCTCCACGATATATCCGCGGTCGCGGTCTATTTGTGGGCTAGGGATGAGATTTTTCTCCTCTCTGAAAGCGCGGACAGTGCTTCGTCCTGCTGGTTGCGCGGCATCGTGTTCGACGTGCAGAGATTCACTTCCGCGCCCGCGATGTGCCGGGCGCGACGCGAGATCGCCCTCCGCACGTCAGTGGCCCTCGCGCGGAACGGGTAGTCACGTCGTCACGGTTGGCTCTCCATTGGTGCCTTGGCTCGAGGTCGAGACGGTGCGAATCCGATGTCGTGGAGGAGGTCGTCAATTCGCCCAAAGAGCAACTCGCTCGAGATCACGCGAAGTCCCGAGCGTTCATGAGCGACGAGGGTCGGCACACCACTCGAGCCGGTCCGCCGAAGCAACTCCCGCCCGCTGATCATGCGGCTGGTGGCGGCATCAACAACCTCTCCGTCATGCGCTTCGACGCGGCGAGCCGCCGTGTCGAGGCCCNCCCCGCGCAGGAGCTCGGCGAGCACGGCGTAGTCCGTCACGTCCTTCCCATCGACGTAGCGGGCCGCCTGAATGGCCTCGAGGGTGGGGAGCTCCCGCTCCAGCGCGAGCTCCCGAACCGCGGTCAATGCGACGACTGCTGGGCCCGAGTCGAGCGGCGTTGCGCGGTCGGTGAGCACGCTCTCGCGGTAGTGCTCCGAGAACTGCTGACCCGTGAGCCGCGCGATCCGCTGGTCGTTCATCCACGCGTACTGCGCGAAACGTTCATCCATGGGGCGAGCACCAGGGCCCGCGAACAGACCCACAGGCTCGAGCTCGAGGAGCAGTTCGGACTCCTGAGCCAAGCGTCGGATGGCCGGCGTTGCACCGTAGCACCAGCCGCAGAGCGGATCGTAAAGCAGCGTCAGCCGTGTGCGTACGGAGGCTTTGGTCATGGGCCCAGTATAGGGACCACTGGGCGTTTGCAGAAGTCACGGTAACGCCGCTTGGAACCCTTCGGGTGACCGCTCCATTCGGCTCCGGGTCGTCCGTATCAGATGTAGCGCTTCACGAACTCGACGAACTGCTCGGCGCGAATCGGCTTGGCCAGCACCTCAGTGACCCCCTTCTCGCGCAGCTCGTCCACGCTCGAGTCACCCGAGATGAGGACGAAGGGTACATTCACCTCGAGCTGCTCTAAGACGGCCAGACCGTTCATCGTGGGCATCCGGTAGTCGCAAATGACCAGAGCTGGCGGGCTCTTGTTGATTCGCTCGATCGCCTCGACCGGATTGGTGAAAGTGATCACCTCGGCACCCGCACGGCCGATCATCCGGGACATGAGCTTGCAGATTGTCTCGTCGTCGTCGACGTAGACCACCGTTCTCACTCGGCACCCCCTGCTGGGAGCCGAACGATGAACCGGCTCCCTGTTTCCAATGGCTCGTACGCTAGCGAGCCGCCAGTCGACTCAACGATACCGCGGCTGATGCTCAGGCCCAACCCTGTGCCCTCACCCGAGGCCTTGGTGGTCACGAAGGGCTCGAAGATCCGTTCTCGCAACGCGGGCTCCACGCCTGGGCCCGAGTCCTCCACGACGAAGGTCACCTCGTCGTCGCCCGCATCGTCGACCAACAGGCGCACGGTCCCTCGCCTGTGCTTGACCGCATCGAAGGCGTTGCTCAACAGATTGACGAGCACCTGGGTGAGCTCGACCAGGTTGCAGCAAACGGTCCGCTCGGTCCGCACGTCGACCACGACGCTGACGCCGTGGCTCCACATTCGCGCCGCGGTTAGCGCAAGGCTCTCCTCGGCGATCTGCGCGGCCGGGTGGTCGCCCCTCTCCCCCTCCTCCTCGCGTGCGAAGGTGCGCAGGCCTCGAACGATGCGGGCGGCTCGATCCGTCGCCTTGCGGATGCTGCTCAGCGCCTCCCGTGCCGAGGGTTCCGCGCTCTCCAGCGCCCCCTCGAGCTCGAAGGCGTAGCCGTCGATGATCTGCAGCGGGTTGTTGATCTCGTGGGCGATGCCCGCCGCCAGCTCTCCGATCGACGCCAGCTTGGCAGCTTGAATGGTCTTGAGGCGCTCGCGGTAGAGGTTGGCCTCTAGCGCGCGCTGTGCGGTCATATCCTCGATCAAGGTCCAAATGAACTTCTCGCCTTCCCGCTCGATGAGGAAGCCGGTCAGGCGCACAGGCACTCGGGAGCCGTCTTTCCGGATGAACTCCTTTTCGTAGGGACCGTAGCGACCCGACGTCTCGAGCGATCGCAGCTGCTCCTGCTCCGCCTCGTCGTAGTCGCGTGGGGTGAGCTGCCAATAGGTCAGCCCCCCTTCGACCTCCTCGCGTGAGTAGCCGATAATGTTCAGAAAGGCCGGGTTGGATTCGAGACAGAGTCCATCGAGGCGGCACAGGTTCATCCCCACCGGTGACTTTTCGAAGAGCTCGCGCACGAACGCCTGCTCTTCACCGAGACGCCGCTCGGTGATGTGGCGCTCCGTTACGACGTGGGTGTGCATCACGATCCCGCCGATCGCACCCTCCTCGTCACGCCAAGGGGCGACGACCCAATCGATGTAGTCAACGCTTCCGTCAACGCGCGGGAACGGGTCGCCCTCGCGCCGCTCCGTGGCGCCCCCGAGACATCGCCGGTGGACGGCTCGCCAGTCCTGGCTGACCTCCGGAAAGACTTCGTAGTGGCTGCGGCCTATCAAGTCCGCGTCGCCGAGCCGGTACGCTTGTCGCCAACGGGTATTGAACGCCAGGTACCGCATCTGCCGGTCGAAGACGGCCGACGCGGTGGGTAGGGTTTCCATGAGCTCCGCAACGGCGGGAAGCCTCTCATCACCCCGAGCCACGGAGTCATGATAGCTCGGCGGTCGGACCGATGTGATAGCGTGCCCGGGTCATGCTCATACGGTCGACGACAGGTTCCACGCGCGATCATCGAAGAAGCGACGAGCATTGCGTGCCGACGGACGCCTTCCCGTCCCCTTTCGACTCCGGCCGAATGGAGATGGAAGCTGCGAATGGCAAGCGACGCACGGGGGCCCTGGCGCACGGCATCGTCCCCAAAGTGAGCGATCCGTCGCTCCGTCGTGGAGTCCGGACGTCGAGATCGCGGCAGCAGCCGGCGGCGGAGCAGTGGTGAGCATCGTCGCGGATCGGAGCTGTCGGTGGCCGGGACGACGGTCGACGCTGCTGCCGACCCAACACTCGTGGTGGCTCGGCTGACCGCATCGGGGCTCGATTCGGCTGCCACGTTCGGCGCAGTCGAGCCCGCTCAGCAAGAACTGGCCTCCAACGAGAGCGGAGAGCTCGTGCTCGGCCTCCGGTACGAGGGCGCAGACCGTTGCTAGAGCTCCACGGCCAGAGCTTCGCCGCAATAGAAGGCTGCGTTCATCGTCTTCTATCTGCTCCGCGATCGGGACACCACGAAGCGCTGTGCAATTTGTAACGACACTCCAGAGATGCGGGACGCGAGCGGTGACGGCGGGTCTTAAATAGGGGCAGGTGTACGCTCTGGCGCTACGCGCCTCCGCTGGAGTTGCCCCTCGTCAAGCGATGTGGTGTACAAGTCCCAGAAAAGTACCCAACCGACTCAAAGCGCGGCGACTGACGTGCCACAGAGAATGGAGCGGCGCGGCGACGACGCCCCCTCGTATCAGTCGTAGTAGGGCAGCGAGTAGCCGCGCCAGAGCCATCGCCACTCGTCGACCATGTCCTTGGCAGCCTGCTGCATGTCGTGGCCACCGCTGCCGTGGGCGAAGCGGTAGTGATAGCCCTTCTCTTCGAGAGCGTCCGCCATGGCGGTGTTGGCCTCGAGCCAACTGCCGAACTGATTGTCCAGATCGTTCGTGCCTGAGCGGAGCGACACCCGGATGGGCTTCGGGTCGTTGTCGCGAATCATCTGGGGGAATTCGTCCGCCGTACGGATGGAGACGAAGCTTCCGGAGTTGGTGCTGACCTTGCGGAACTTGTCGGGGAAAAACCACGCGACCGTGAACGCCGCGCAGCCTCCGGAGCTAAATCCGGTCAGGGCCCAACCGTTCGGATCGTCGACGAGATCGTAGTTCCCGAGTACGTCGGGGATCATCTCCTCGAGGAGGAACCGACCGTAGCGGTCGCTGACGACGTCGTAGTTCTCGCTGCGGCCTCCTGAACCCGGGCTGACGAAGAGCACGATGGTGACCGGCATGTCGCCCGCGTGGATGAGATTTTCGAACATCTGCTTCACGCCGATGCCGCCGTAAGCGCCCACTCCATCTTGAAACACCGCCAGGGCCGCGGGCTTGCCCGGTTCGTACTGCGCGGGCACGAAGACCTGGTATTCGAACGTCCAACCCGCGTAGACCGAGGAGCTGCTGTAGGTCTGCGTCTGGGAGAGCTCGCCTGCGGGAGCGCCATCGATGGGGCCCGTGGATTCAGGGGAGCGTGGGTAGGGCCCGAGATCTTCGAACTCACCGTCGCCCTCGTCGCCGGGATCAGTCTGGATGGGGGCGTTGGGATCCACCACGCCGCCCGTGCCGCCAGTTACCACTCCGCCCGTGCCGCCGGTCGCGACTCCGCCCGTGCCGCCGGTCGCGACTCCTCCGGTGCCGCCGCCCACTCCCGGTGCGACGCCCCCGGTCGCAGGGACTCCGCCGGTCGCCGGTGCGCCGCCACTCGATGCCGTGGTGCCGCCGGTGCCTCCGCCCGTGCCGTTGATGGAAGAATTGTTGCTGGGGGATCCGTCGCCCGCATCCGAGCAGGCAGCGACGGCAGTGCCGACGAGTGCAACCACGCCCAGCGCAGGCAAGGGGCGGCAAGTAGAGAGACGACTCCAGCGGGCGAGATCATTCAAACGGCGCATCATGTCGTCCATCGGGGTAGCACGGTCTGCTGGCGCCTGAGAATCCTCGAAAGCCAGGAGATAGACGTGTTTGCTTCCACGGAATCCCATGATCCGAATCTAGCGGAAGATTCCGGATGGGAGGGGAGGTTCTTCACCCCTTCCGGGTCGTCACGGATCGGTTCGTCGTGAGTCTTGCGCGAGCGAGCGAGCAAGCGACGAAGTTCCGGAGGCGTCATCTCTCAGCGCAGCGCCGCGAGATCGCCGTCTCGCCCCGGCTCGGCATGCACCCGCGCGCCCGGCCGTCCACCGGAGCTGAGGAGCTCTCGAGCGCGGGTCGGAGTTCACTCGAAGTTGTAGCTTCGGGCGATTTCGAAGAGCCTTACGATGTCCATGTAGCCCATGGCGTAGAGACAGCCGGTCTGGTCCGCGCTGCTTTCGCTGGGACGTGCCCTGATGGCGCTGTTTCTGGCTCGACGCGCAGCGCTTCCTCGGGGGGCGACCTACGAGGCCCTCCGATAATCACGGCGACCGAGCATGAACGCAGACGGCAATCGAAGCGCGTCCCATCTGGTACCAAGCGACATGCTCGGCGACAGCGGCGACGCACTCATCCGCGTCCGCGTCGCACGAAGGGTGACAAGAGCAAGAACGCCGAGGTCGCGTTCGTGGGCGTCATCTACACGGTGCGCAAGACACCTGACGGCTTGGAGGGTCCCATCAACAAGCGTCTTCTCGCCACATTCGAGAGTCACGAGGCGCTGTTCCAGTGGCTCGACGGCCACGCGAGACTTCGCGGCTACGGAAAGAAGCGAACCATCCTCACCGACGGTTCCGACCAAATCTGGCGCAACCAGCAACTGTACTTTCCGAAGGCGACTCCGTGCATGGACGTCCGAGGTCGATTCTGCGGTTGGAATCCAGCGCCGCCACGGGTCGATGACCAGCCTCCGCGCGCCTCCCGAGGGACGATACTCGCGATCATCGCTTTCGCTCGGCTCTCTACACTGAAGCAGTGGCGCCTATTGTGCTGACACCGGACGCGCGCAAGTCTATAGACGCCCCGTGAAGTGGCTTACGCGCGCTGGGTGGGGATGTGCTTCTGCAGTCGCTCTATTCGTCTGGGGCTGCAAGGAGAACAACATCACCGTTCCCTTGGAGAAAACGGAAAGTGCGGCGACGGGCGGTGCGGCGACGGGCGGTGCGGCGACGGGCGGTGCCGGGAACGGTGGCGCCACCGGTGGAGCTGGCGGCGAAAGCACCGGGCCCGCGCCCGCATGCGTCACTCCGGCGGACTGTCCTGAAGCAGACGCTTGCGAGAAAGCGCCGACCTGTGAAGACGGCGTCTGCGTCCGCGGTGGTTCCGAGTGCGGTGATTTCGACGCCGACAACTGCGCTTGTGTCGAATCCGCAGATGGCTCTGGATGCGTCGTTCAGGGTGCCGACAAGGATGACGACGGAGCCACCTCGGCTCTGTGCGAGGTCGAGCCGGGGGACGACTGTAATGACTCGCTCGGCACAGTGTACCCGGGCGCTGACGAGGTGTGCGACGGGCTCGACAACGATTGCGATGGTCTGTTGGAGATCGACGAGGGACTCTCGCCCTTCGACCGAAGGGTGGAAACCCCGGCGCCGATTGCAGCGCTCACCTGGTCTCCGGTGGCCGAGGGATACGGCGTGGCCTGGGAAACCACCATCAACGAACCTGCGGGCGTTACCTACGACGTGAGCTTCGGCATCGTCAAAACGGCCGGGACCTTCACACAAACCCTGCCGACGGTCCTCAGGGGCGACACTGTGAGGGGCCGGACCAGCGTGGCCTTTGGTGATGGCGAGTTTGGGGTGGCGAGGCTCTACTGGCAGAGTCAAGGAAACGCCGTCCTTCGGTTCCGCAGGGTGACTGCGAACGGGACGGCTGTGGTGGGTCCGGTGGTCACAATCGACACGGGTTCGGCCAATCCTCAGAGATTGCAGATTTTCTCGACCGTCGCCGGAGAATGGTTCGTCATGTACCGGGCTTCCTACAACGAAGGCCCTTTGGTCACGAGAATCGTCGACGACGAGGTAGTCGCTACCGAAGTGGAGGTGCCGCTTTCGGACGCGACGGCCCACTTTGCAACGACCGACGGCATCTTGGCAGGCTGGTACACCAACTCAGGCGAGTGGAAGCACAAGTGGTCGGCGTTCGGCAGCGGCTCCACCGACGCCATCGCCCATGATGAATTCGGCGTGACGGGGCCGTCCTTGTGGACCTTCAGTGAGCCGGCAGCATCGCTCGCATTTGCATTCCGCAACTACGCCAAAGGTCGAGTCGACTTCTCCTCCGTCAACGCGCAGGGGTGGGAATGCCCAAGCGTCGCAGCCCCGGACGCGGCCGACACCGTGCCGATTGGAATCGTGAAAGTCCCCGACGGATGGGTGATCGTTCAGGCGTACAATCCCTCGGGTCTCAATGACGAGGGGGTCTACTTCTCGCAAGTCTACGAAGACTGCTCGACCTCGTCGGGCTTCGCGCAGCAGTCGTCCGGCTACCAAGGGCGATCCGTCATCTCTCGGGTCGCCGGCAACGGTCATGGTTTCGCGATGGTCTGGGGCGAGGCCAACGATGAGGGTCCAGGTACGGTGCGCCTTTTCGGACCCAACGTCTGCGACGACCCGGATCAGTGAGCGCGGGCGAGACTAGAGCCGCGGCTTCCCTGGGCGTGAGGTTGGACGAGCGGCCTCCCGTCGCCGATTTGGCCCTCACCTCCTGGGGGCCAAGTCCACCTCCTGGGGGCCAAGTCGGCGGAGGCTCAATCAACGCAGGTGCTTCCCGCTGTAGATCACCAGATCGTTTGAACGGGGTAGCACGGAATCGTCGCGTCGCGAGTCACGAGTGGAATGCCGTCCTCGAGGGCCTGACTGACGAGCATGCGATCGAAGGGGTCTCGGTGGATCGCCGGCAGAGTCGTGAGCCGCTTACAATCGGCGAAGCGAACGAGTCTCTGAATGAAGGCGGCTTCGGCGATGACTTCCTCGAGGTCGTCCGGTGCCGAGAGCTTTCCCGCCGCGCGCTTGGCCGCCATCTCCCACGCGGAGACGACGCTCACGAGGATCTCGTTCGTCTCATCGCCGATGACCTCTCGAGCGGTGGTGGAGAGGCGCTCGTCCCCCGAGAGGGTCCACAGGAGGGTGTGGGTATCCAGGAGTACCCTCACGACTTGCCTTCCCACGCATCGAGATCCTCTTCGGGGAGCGGCGCGTCGAAGTCATCGGCCATCTGAACCCGGCTCGCCCACTGCCCAAGCTTCCGCTTGGCTCGACCAGCAACGGGCACCAGGCGGACCACGGGTACCCCTGCGCGGGCAATGATCACTTCCTCGCCCCTCAAAGCGCGTTCAACGAGCCGTGAGAGCTCGGTCTTCGCCTCATGCATGTTCACTGGATCTGCCACCTAGCTAGGATAGCTAATGCCGACGGAGTCGCCAGGGAAAACCCGAGTTTCACACCGTCTTGGCTGTGCACGGTCTCCCGCAAGGCCTGGGGGCGCCGGAGCGAGAGGGGGGCGGGGCCGCCCCCCTGGTAGTGAATCGTCATGGGCACGCACGCTGAGCTGGCGGAGGTCGGAGCACGAACGTCTGGCCGTCAGCCGGGCGCTCGAGCCCCGATCCGAGATCCGAAAAGGCTCAAGGACGCCCGCTCAGACTATCAATCCACTCCTGCAAGAGAGCCGCTCCGGCGGCATCCACCACGGTGCTGGCGACAGGCGGCATCGCCGAGGCGGTTCCTCGTTCGCTCATGCGCAGCCAAGCAACACTATCCATTTG
>JBNKGC010000052.1:0-32494 GCA_050289625.1 Polyangiaceae bacterium | reverse complement strand
TCCGCCCTCGACGCCCCCCTTGTACCGAAGGATCAAGATACAAGGAGCCCGAATTCACTTTGGGCGACGAGGGGGGCTGGGAAAGCCCCCCTACAAAGGGTACGCTCGGAAAAGATTGGTCGATGGCGTCGGCTCGTGAAGTGAAAGTCGGGGCGTTCGTCCTGGTCGCCCTGGGTGTGATCGGTGTCGTCGTCTTCCTCATCGGTGAAGAGCGCCAGCTGTTCGAGACCCACGCGACGCTCCAGACCGCGTTCAAGGACGTGCAGGGACTGAAGCGTGGCTCGCCCGTGCGCATGGGCGGCGTGGACGTCGGAAGCGTCACGAACATCGGCTATGGAGACGATCCCAACGACGACACGATCTACGTGGAGCTGGAAGTCGTATCGGAGGAGGCCGAGCGGATTCGTGTCGACAGCGAAGCGTCGATTGAGCCCAAGGGCTTGCTCGGCGACAAGATGCTCGTGATCACGGTTGGCGATCAGTCCAAGCCAGCCGTGACCGAGGGCGAGATGATCCGGAGTCACGACACAGGAGACATGGAAAAGCTCCTCAAGAACGTCCGGGTCATGGTCGAACGCGCCGATCGCGTCGTGGAGAACCTCGAGCAGACCTCCAAGGCGCTGGCTGACGTGCGATTTCATGAGGACGTGCGCCAGGCGGTGCGCTCCCTGAGCAGCATTCTGAAAGCGGTGGACGAGGGCGACGGCTACATGGCGCGGCTGCTGCACGATCCAAACGAAGCGAAGAAGCTTTCGAACACCGTTTCCAACTTGGAGAGGGCGTCCGGGCGCCTGGACGGGGTGATGACCGATGTCCAGTCCGTGGTGCAGCGGGTAGAGAAGGGCCCGGGGTTCGCCCACGAGGCGATCTACGGCGCGGACGGCTCCAAGGCGCTGGCGCAATTTGGTGGCGCGGCGGAAGAGGTGAGCATCGCCCTCAAGGGAATTCGCGAGGGCGATGGGCTAGCCAACAGCCTGCTCTACGGCGACGAAGGCTCGTCGCAGATGCTGGGCAACCTGAACCAAATGAGCGCCGATCTACGAGCGATCACCTCGGATTTGCGCGAGGGCAAGGGGACCATCGGCGCACTTCTCGTCGATCCTTCCGTGTACGAGGACATGAAGATACTCCTCGGCAATGTAGGTCGGAATCGCTCCTTGCGCGCATTGGTGCGTTACTCGATCGAGCAGGACGAGAGCTCGGAGTCCGTCAAGGACCCTGGAGCTGGGAATACCACCGGGGAAGTCGAGGCGGGCGGCACGCCCTGAGGTCCGGGCGCTCCTCGATGTGACCGACTGGCTCGACGCCCGGAATCCGGCCCCACGGGCGTTACTGTGGGCGAGCAGCCTGACACCCCACAGGCCGGGACCTATACTCGCCCCCATGCGTCTTTTCGAGCGAGCCGGACGCACCCTGGTCCTCCTCGGTGTGTTTGCCATTGCGTCGTATTTTGCTCTCCGGTTCGGGACCGGGGGTCTGTGGCGCGGCCTTCGGGCAGCTCACGCCGTCGTGTCGACCGGCGAAACGGAGGCTCCGTACGATCTGACCCAGCTCACGGCGGTCAACGAGACGCTCGACACGATTCGCAAGAAGTACGTCGACCCGGACCGCGTGCAGCCGCGCCAGATGTTCCTGAGCGCGCTCGACCAGGTGCAGAAGGAAGTCGCGCAGGTCATCGTGCTTCACGAGCCGAAGTCGCCCACCGTCAAGGTGCGGGTCGCGAGCGATGAGAAGGAGTTTCGGGTCGACAACGTCCAGGGTCCCTGGGACGTCGCTGCGCGTCTGCGGGAGGTCTTCGCTTTCCTCCAGAAGAACCTTCGCGACACGGATGTGGACCTCGCGTCCATCGAATACGCCGCGTGCAACGGTATGCTCCGCACGCTCGATCCTCACAGCGTGTTCCTGAGCCCCGAGGCCTATCGGGAGATGAACCTCTCGACCTCGGGTCACTTCGGTGGGCTCGGAATCGTGATCAGCATTCGCGACCAGATGCTGACCGTGATGCGACCCATGCCCGACACCCCCGCCGGGCGTGCCGGTTTGAAGCGCCTGGACCGCATCACGAAGATCAACAACGAGTCGACGCTAAACATGCCCCTCGACGACGCGGTGAAGCGTCTTCGCGGCAAGCCGGGCTCGAAGGTCACCATCTGGGTGCATCGTGACGGTCCGGGGGGATGGAATGGCTCTCGCGACTTCGAGCTCGTGCGCGAAGAAATCCGCATTCGCTCCGTCGACTCCGAAAAGCTCGGCGGGGGCGTCGGCTACGTGCGTCTGAAGCAATTCCAGTCGACGACGGCAGACGAGCTCCTCAAAGCGCTCTCCGAGCTGAAGCAGGCGGGGTCCCTGAAGGGACTGGTGGTCGACCTGCGTGACAATCCGGGTGGGCTCCTCGACCAGGCAGCCAAGGTGGCTGACTTGTTCGTCGAGAGCGGCGTGATCGTCGCGACCGTCGGTGACAGCGAGGGACGGGAAGAGCAGCGCGCCAATCAGCGCGGCACGCAGCCGGATTACCCCATCGTCGTCCTGGTGAACGGGCACTCCGCTAGCGCGAGTGAGATCGTGGCAGGGGCGCTGAAGAACCTCGACCGCGCTGTCGTGCTGGGGCAGACGACCTTCGGGAAGGGGACGGTGCAGCTGGTTTTCCCGCGCATCACCCCCGATGGGGCCGCTCTGAAGTTGACGATCGCCCAGTACCTCACGCCGGGCGATCGCTCGATTCAAGGCGTGGGCGTGACCCCCGACATCGAGCTGGATCCCATGACTGCGGACACGCTCGAGATGGACCTGTTCCGAAGCGAGCGGGCCATCAAGGAGAGGGATCTGGAGAAGAGCCTGATGGTGCAGGCAACACGCACCCAGGACCTTCCGACTTACCGGCTTCGCTTCAACCGGCCGGAAGAGGTTCGCGCCGAGATCCGCGAACGCGGGGGTGACTTGGACGACGAGTTCCGCGTCGACGTGCCCATCCGCGTTGCGCGCGATCTCGCTTCGAAGATGAAGAGCGGCCCGCGCAGCAAGCAGCTCGAGCACCTGAAGGCGGTGATCGAGGACATCCAGAAGGAAGAGATCTCCGCGGTCAGCGCGGATCTGTCCGAGCTCGGGATCGACTGGTCGGCGCCCCCACCCGATTACGACGGCGGGCCTGCACCCGAACAGGTGCGGGTGGAGGTGTCCACTGACCAGTCCGGCGACGCCGTGACGGCGGGTGAGTCCATGACGCTCAAGGTGAAGGTGCACAACGAGGGCGACAAGCCCCTGTATCAGCTCCGCGCCATCACCCAGAGTGACGCGGGATACTACGACGAGAAGGAGCTGGTTTTCGGCAAGGTCGGCCCCGGCGAAACCCGTGAAGCGACCGTGCCTCTCGGGTGGTGCAGCATCGAGGGGCGCAAGCCTGGTTCGACGAAGCCTTTGGCTTTGGACGCCAAGCGCGCATGCGAGCTGCCTCTCGATGCGGTGACGCGCCAGGACGTGGTCAAGGTTCGATTCTTCGCGGAACGGGCCGAGGCACCGATGGCCGGCGAGTTCCGTCCCACGGTACGCAGTTTGCCCCGTCCCGTATTCGCCTACAGCTACCAGGTAGCCGACAACCGACCGGGCAACGAGAACGGTCAGCTCGAGCGCGGCGAGGGCGCCACCGTGTTCTTGCGGGTCAAGAACGTCGGGAAGGGGCGCTCGTACGAAACTCAGGCCAACCTGAGAAACCTCACGGGAGACGGGCTGCTTCTGCGTGCCGGACGCTTCGATCTGTCGAACATGGAGCCCGGTGAGGTGCGAGATGTGATGTTCACCTTCGACATCCTGAAGTCGCTTCAGGAACCCGAGCTCAACCTGGAGGTGAGCGTGGTCGATCGCGACCTCCGCGTGATCTCGAGTGAGAAGCTGGCCCTTCCCGTCCTCCGCCAGGGCGTCACGATCCAAGAGGCGAAGGGTCGTGTTCTGCTCAAGCAGGATGCCGAGCTGCTCGAGCAACCCGTGAAGGGGAGCTTGGTCGTGGGTCGCGTGACCAAGGGGCAGGTGCTCGAGCTCGAAGGTCGCCACGATGGATTCGTGCGCGTGAGCACGAATGGAAATCGCTTCGCGTTCCTCCCAGAAACCGTCGTCGAACCAACCCAGGCGCCTAAGTCGACTGGCGAGAAGTTCGAAACCGAGCTCACCCGCTCCCCACCGATCTTGGAGGTGAAGCCCGCGAGCCTCGCCACGCGGGGCGACACGGTGAGGATCGAAGGACGCGCGACCGACAAGGACGGCGGCGTGCAAGATGCGTACATCTTCGTCGGGTCGCGCAAGGTGTTCTACAAGTCGAACGTCGGCAGCGCCTCGCCAGAGTCGATGGACTTCGCGGTGGACGCCAAGCTCAACCCCGGGGTCAACGTGATTACGGTGGTCGCTCGGGAGAGTGAGGACACCGAAACTCGCTACACGATGGTGGTGCGTCGCGATGGGCCGAACGGCGAGCCCCTACCCACGCCCAAGAGTGAGCTGTTCGGTTCCGACTGGGAGTTCACTGACGGGGCGCCCTGACCTCAGAATCCGCTCCTACGTGTCGAGCGCAGGTCATCTCGGGCGCCTGCCCGAGCGGATCGCGCTTGAACCTCGTCGGAGCGGATTCTGGGCTGAGCTTGCTGTCGTCCGTCCGGAGGCTCGTAAGCCGAGCGGCGGCGCGGGTCTCTTGACCGCCAGTCGCTGCATCCAGAAGATGCGGCACCGATCGTGATCCGACTCCACATCAACATCGACCACGTCGCGACGATTCGCAATCAGCGCGACACCCTCTACCCCAACCCGGTCGTCGCGGCATCGCTGTGCGAGCTGGCAGGCGCCGATGGCATCACGGCGCATCTGCGTGAAGACCGGCGGCACATTCGCGACGCAGACGTCGATGCCCTCAGGGCGTCCGTGACGACTACGCTGAATCTGGAGATGGCGGCGACGGATGAGATGTGCGCCATCGCCGAGCGCGTTTGCCCCGACGTGGTCACGCTGGTGCCGGAGCGCCGCGAGGAGCGAACCACCGAGGGCGGACTCGACGTGATCGGAGCGCGTGCCGCGGTCGACAAGATCGCTGGGATGTGCGCCCGTCGGGGGATCAAGCTCAGCCTCTTCGTCGAAGCCGACGAGGGGCAGATCCGGGCGAGCCGGGCTGCCGGAGCTGCTCAGGTGGAGCTCCACACGGGCCATTTCTGCGAGGCGCGCCGCTCCGATCGCAGTCTCTGGGTGGAGAAGCTCCGTGCCGGAGCGGAGATCGCCCATGCGGCTGGCCTCGAAGTCGCCGCGGGACACGGGCTCACCCGAGACAACGTGCTCGCTCTGGGTGGGGTGCCTCATCTGGCGGAGCTCAACATCGGTCATTCCGTGATCGCCGATGCCGTCTTCGTCGGGATGGACCACGCAGTGCGGGACTTGCGCGCTGCCCTGGACCGGGCGTTTTCGGTAGGCTCCTGAAGGGGAGCAGCTCATGCAGCCGATCCTTTCGAGGGAGCAGATCCGAGACGTCGATCGGCGCGCCATTGCCTCGGGGGTACCGGGCCTGGTGCTCATGGAAAACGCCGGGCGTGGTGCGACCGAAGTCGCCCTGCGGCTCCTGAGCGAAAGCGCGCGTGCGGAGTCGTTGCGCCGCGTGGTCGTTGCATGTGGCGCCGGCAACAACGGAGGCGACGGGTTCGTGGTGGCTCGGCTACTCCGCACGCGGGGGGTCGAGGCGGAGGTATTCTCGTTCGCGCCTCGCTCGGTGCTTCGGGGAGATGCGCTCGATAACGCGAAGGCGTTCGAGGCCATCGGTGGGACGATTCACGACGGCACCAAATCAGGCGGCGTCGGCGAGTTCGCGCGGGCGGCCGCCAGAGCGAACCTCACAGTGGATGCGCTTCTTGGCACGGGAGCCACACGTCAGGTGGAAGGTCTCTTCGCGGAGGTCATCGACGCGCTGAATGCGGTGCCCTGTCCGATCCTCGCTCTCGACGTGCCGTCCGGGTTGGATGCGGAAACGGGGGCCGTCCTGGGTAGGGCCGTGCGCGCCTCCCACACGGTGACCTTCGCGTTTCCGAAGCTTGGGCTGTACTCCACCTCGGGTCACGAACACTCGGGGGAGATCGTCGTCCGAGACATCGGCATCCCGCCTGCAGGGGTCGAGCCGACAGCGCATCTGCTCGAACGTTCGGATCTCGCCGCGTTGGTGCGGCCGCGCTCGCTCGTGGCGCACAAAGGGAGCTCCGGGCGGGTGCTCGCGGTGGCGGGGAGCCTCGGCAAACTGGGTGCGGCGCGCCTCGTGGCTCGTGCGGCGTTGCGCACGGGAGCCGGCCTGGTGACGGTGGCGCTCCGCGACCGAGCGGCCGAAGTCTTCGATCAGGGCACCCTCGAGGAGATGACGACCCGGCTGGACCCGGCGGATCCCGGCGCCGAGCTCGCCCGCTGGAGGGACCGCGCGAATGCTCTCGCGGTCGGACCGGGGTTGGGCCTCGACGACGAAGCCTCGAGGACCGTCGAGGCCGCGCTCTCGCTCCCCTTGCCGGCAGTGGTGGATGCCGATGCCCTGCGTCTGGTCGCCGGGCGCCCAGAGCTCCTCGGTTCCGGTCCGCGCCTGCTCACGCCGCATCCGGGTGAAGCCGCGGCGCTCCTCGAGACGACCATCCCGGAGGTCGAGGCCGACCGGTTTGGAGCCGTGCGACGGCTGGCGGAACGGACTGGGGCGAGCGTCGTGCTGAAGGGTTCTCGGACCCTGGTCGCCGCCCCAGGGAAGGCTCCTGTCGTGAATTCCTTCGGCACACCGGCGCTCGCGACTGGTGGATCGGGTGACGTGCTCACGGGGATTTTGGCGACGTTGCTTTGTCACCTCGAACCGTTCGAGGCGGCGCTGGTCGGTGTGGGCGTCCACGGCCTGTGCGCCGAGCGGTGGACTGGCCCAGCGGGTCGAGATCGGGGTCTTCTTGCACATGAGATTGCCGATCTGTTGCCTGACGTCCTTGCGGAGCTTTCGCAGGAACCGACCGCCTCGTGAGCGCGGTTCCGCTGCGGGCGATTCGGGGGCGCACACGTGCCCAGCGGCTCTCTCGGCTCGACGAGGCGTTCGCTTTTCTGGAAGCTCGGCGTTGGGCGACTCTCCCGGAGCCTCTGTTCGTCGACGTTGGCTTCGGTGAGTCCTTGGTAACCACTCGCGAATCGGCGAGCCGCCTGCTGCTCCACAATTCATCGACGCGAGTGATCGCAGTCGAGGCGGACCCAGTGCGAGCCGACCGCGCGCGAGCGGAGGCGATCGGGTCGGACCTCGAGGTTCTCGAGGGGGGCTTCGATTTGCCCCTCGGGGAGCGTGAGGCCGACTTGGTCCGAGTGATGAACGTTCTTCGCTTGTACCGCGAGGAGGAAGTGCCGCAGGCTCACGAGCTGCTCGGCCGCCGACTGCGCCGTGGTGGTCTCCTCATCGAAGGGACGAGCGACGCCCGAGGCTCCGTACTCACGGCGCATTTCATACGGCGTCGCGCCGAGGGGCTCTTCCGAGAGGCGCTCATTTTCTGCACCGATTTCACGAGAGGTTCGGCGCCACTCGTGTTTCGCGATTGGATGCCGCGGGACCTGCGCCGCCGCATCAAGCCCGGCCACCCCGTGCACGCATTCCTCCTGCGCTGGACGGAGGTCTGGAACACCGTGCGAAAAGGTTACCCGCCTGCCGGGGGCTTCCGCGTGGCGTGCGAGGAGCTCGCCCGTATCGAGCCGGGATTAGACGCCCGACTCGCGGAGCAGGGTATCTGTGTTTGGAGACCTCCGGCGGGCGTGCCTCTCGGCGCTGCGGGATGACACCTCGTGTCCGCCGTAGGTGACGCGGCGGAGTCGTCGAGGCCATCGTGGCGGTGGCGCTCAGTTTTGCTCTAGCCGTCGTGGCCGGTCGTGTGAGCGGCGAAACGGGCATCGCGCCCATCGGCGCGATGGGGAAGGTGACGCAGTTCGTCTTCGCGGGCATTGCGCCGGGTAACCCCACGGCCAATCTGATGAGCGCCAACGTGACCGGCGGTGCGGCCAGTCAGTGCTCCGACATGCTGCACGACCTGAAGACCGGTCACCTCCTCGGCGCCTGGCCGCGTCACCAAGCCATTGCGCAAACCTTCGGAGTGCTTTCAGGGGCGCTGGCTGGTAGCGCCGGGTACCTGCTCTTGATTCCGGATCCGAAGGCGCTCCTGATCACTCCCGAATGGCCAGCGCCTGCCGTGGCTCAGTGGATGGCGGTCGCCGAGCTCTTCACCCAGGGCGTCGAGAGCCTTCCCCCCGGAGCGGGATGGGCCGTGCTCGTCGCCTGTGGGCTCGGGATCCTGCTTTCCACCCTCGAGCAGAAGCTCCCTTCGACGATGGCGCGCTACGTGCCGAGCGCGGCCAGCTTGGGTCTCGCCCTGGTGATTCCGGCGTACTACTCGGTGAGCGTGTTTTTGGGAACGCTCCTCGCGAAAAGTGTCCGAGAGGGTGCGCCCCACTCTCGCGCAGCGCTACGTCGTGGTGGTCGGAGCGGGGCTGATCGCTGGAGAAAGCTTGGCAGGAGTGGGACTGGCGCTCTCGCAGATGCTCGGTCGTTGACCGGAGGCTGCCCTTCCTCGTCGCCTCACTCCGGCTGGAGTGGGAAGCCTTCCAGCGGCCCCAGAGGGCGCTTGTCGCGTTCGAAGGTCGGATCGCTCTGCATGTACAGAGAAAGGAGCTCGGCGAGGGGAGACGAGCGCATCCTGGTGAGTTCGCTCGTAGCCGTGGGAAGCGTCCGCTCCGAAACACACCAGGGCGACACGCATGTCGTTGCCGGCTTCGAGTGCCGACGCGGCGTCGCACCGATAGTACTTGAAGACGTCGCGCTGGTGCTCGAAGCCGAACTTCTGGCACAAGTCGAGCAGCTTGTGGGTCAGGTGGCAATCGAACGGCCCGGTCGAATCCATCATGGAGACCGTCACGCCCCGCTCGCGCGAGTTCTGGCCTGGGGCAGGGGTGGCGTTGTCGACGGCGACCATCTCCGCCACGTCACCGTGGAGGATCGCGGAAGCGCCGATGCCGACCTCCTCGGAGATTGTGAAGAGCAGGTGCACTGTCACCGGGATGTGTGCCCCGCTGTCTTGGATGGCTTTGGCCGCGGCGAGCATCGAGGCAACGCCGGCCTTGTTGTCGAGGTGGCGCGAGTTGATGAAGCCGTTGTTCACTTCGGTGTTCGTATCGAAGGCGATGAAATCACCGATGTGGAAGCCGTTCTTCTCGAGCTCTTCGCGACCAACGGTAAACCGTTTGTCGCTCGAGAAGGTGCGCAAACATCGACGGTGTCGGAGAGCAGGATTTGCACCGAGCGCCGGGCGTCTTCGGCTGTCGAGCTGACCGTCTGGCAGTCGCGCGGGGAAGGCTGCCACTTTGACACGCTGGCCGTGTCACTCGAGCCGCGCACGGTCGGACCGCGTGCCATCGGTGGCAGGGAAAACAGGCTCCGCGAGCGATCCAGGAGGCTCGACGAAGAGTTGGCACGAGGCTTGCGATGTCCGGGACGAGTGCAGCGAGACGAAACGCAAGCATGACGTGGCGTCTCCGTCCGCCAGCCGATTGTCTCTCACCTCCGTCCGACGAGGAGCCCGATGTTTACGCCCGCCCACGCCCCTACGCCTTCCGTCCCGCCTACGAACCGTCAAGAAGCGTCCTCGGAGGTGGCGGAGCTTTCTCGAACTGCTCGCATCGATGCGAACGCGAACACTGAGTGTTCCGTGAGCTCCGGCGTGGGAGCGGAAGGTACATTTCGGGAGCAACTGGGAACCGTGGCCCCCATCCTTCGTCGGCGGGCTCTCCTCCTGACACGGGACCCGAATCGCGCGGATGACCTGGTTCAAGACACCATCGAACGCGCGCTGCGCTTCGAGCACACCTATCAGCCGGGGACCAACCTGGCAGGGTGGCTTTCGCGTGTGATGTACAGCGTCTTCATGAGTCGCTGTCGGCGCAATCAGGTCGAGGGGCGCGTTCTCAGGACGCTCTGGGTGGATCCGAACGCTTGGCAGAAGACGACGGCGGATGGTATCCGGCAACCGTGGCTTTCGCCCCGAATCGAAAGCGCCCTGGGAAGCCTGCCGGAGAAGCTGAGCGCGGTCGTTCGGCTGATTGATCTTGGTGAGTTTACCTACAGCGAAGCCGCCGAGGCTCTGGACGTTCCCGTGGGGACGGTGATGAGCCGTCTACATCGAGCTCGAAAGCGCCTCGCCACCGCGCTCGAAGAGACAACCGAAGTGTCTACCGCAGCGGCAGCGTGACGCACCGTTGCCGCCCCGGCGAGGCGCGACCCCTCGTGGCCAGCGGCTGGGTCGACGAGGTCAGTCGTCGATGTCCATCGGCTCGGCGGCGTCGCTTGGTGTGGGCTCGGATGGCGTTGCGGCCTCGGCATTCCCGAGCTTCTCGAGCTCCGCTTGCGCATTCCCGTTGCCGACGTAGTTGAGCCAAACGACCTGGGCACGGTCGTCCTTGCCCGCGACGACCGCCACGAGAAGTTCTGCCTGATTTTGAGCCAGGGTCTGGCCGTCAAAGCTGATCCGCATCGGCGCGTCTTCGCTCATCACCAGCCAGAAATGCTCGGTCGCCCGCAGTTCGATCGGATCGGTTCCGCTGACCGCCACGCCAATGAGCAAGAACTGAAACGGTACGACGTCTCCCGGCCGAAACTCGTACCAGACCGTGTCGGCGCCTTGGATCGCTTCGAGATCCGCACGTGTCGCCGAAGCGACGTGAACTCGTGGCCCCGACGATCTGGCGCAGCCCAGTGTCGTCAAAGCGGAAAGAAGGAGGAGTGGTCCAAGCTTCTGGATGTTCATGGTGCGACGGTCACACGTCGACCAGGGCTTGTCCATGGACGACGTGTGACCTTGGGAGCACAGTGGCCGTCCGGGGACGCAAAACTACGCCCGGCGGGCGTCCTGGGCCGTTAAGATACCGGCGGTGCCATCGACACCGTTCGGGGTCAGCTTCCGGAGTGGCCAAGCGCCGTTCTCCAGCGGTGAGGGACGGCGAGGACGCCCGCGTGAGCCCAAGTGGCTAGCTCGTCCGAAGTGCACTTCAGTGCCGGTCCGGTGGCACATTGATGTGCGCGGTCTCGGTTGGGGACCAGACCGAGGGAGGAATCGAAATGAAGTCCATGGATCGAGTGACTCTCGGCGTTGTTGCGGCGTTCTTCGGGATGCCGATCATGGCCTGCGGTGGCGAGAAGGAACCGGCACAGAGCGCTGCCGATGAAAGCTCCGAGGAGGGCGCCGAGGAGATGCATGAGGCCCACGAGGAGATGCACGAAGCTGCCGAAGAGACGGAAGAAGCCGCTGAAGAAACGGAAGAAGCCGCGGAAGAGGCGGAAGAAGACGCCGAAGAAGCTGCCGACGAGTAAGCACTTCGTCGACGACGCGAAACTGGGCGGCAGGGACGGGTGCAAAACCCGCGCCGAGCAAGCGCCGAGGCGATTCGCAGAGCGATTGCGCTTCGGTGTTCGGTTGCGTTTGCCGTGTGTGAGCGCGACGTGGTGTTTTGCCCCAGTTGTGGCAACCTAACGTAGGGTCTGGGCCGACGGAGAGCGGTTCGTGGGCGTAACGACGGCGTGATTCGTTGCGCGCATGAGTGCGCCGCGCTGGCACGCATCCTGCGCCTGGTCCCGTTCGAGGCCTCCGCAGCATCGAGCCGCGGGGGCCCTTCTGCAATGAACATTTCAAACGAGGAGGAAACCATGATTGCCATCAAGGAACGACAGGACGACAGCGTCACCCTCGAGGTGTCCGGGACTGTCACCCGCGCCGACTACGAATACATCGTTCCGCAGCTCGAGAAGATGGTGAGCGACCACGGGAAGGTGCGCGCCCTCGTTCAGCTGAATCAGTTCAAGGGCTGGACACCGGGAGCGCTGGTGGACGAGCTGCGCTTCGACATCCGCCATAGAAAGGACTTCTCGCGTTGTGCGGTTCTCGGCGAGCGGTCCGTAGAAAAGATCGGCACGAAGCTCGCCGCTCCCTTCTTTGAGGGCGAGGTCCGATTTTTTCCGAAAGAGGAAATCCAACACGCCAAGGAATGGCTTGCAGCGGCCTGACGCCTGGTCATGTCCGACCGAATGGTGAAGCGTTCCGATGAAGCGGTTCACGAATTTTGCATTGCGGCGGTTCACCTTGTTGCAGTGAGCGCTCGTGCTGTTGCACTCCGCCCGTCCGCGCTCGTTCGACCCGCATGTCAGCCCATGCGGGTCGAAGCGGCAGGCGCGAAGACTACCAAGGCGGCTACGGAGCTGGGCGACTCTGCGGCTTCTGATTTCGGTCGAAAACTCCCGAGACGCTCGAAAGCCGCTGTAAAGGGCCAGTCAGGCGAGCTGTGTGAGAGAAACGTGAGACCCGAACGACGAGTGGGGTGATTCGGCGCTGCCTTGGTGATAAAAACGAAGGACGAACCGACGGACGACAATCGTCGGACGCGAGTCGCTTCGTTTGGGCCTGCCGCTTTCGGAGGCCGTGCGTGAACCGGACATGACCTCTGATTTTGCCAAAGACGCGTTCGTCGGGCAGAGCGTTTCGAAGGATGGTGACCCCGAATCCGGAGTGAGAGAGGTCACGCCCTCGCAATCCGAACATCCCATCCCGAGCTCGATGCGGTGCCTCACGCTGCAAGGGCACCCGCTGAACGACCATGGTGTCCCGCAGCAGGTTGTCGTCACGGTTCACTCGCTTTCGTCGGATGCTCTCCTCGAGGAAGACTGGGCCGAGCCCACGCAGGTCATACCCGGGCTGCGGTCGTTCGCCCAGAGCGGGGTGACCAAGTCCCGGACCCCGGCCGAGCTGGCGCAGGCGGTGCGAGTTGCTGTCGAGGGTGAGAGGCGTGGCGTTCCGTTCGATCCGACCGTTCTGAACGAACAACTCGAACGTATCCGCAACGAGCTGGTCCGGTCCGCTAGCAGCGCTCGAGGCAACTTGCCTGGGGTCGACGGGCAGCGGTCATCGCTGGTCGAGTCCGAGGGGGAAGGTTCTGGGAGCGAGCGTTCTTCGGCGCCTCGGCCCCGGCTTGTTTCGCGCCGTGCTGCCATCGCGGCGGTCGTGCTCGGTTTCCTCGGCGGAATGAGCTGGGAGCTCTTTAGCGCTCGGGCGCGTTCCGACGAGCCTTCGCCCTCCCCGGCGGCATCCCCGTTCCAGGATGCGATCCCCGGGAACGCACCAGTTCCTCCCGCACGCTAGCCGACGGGTTTGCCCGCCAGCGACGGCGATCTTCCCGCCCGCAGCGGACCGTTCGACCTGGGCACGAACTCGGCTTGGCTGACCCGTGGGCGCCCAGCTCGGCACGTGCGGACCGATGCTTTTGCTGGGTTTTTGATTTCCAGAAGCCTTGCCGGGTGTTCGACTGCCTCGTTTGAGGGGAGTTCGATTCTCCGAAGAGCTTGGCGGGCGATCCCAGGATACACTCAAGGCTGCCGTGCCTCCCCGCTCACTCAAGGTGCCCCTGCTGGCACAACCGACCGACACCGTGTGCGGGCCGACGTGCTTGCAGGCGATGTACCGGTACTTCGGGCGCGAAGAGCCGCTCGAGCGGGTGATTGACGAAATCCCGTCCCTGCCCGACGGGGGCACTCTCGCTGTTCATCTCGGATGCCACGCTCTCCGGCGAGGCTTCTCGGCGACCATCTACACCAACGATCTGCAGACCTTCGACCCGACCTGGTTTCGCGAGAGTGGGGACCTGTCGAGCAAGCTCCGCGCTCAGGCGGAGGTCAAAACGGACGAAAAGCTGCGGATCGCCACGGAAGCGTACCTGCAGTTCCTCGATCGCGGAGGAAAGGTGCGCCTCGAAGGGCTCACGTTGGATCTGTTGCGCTACCACCTCGACCGGAAGCTACCGATCCTGGCGGGTCTCTCGGCGACCTATCTCTACGACTGTCCGCGGGAGCTTGCGGACGGCACGTTCGACGATGTCGCGGGCGAGCCGGCGGGTCACTTCGTGGTCATTCAGGGCTACGACCAGGACACGGAACACGTTCTCATCGCCGACCCCCTCCCAGACAACCCAGGCTTCGGCCAGAGGAACTACAGCGTGGACATCCAACGCCTGCTTGCCGCCATCTTGCTCGGCATCGTCACCTACGATGCCAATCTCCTCGTCCTTGCACCCGGCGCCTGACCGATTCACAACCGCCCGATGCCGACGCGCCCGATGGAAGGGCGTCGAGGCACCCGAGAACGCTCGAACGAGAGAAGAGAGATCGCGATGCCACAATTCGTGGTCGTGGACAGCCACAAGGCCTTTCCACTCACCCTTCCGGGAGCCGAAGTCATCACGGCTCGCGAGTATCTGACAGACAAGCGCTTCGTCGATTCGAAGCGCGCCAAGGTCTTCAACCTGTGCCGGAACAACGGCTATCAGTCGCTCGGCTATTACGTATCTTTGCTGGCCGCGGCTCGGAATCATCGGCCCCTTCCGGCGCTCGGAACGATTCAGGACCTCCGGCACTCCGCCGTGATTCGGATCGCCTCCGACGAACTCGATGCTCTGCTCAAGAAGAGCCTCGGAGGACTCCGATCGCGGCGCTTCGAGCTCAGCATCTACTTCGGCCGCAACCTCGCGTCCCGCTACGATCGCTTGTGCCAGGCGCTGTTCGATCATTTCCCGGCGCCGCTTCTTCGGGCGACCTTCGTACGCAAGGACGACTGGGTTCTCGCGGATTTGAAGCCGATCTCCATTGGCGACATCCCGAGCAGTCATCACGAGTTTTTGGCTGAGCGAGCTCGGCGCTACTTCGCCAGGCCGCGTACAAAGGACGTCGAGCCGTCTCGCTACGACCTGGCCATTCTGGCGAATCCGGACGAGGTCGATGCTCCTTCGGACGAGAAAGCGCTCGCCCGGTTCGTGCGCGCCGCCCGACAGGTGGGCATCCGAGCGTTCGTCGTCGGGAAGGAAGAGTACGGCCGGATCGGCGAGTACGACGCGCTCTTCCTGAGGGAAACCACGGGGGTCAACCACCGCACGTACCGCTTTGCGCGACGCGCTGCCAAAGAAGGGCTGGTGGTGATCGACGATCCGGAATCGATCCTTCGCTGCTGCAACAAGGTCTACCAGGCAGAGCTCTTCGAAAAGCACGGCATCTCTTGTCCGCGCACCTTGATCGTCCACAGCGGCAACCGGCAGGAAGTCGGGGCGCGTCTCGGGTTTCCCTGCGTCCTCAAGCGGCCGGACAGCTCGTTTTCTCGCGGCGTCGTCAAGGCGGATTCACCGGAGAGCTTGAAGGAACACCTCGATCGCTTCCTGAGCGATTCTGCGCTCGTCGTCGCACAGTCGTACGTCGAGTCCCAGTTCGATTGGCGTGTCGGCGTGCTCGACGGAAGGGCGCTCTACGTGTGCCGCTACTACATGGCTCGAGGCCACTGGCAAATCCAGAAAACTGGAGCCGAGGGACGCAAGAGCTTCGGTCGCCACGAAACCCTCGCTGCGGAAAACGCCCCGCAGCGGATCGTGGAGCAGGCGGTGCGAGCGGCGAATCTCATGGGCCGGGGCCTTTACGGGGTCGACTTGAAGGAGGTCGATGGGGAGCCGCTGGTGATGGAGGTCAACGACAACCCGAGCATCGAGGCGGGGGTCGAGGACGCTGTGCTCAAGGACGAGCTCTACCTCCGCGTGATGCGGCACTTCTACGACAGGCTCGAGCGCCGAGGTCGCTCATGACACAGCTTCACCCCTACGCAGCATTCAGCGGTTACGGCATCGAGATCGAACACATGATCGTCGACGCGGAGTCCCTCGACGTTCTTCCAATTGCCGATCGCCTCTTGGATGCCGTGGGTGGCGCCGAAGACATGGACGTTCTTCGGGGTGAGGCAGCTTGGTCCAATGAACTCGCCCTCCACGTGATCGAGACGAAAACCGCAGGGCCAATCGCCGACATGGGTCGGGCGACCCAGGTCTTCCGCACGCAAATTACGGAAATTGAAGCCCTGCTCGAGCCCCTCGGGGGACGTCTGCTCCCCACAGGCATGCACCCGTGGATGGACCCGCTGCGCGAGACACTCCTCTGGCCCCATCAGAACGACGAAATTTACCGCACGTTCGATCGCATCTTCGACTGCAAGGGTCACGGTTGGTCGAACCTCCAGAGTACGCACATCAACTTTCCTTTTTCGAACGAGCACGAGTTCGCTCGGGTTCATGCGGCGTGCCGCTTCGTGTTGCCTCTTCTGCCTGCGCTCGCCGCCAGTAGCCCCTTCTGCGAAGGCGTGCGCACGCGAGAGCTCGATGCGCGTCTCTTCGCCTACCGAACCAACTGCGCGCGGGTCCCGTCGGTGACGGGAGTCGTGGTTCCGGAGCGCGTCTTTTCTCGGTCCGACTACGAGACCCTGCTCCGGAAGATCTACGACGACCTTGCTCCGTTCGATCCGGAGGGCGTGCTCAGTGAGGAGTGGGTCAACGCACGCGGCTGCATCGCCCGCTTCGACCGGGGCGCGATCGAAATTCGTGTGCTCGATACGCAAGAATGCCCTGAACAGGATGTCGCGGTGGTCGAGTTTGTCACGCGGGTCGTCCAGAACCTCGCCGAGGGCGCGTTCGTTCCCGTCTCGGCCCTCATGGAGTGGGACGAGCGGCGCCTGGCGGCGATTCTCGAACGGAGCATCGTGTTCGGTGGAGCCGCCGCTCTCGAGGATGAGGCGTATGCGGAGGCCTTCGGTTCACGGGCACGCTTCCTGCGGGATCTCCTCGGTGAACTGGTCGAGACCGTGGTGCCGGTCGCGTCACCTCGAAGGCAAGGACTCGACCGCATCGTCGCTCTCGGCTGCCTCGCCGAGCGCATCGTCGCTCGAGTCGAAAGCGGTGGACCGGGGCGTGAAGCCCTGAGAGAGGTGTACCGCGAGATCGCGGATTGCTTGAGCACAGGGCGAGTCTTCCTTCCGTGATGGCTGGGCTCCGGCACACGGCGACGCTCCGCGGGTGAGGACCGTTGGATTCTCGGCTGGCGACGCGACTCGGCACGCACGGCTCAGGCTGGTCTCATGCGGACGGCCGCGCGGGTGACCCTCGGGGAGGGCCGCCCGCGGCCTGCGCCGCGAAGTGCCTGGCGGAAGAGACTCACGACGGGGTGTTCGGTTACGCGCTGCCGGTTCGTAGCTGAACGAGTTGCCCCTCCGGCTCGTATCCGCAAAGCGGGTCGGTCCCCAAGAGCTGCCCGGTCACTGCCGCTGCGCGAGCGCGCGATCCGCCACAGACCCAACGATATTCACAAACTCCACATTTCCCCTGGAGCCGATCCATGTCGCGCAGCTCCGCGAGGACCGGCGAGCTTCGGTAGAGTTCGTCGAGGGGCGTGTCCTTCACGTTGCCAACGCTCGCGGACGGAAGAAAGCCTGACGGGAGGACTTCGCCGCGGTGTGAGACGAAGATCACTCCGTTGCCGTCGCGTACCCCCAGCCCGAAGCGAGCGGCTTGCGAAAGCACCTTCTCGAGGGGAAGTCCCTCCGAAAGGCGGCGCTTCACGAAATACCGGCGGTACTGGGGCCCTTCGACCGTCCCGATGTGAAACGGCGAGTTTGCTGCCGTCGAGTACATCCATTCGTAGAGTCGCTCCAAGTCTTCGGCATCGGGAAGCTCGTCGGTCTGCGCGCGCCCCGTCGGAACGAGAAGGAACAAGCTCCAGCGCTTCACGGGCGGTGATGCGGAGGTCGAGAGGAGTTCATGGAGCTTCGGGAGCTCGGAGATGTTCGAGCGCGTGACCGTGGTGTTGACCTGAACAGGTATTTGAGCCTGGCGTGCCCAGGAGAGCGCGGCTCGTGCGCGTTCGAACGTACCCTCGATGCCACGAAATGAGTCGTGTGTGGCAGGTTCAGCCCCGTCGAGACTGAGTCCCATGGCGGCGACTCCGTGTTCAGCGAACCGCATCACGACGTCCCGAGTCAAACGCGGAGTGGTGCTGGGAGTGACGGCGACCGGAACGTGCCGCGATCGCGCGTAGTCGATCAAATCGAACAGATCGGGGCGTTCCAGGGGGTCGCCTCCGGTGAAGATGAGCATGCTGCCCAGAGCCTTCACGCCGTCGATCAGGCGATGAGCTTGCTCTCCGGTCAGCTCGTTGGGGTCCCGGGTGGTGACTGCGTTCGCGCGACAGTGCTGGCAGCAAAGCGAACAAGCGATCGTCGTCTCCCAGTAGACGTTGCGGGGGGAAGAGCCGTAGGTGCATTGCTCGGCTCCTGGTGCAGGGACAGTCATCGTGCCCCTCCGCCCTTCACGACCCATGCCAAGAGCTCGCGACTTTCTTCCGGAAGATGACGGCAAAAATGTGCTTCAAGAGGTCTACGCGGAAAGGGGCGAATGCACCGCTTGCGTCGTATCTCGACGATCGCGCAACTACTGCGCTTTTCGGAACCGACGGCTCGTGCCGAACCGAGGCCCTGAGGGCGCGGCTCGGGCTGTCAACCGCTGGGGAGCTCTCGCACGAGCCGAGTCGCTGCGTTGTTGGCGCGAGCGATGCAGTCCGCGATTCCGACCCCGACCTCCCCGTACGCTGCGCCCACGAAGGCTAGGCCCGGGAGTTCGCTCGCGAGCCCGTGGAGACTCTGCACACGCGAAGCGTGTCCGATCGTCGGCTCCGGTGTGGCCCGATGGTGCCTGAAAACGCGGGTCAGGGTCGGGTTCCCTGCGATCCCCAGGAGCCGTCGCATCTCCTCGAGCACCACGGCGCGGATCGTCGCGTCATCCTGCTGCACCAGCTCGGGTTCGCGTGCCCCTCCGACGAACGCTCGAAGAAGCACCTGATCTTCCGGTTGTTCGCGACCCCACTTCTGCGACACGAAGGTGCAGGCCGAAACGCGGCCTTCACCTGCGGGGACCAAGCAACCGGAGCCCGCCAGGGGCTCGAGGCAGGCGTGCTTCGGGAAGGCTGCGTACACGGTGATCGTCGAAGCGTACGAGAACTCACGCAGTGCCGAACCGAGAGCAACACTCGCGAACATGTCGGCGGCACGATGTGCCGGTGCCGTCACGATCACCGCGTCTGCGAGCACTTCGGCACCGTCCGCTTGAACTAGGAAGCCCTGGCCTCGATCGCGTGGCGCAATCCGTTCCACACGACTTCCCCGAACGATGGTGTTCGGAGGGAGTCGGTCGACCAGAGCGGCGACCAAGGAGCCCATCCCTCCACGCAGACTCGCAAAAGCACCCCGGTTCGAAGTTCCACGACGCCGGGCAGCACCCCAGAGCCCCAAGAGCAGGCTGCCGTGCTCGTGCTCCATCCGCGGCAGCATGGGAAGGGTCGCCTTCACGCTGATCATCTCGGGTCGGCCACCGTAGATGCCACCGAAGAGCGGTGCGGTGATCCGCTCCGCAGCTTCCCGACCGATGCGTCGACTGAAAAAGTCGTGAAGCGATTCGTCTTCGCCCGGACACGGAGCTCCGGGAGCCAGGGGTTCGCAAAGAGCTCGCAGTTTTCCCGACCAGCTCAGCAGGTTCGACCGGGCGAAGGGGCGGAGCTCGGTCGGCACGCCCAAGGTCATTCCGCTGGGCAAGGGAACCAGTCGAGAGCCGTGCGCGATCGATATCTCGCTTGCTGGGGGAGCGATGAGCTCAGAGGAAATGCCCAACTCGGAGCAGAGTGAGCGCACACCGCTGCTGGACGCGAGGAAGCCATCGGGTCCTCCATCCATCACGAACCCGCCGACCTGATCCGTTCGAATGTTCCCGCCCACCCGCGCGCGTTCCTCGAGGATGCGCACCTCGAGATCGGGGCGCATTCGCGTGAGTCGGTACGCCGTGGCAAGTCCAGAGATCCCACCTCCGATGACGATGACACGCCGCGGTCGGAGAGTTCGATCGAATGCTGGCATGGCAGGTAATCAGACAGGTTGCGTGCGGAGCGCATCCGGCCGCGGATCGGGCGCGGGTGAATCCGCGGGAGTTGCTTCGAGAGCGCCATCGGAAGGTACGACGTCCGCGCTTGTGGCAACCGTTTCGACGACTCCCTCCATGGGGAGTTCGATGCGGAACGTCGTTCCCTCACCGGTTCGGGTGTCGAAGTCGAGTACACCACCGTGGTCGCGA
The DNA here is from genome assembly GCA_050289625.1 of Polyangiaceae bacterium. Taxonomy (GTDB): domain Bacteria; phylum Myxococcota_A; class Polyangia; order Polyangiales; family Polyangiaceae; genus NIC37A-2. The sequence goes on along the minus strand of JBNKGC010000052.1, from coordinate 12,472 downwards.
ACGATCTCCGCGCAGATCGCCAGCCCGAGTCCGGTGCCGTTTCGCTTGGTCGTGGCGAATGGTTCGAACACGTCCAGGCCGTCCGGTACGCCGTGTCCCGTATCTTCGACTTCGATGATGCACTGTCTGCCGAGCTTTCGAGTCCGCACCGTCAGGGTGCCGCCACGGGGCATGGCTTCCACGGCGTTCTGACAAAGGTTGAGGATGACCTGGACCATCTTGTCAGGATCGATCAGGGCCTGGATGTCGTGTTCATCGAAGGCCCGGACCACGCTGACGCCGTTCTGGCGAAACAGGTAGTTAGTCAGAGCCGACTCGACGAGTTTCGTGACGGACGTGGTGCGTCGAGACAGTCGTCGCCGACCCGAGAGAGCGCGGAACTCCTGAACGAGGCGGCTCAGCCGTGAGATTTCTTCGGTGCACGCGTCGACTCGAAGGATGAGCGCGCCGTCGACTCCGTCCTGCTTCACCAGCTTTCGACGCAATGCCTGAAGTTGCAGGGCCATGTTGTTGAGGGGGTTCCCGACCTCGTGCACCAGCATCGAAGCGGTCGTACCCACGGCCGCCAACCTCTCGCGCTCCACCAAGTCGGCTTGCAGGCGCAACTTGTCGGACACATCCCGGATGAAAGCTGCGTAGCGGATCCCGTCCACGCCCTCTGCGAGCTCCGTGACCGAGAGCTCGATAGGAAACTCCTCTCCGGATTTGCGTCTGGCGGACACCCTTCGGATTCGACCAACGGCTTTCCGCTCGCCCGTTCGCTCGTAGTGCTCGACGTAGCGATGGTGATGCTGCGCATAGGGCTCGCTCATGAGCCGACACACGTCGGCGTTCTCGAGTTCCTCGGCGCAGTAACCGAACATCTCGCAGGCGGCTTGGTTGACCACCTTGATGATCCCACGGGTATCAATGAAGACGACGCCGTCGCGGCAGGTCTCGATCAGTCGCTCCAGACGGTTGTTCTCACGAACGCACGCGATGGCGTCGGGCGCGGGTGCTATCGACTCCCTGGGATTGGGTCTGCGTGCACGGGCCTTGCAACCGCTGGCGTTCCGAGATCTCGCTTTGGAGGAAAGCGCAGCGGGAGCATTTGCAGATCGCTCGTGCGTCGTCGTCTTCACCCGTCCATCTCCTCGAGACATCAAGCAATGTCGGCTGTGAGCGCCCCCGGCTGAAGGAAGTCGTCGAGCTCGGCCCTCGCTGCGGATAGGCCAGCGGCCAGATCGTCCCGCTCCGCTTTTGTGAGTTCGGGAGCGAGGCCTTCGTAGTACGTGATTCCCTCCAGTAGGGCTCCGGCAAACGCCTGAAGGTCGGAAAGGCTTTTGGCCTCAAGTGGGGTGCCGAGAAGCTCGAACTGTTCGCGAAGGTAGTTTAGGTAGAGGCGCAGTTCGCCCAGGAACATGTGCGGTCGCTCGGTATTGCAAAGAACATTCGTTCGTCCGTAGATGTGACCGAGGAGCTCTTCCAGCGTCATCTCCCGTTGGAAGTTGAGAAGGTTGGGCCCGGGACAGATCGCCGGCGCGGCATCCGAGTCGATGCCGTGCAGTCGCTGAAAGCTGCCTCCGAGATCCGTGCAGATGCAGGCGGGAGCTTGCAGTCGCTCGCGAACGTCCGAACACACGGGTCCCTGACTTTCGAGCAGTCGGAGTTTGCGTTTCTGATACACGCGTGAACCCGGACAGAGGGGGACTTCCCCGAACTCGTCGTTGAGAGCGAGATAGCGTTTCGTGCAGACCGCTCCCGGAAGCCCCCCGGCGATGCGGTCTCGCCGGGCCTGTTCACTGTCGCTCGTGGTCAGGGTCCAGAAGCGCACACCGAGGGGAGAGCTCCAGCTCAAGGCCACCTCGTCAGGGGTCGCTCGGAGGAGTTTCAGCCGAGTGTCGCGGTCGACGGCAGTCACTTCGGGAACCATGAGGAAGGGGGAGCCCCAGCCGGTGCCGTCGAGACCGTAGTGCTCGCGTAGAAAAGCATCCTCTGACGCGGTGCCGATGCCGCCCTGCACGGTGATACGAACCGTCGGTGGGATCTGGGGTGGGCAACGCCCCGCCGTCCGCAGTCCGCGCTCGAACGACGGAAGCAGGCCCGTGGTAAGCTGCTCACGCCCCGTTCGAAACTCCTCCAGGATGGGGCCCAAAAGCACGCCGTCGGTGGGAAAGGCGTGGCCTCCGCAGTTCAAGCCTGACTCGATGCGATATTCGGACACCCAGAGGCCGCGTCTGGCGAGCATCTTTCCCTGGATGAGGGCGGAGCGGAAATCGCTCACTTTGAGAGTGATGCGTTTGCGGAAGGTCCCGTCATCTTTCGGATAGAAGTCGTCGAGCTCGGCAAGCTGAGCGAACAATCGGGGGTTCACTCCCGCGGAGAAAATGACGGCGCCGGACAGCGTGCTTCGTGCGAATCCACGAAGGGCGGCAAGTGCGTCGGACTGACCTGCGGGGCGAAGTGCCCCGCGTTCGTCCTTGTCACCGTCGACTTTGGTCATGATGTTGACGTCGATGCTTCCGGCAACCACCTGCTCGCGCAGTGCGTCCAGGGCCCAACGCTTTTCCGGACCTTCAGGCATTGCCTGCGCTCTGCGATAGGACCGCCTCGAGGGAGCCGTGTCGGGAAGCAGTTCGAAGTACCGGCGGATACCGTCAGGCCTATCGAAGGACGATTGACGCAGTGCTGCGACTCGCCTGCGCACCTGTTCGTCCACATAGTTCAGAAACGCGGTGATTCGCCGCGCCCTTCCGTCGGGTGCCGTGGAGCCGATTGGCTCGAAATCCTCGCCGCCTTCGCGGCAATAATGTTCCCGAGTTTGCTCCAGCAGCAGGTCGTCCACCAAAGAGATGACGGAAGAGAGCCCGTAGGCCGCCACCTTGAGCGGTGTGTCGTTGGTGAACCCGGTGCCCATGACCGGAATGTGCAGGGTGTGTTCGGAGGGCATGAACTGTCTTCGTGGGGTGAGCGGCGTGATGGATGGAGGTGCGGATCAATGGCGTGGCGTGACCCACACTCGGAAAAACTCGACGGCAAAAATGAGGAAGGCGAGAGTCCAGAGCGTTCCACTCAACATCCAAGACGCTGCTACGTGGGTTGGCAGGGCGATCGGGGCAGCGACTCGCACCAGAGCCGCCCCCGCCAGGCTGGCAAAGGCCACCGTCGTGGAGCGGGAAGCCACCAACATGCGTCCGGAGTGCCCCAAGGAGACGCGGGCCATCATGCCGAGAGTGGTGAGCCCGAGCGTGCCGATGGTCAGCGCATGCAGGGCGCTCGCGAAGGGGACCACCCCCAGCAGGGCGAGCCCCTCAAGAACGAGCGAGACCGCAAGCATGAAGTATCCGGCGTGCAGCACCCAAAGGAGCGGCGCTCTCGCATGGCGCGAACCCCAAGTCGCCATGCGAGCCGCATGGGCGAAGCCCGCAAGAACGAACGCTACTGCACCCACAAGCCCGCGAACGCTTGCCATCTCGAGGGCGATTGCGAGAAGCAGCAGGCCCATGGCGAGGCGGTCGAGTGCTCCGACGTTCCGAATCGCGTCGTGGCCGGTCGCGTTCCGTGTGAACATCGGGAACACACGGCCACCGACCACGGCGATCATCACCGTGATGACGCGGAGGGCCAAGGAGCGCGCCCAAGGCGCCCAGTCGGCGTGGCCAAAAGCTCCCGCGTGATAGCCGAGGTTCGCCACGAAGAGCATCGAGAGGAGGGCGACGAAGAAGTAATTCCGCTTCGATTCGCCGCGGACGAGTGCTCGAGCGAGCACGACCGCGAGCGCCGGCAGGAAGGCCAGGTCGACGAGTGCCGCCGTCCATGGTGGAAGGCCCGGAACGACGAGTGCCAACCGTCCGAGAATCCAAAGCCCGGATAGCGCTGCCAGAACGGGCGCGCGGGCAGCGTTTCGCTTGGTCCAGTTCGAGCCCGCTGTCAAAAGGAAGCCAGCGATCACCGCGACGGTGTACCCGAAGAGCATCTCGTGGGCGTGCCACGTGACCGGATCCAGGTACTGCGAGGGGGTGAGGAGCCCCCGCAGCGTCATCAGCCACAAGGGCACGTCCACCACGGCGAAGACTGCGGCCAGAAGGAAGAACGGCCGAAACCCCATCGAGAGCAGCGACCAGCTACGCTCGTCCTCGAGTGTTCCGGCAGCTCGCCTTCGCAGGAGCTGCCCGGGTTGTATCGTCGCGGTCATTGGGGTTCCCTGGAACACGAGCGTCCAAGCAAAGGCCGTTCCAGGCGCGTCACCCGCGATGGCATTGGCGTGAGGTGCGAGTTTTTCATTGTCGTTGCGACCTATTCAGCGCTTCGACGCACCGAGACGGAACTTCGATCGGCTCGTGCGGACGACGCGCGGTCGATACGACGCTCAGGTGAGCGCAGCATGTGCGCGTCGGCTCGCATCGCCCGCAATTCCTGCGGCGTTTCGCGAGGTGGCGGGTAAGGACGCTCACAACGCGATCAAGACGCCGCTCATGACGTGGCACAGGGCCAGCGTCCACCCGATGGTCTTGAGCTTTTTGGCCGCAGGTTGCCAAGCGAAGAGGAAGAGGGCGTAGATCCCGGTGAGGGCCACCCCGGCCGCCGTGGAGAGCGACACCATCAGAAATCCTGCGCTCGCGATTGCTGGAAGGGCGATCGAAGCCGCGGCCGCTACCGCAGCGCGTTCGGGACGCTTCCTGGCTCTGTCGAGCACGGCCTGCACCGCGAATGCTCCAGCGAGGAAGAGCACTCCGAAGGCTCCCGAAAAGAGACTCGCTTCCGGCGCCGACTCTCCGCCGACCAAGAGTACCGGCCAACCCGAAGCGGCGAGCACCAAGGACGCGGTTGCCTGCAGTTCGGGTCGCTTACGCAGCAGGCGACCGACGCGTCCAGCGACGATCACGGCGCCCGTGGCGATGGCGAATGCCAGAGCCAGCGCCGCGGGGGAGGCGGAGACTCGAATGCACGCCGAGAGCAGCACCACGGCGAGCATGACCCAAAAGCCATGCTCTCGAGGCACGGCACGCGCCTTTCCGTGGCTGGGTCGTTTGACTTGGGGGCGAGGCAGAACGTGAGTGTCACTCATGGGATCTTGACGGTGTCGGGGACGGAGGCGCCTCCGGGAGTGCGACTCGAGACGGCTCTAGCAGTGGGCGAACCGTCACATCGCGTCACCCGGGAGCCGGTGTTGGATGCGCACCAGACGGATCCCCTCGGGACCTGGCATCAGGGTGTCCGTCCACTCGACCCCGTCGTGCCGATAGTGGACTTGCACTCCGGCGACGGACCGACTCGAGAGCGCAGCGATTGCCGCGGCAAGGCTCGACGACCCCTCGGATGCTGGGCGCTCGTTTGCAAACTTCATCCTGACTTCGAGTGTGTCCGCTACCTCGGAAAGGTCGACGAAGAGCTGCTGGAGCGTTTCCTCGTCCAGCACGGCGTCCTGCATCGGAGGCAGGGTGATGTTCTGGGTCATGATTCCTCCTCTGCGTCTTCGTAGTGAGCGATGGCAGGGGTCACTCCGATCATCCCGATCGGGGACGCTTCGACTTCCGTGCTCCACGCAGTCGGATCGGTGATGAAGGAGGGAGCGTCCGTCGGGCGCTCGGTGCGGTCCCGGTAGAACCGTTCGAGAAAGGGTTCGGGTCGAGAAGGCTCGTCACTGCCGAAGAACAGGCGTCGTCGGCTCAGCTTTTTCGTCTTCATCGCTGTCTCCCATCCGCCGAGCGACCTGGGGGCCCTGCCGCGGAATGCTCTGCGAAGGATGCGTCGCCGAAGGAAATGGCGGCCCGTTGATCGAGCTCGGCCGATGGCGCGTGGCACTGCGTGCAACTTTGCCGCCACGGATGCGTGCTTCGCATGCCGAGGCGACCCGCTACGCCATGACAACTCCCGCAGTTTTCGCGCATGTGGGTCGAGTGAGGGATGGTCGGTGGTGCGCCCTCCCAGGCCACTTCACCTTTGCCCCCCAAGGCGAGCGGTTCGAACTCGTTCGGAGCCCAGTTTCCCTCTGCAAGAACGCTCGGAGACGTGGCCACGACGTGACACTGGGTGCAGCTGTCGTGGCGCGGGTGGCTCATGACCGGAGCCACGCGACCATCCAGTTGGGCACCGGCTTCGTGGCAGGTGAGACAGCTTGGCATGCCGCGCTGATCGATCGCGTGGGGGATGGTCGGTGGCGCGCCATCGTACGCGCGGTGTGCGGCCCGAGCCCTGAGAGCCGCCTCCCGGTCCTCGTCGGCTTGGACGACTTCGTCGTTTAGGCCGGGCAGCCCCTTCCGGAGCAGGCTCGAGTCGACGCCGTACATCTGGGAATTCTGTGCAGGACCTCCTTCGCGAAGGTCCGAGTAGTTCCGTGCGCTCTCGGACCCACGCTCGTGCGAGGGATCCGTGTAGCCGCTGGCGTCGGGCGGAGTCCCCAGCCCCGACATGTACCCGACCGCCGCCACCGTCAAAGCGGCCACGCCCCCAAGTTCGAGGGCCCGACGCGGGACTCGTGGTTGATGCGTCATCGGCTCATCCCAGGCGCCGGAGTTTTGCTGCGCACTTCTTGAAGTCCGGCTGTTTGGAGAACGGATCGAATGCCTCGAGGGTCAGCTCGTTGACGAGGAGGTTCTCGTCGAAGAACGGGACGAAGAGTGTGCCCCGAGGGGGAGCACCACGACCGTTCACCCAGGCCGGGAGATCGAGCTTCCCACGGCGCGTCATGACGCGGACCTTGTCGCCGTTTTGAATGCCGAGCTCGCGAGCGTCCTCCGCGTGCACCTCCACGTAGGCTTGCGGCATGGCGCGGCGCAGCTGAGGAATGCGCATCGTCATGGTGCCCGAGTGCCAGTGCTCGATGACGCGGCCCGTGCAAAGCCAAAAGGGAAACTTCTCGTCGGGAACTTCCGGGGGCGGCGCGTAGTGCCTGAGCCAGATCTGAGCTCGACCATCTTTGCTGGTCGAGTGATAGAATTCGAACTTGCTGCCCTTCTTCACGTACGGGTCGTCGAACTCGGCGAAGCGGAACTTGGTTTCCCGCCAGTTGCCGTCCTTCTGCTGGACGACCGGCCAGCGCAGGCCGCGCGCCTTCACGTACTCGTCATAGGGCGCGAGGTCCTTGTGCTTCAGGCGGCTGAACTTGCGGTATTCCTCGAAGAGGATCTTGTCTACGTTGGTGTCGTAGTAGCGGCGGAAGTCCCAAGCGGGGAACTCCTTCCCATCGTGATCCATGTGGAACAGGAAGCGGCCATCCTTGTCCTTGGCCCCAGCAAATCCCCGTTCGTAGAGCTTTCGGGTCACGGCGATGATCTGCCAGAGGTCGTCGCGGGCCTCACCTGGCGGGTCGACCATCTTGAACCACTGTTGAGTGCGTCGTTCCGAGTTGCCGAACACACCGTTTTTCTCCACCCACATCGCCGAGGGCAGGATCAAATCGGCGTGCTTCGTCGTGGCGGTGGGGTACACGTCCGAGACGATGAGGAACTTGTCTTTGAGCTTTCGGCTGGGGTGAAATAGCTTGCCGGCATTGGGCAACGTCTGCCCGGGGTTCGTGACCTGCACCCAGATTGTGGAGATGTCACCGCCCTGGCCTTTCGGCGTGCTGAACTTCTCCCACATCGCTACCGTGTGGTAGCCGGGCGTCTTCTTGATCCGCCCGGCCGGAAGGTTCCAAATCTTCTCGCTTTCTGCGCGGTGCTCGTCTTTTGCCACGAGGCGCCCGCCGGGAAGCGCATGCGCCAGAGTGCCGACCTCTCGGGCCGTTCCACACGCGGAGGGTTGTCCAGTCAAACTCGTCGGTGCATCACCCGGGCGGCCGAAGTGGCCGCTCAGGAGGTGAAGACCATGCACTAGGTTGTTGATGGCGGTGCCCTGGGTGTGCTGGTTCATCCCCATGCACCAAAGACTGGTGATGCGCTTCGACCGGTCTCCGAAAAGATCCGCCAGCATCTCCAGGTCCTTCACGGACACTCCGGAGACCCGCGACACGTAGTCGGTCGTGTACTTTGCGATGCCGGCCTTGAAGTCGTCGAAGCTGATTTTCTCACCGAGCAGACTCGGCGGGCTGCTGTCGCCGCGGAAGGAGCAGTGCTTCTCGACGAACTTCTCGTCGTACGTGCCGCGGTCGATCAGGAGCTTCATCACCCCGTTCGCGATGGCGAGGTCCGTGTGGGGCTCGAACTGGAGGTAGTGGTCCGCAAAAGGCGTCGTGCGCGTTCGGCGTGTCCCGATGTCGACGAGGACGACTTTCTCGCCGCGCGACCGGCGGTCGATCAACCTGGAAAAGAGGACTGGATGCATCTCGGCCGGGTTGTTGCCCCACGTGATGCACACGTCGCACTTGTCGAGATCTTCGTAGCAACCGGCGGGTTCATCGACGCCATAAGTACTGATGAAGCCGGTGACCGCGCTGGCCATGCACAGGCGCGCGTTCGGATCGATGTGATTGTTCGCGATTCCCCCTTTGATCAGCTTCTGCGCGGCGTAGCCCTCGGGGATGGTCCACTGGCCACTTCCGTAGATGGCGAAACCCTCTGGGTCCTGCTCGATGCGGTCGGCGACGATCTCGAGAGCGCGATCCCAACTGATGGCTTCGAAGCTTCCATCCTTCTTTCGAAGCAGGGGGCGTTTGAGCCGATCTTTTCCGTAGAGGGCCAGCCCGACGTGATAGCCCTTCACGCACAAGAGCCCCTTGTTGACGTCGGCGGTTCGATCGCCGGCGATGGCGACCACCTTTCCGTTCTTCGTGCCGACCTGGACGTGGCAGCCCGTCCCGCAGAACCTGCAGGGAGCTTTGTCCCAAGTGATTCCGTCGACCTCACGAGCGACCGGCGAGGTCTGCTTGCCGCTAGCCAAACGACTGGCCGCAACGACCGCCCCAGCCATTGCCGACCGTTTGATGAACTGCCTGCGAAGCATGCTTTCTAGCCTTGTAAGTCTTCGAAGTTGACGCTGATCAGATCCACCCGCGTGACGTCGCTCAGCTCTTCGAACTCCTCAGCGATCGACCGTCCTTCGCGTGCGGTTTTTGTCTCGACCACGACGGGCAATCGGGTGCCCTGGAGCGGTCCGAGATCGATGCGCGGATCGCTCTTCAAGCGATCGAGCGCGCGGCTGGAGGTGGCGTCTCTCAGGGTCACGACGAGAGCGGTGACGGGCATCTTGCTCCGGCCAGAGCAAGAGTCGGGCCGAGTCACCTCGGTCTGACTCGCAGGGGTTTCTCGTGCCCGGTGAGTCTCCTCGGCGTCCAACGAGACGCAGAATCTGCGCGTGTCATGACTGTTGCGCAACTATTTCCGGAACGATGGAATTCGAAACACGCGGGCGGCGCCGTTTCCCGTCTGGCACGGACACTGCTTTTGGGGCGGGCGTGCCGTCTCGAGGACTGCGGACCTTACTCGTCTTGTGCTGCTTTACATCCGCGGTTTCCTGCGACCGTGACCAACCGGCGGAGCTTCGACCTCCGCCGATTGGTGCTGAGCGAGCAGTGCGGATTCATGCCCCACCGGAGCTCACCAGTCTGGCGACGGACAAGGCGAACAATCGTGGAGAACCCCTGCGCGTCGCCTGTGCCGATTGTCACTCCCTGCGAGAACCAGCCCCCGTACCCAGTTCGCCGGACGAACTGACCGAGTTTCACACGGGACTCGAGTTCGTTCACGGCAATTTGCGCTGCGCTCAGTGTCACGCGGAAGGGCAGCCTCCTCGACTGCACCTCGCGGGGGGAGAGCTCGTTGAGCTCGGTGACGCGATGAAGCTTTGCGCGCAGTGCCACGGACCGCAGTTCCGCGACTACCGGAATGGCTCTCACGGAGGCATGATCGGATATTGGGATCGGCGTCGCGGCGAGCGCGTGCGCAATCACTGCGTCGACTGCCACGAACCGCACGCGCCCGCCATCCGTCAAGTTCAGCCAGCTCCACCGCCGGCCGACCGCTTCTTCGGGGCCCAGCATTCACAAGGAGCAGCGCATTGACTGCCTCGCGAAGAACCGCGCTCAAGGTTGCGGGTGCCACCCTCGGCGCTGCGGCCTTCGCCAAGGCGATGGAACCACTCGTCAGTTGGTCGAAAGATCTGTCCGTGGACGAGTTTCTGCAGCGCCACTACAAGGAGATGACGCCGGAGGAGTTGGCTCGCGTGATTGCGCGCCTCGAGCGCGAGACGAAGGAGCGCACGGGCGTCGACGTGACCATCGGGGACCAGCTCCCGGTGGAGGGAGTGGAGTTTGGCTACGCGCTCAACCTCAGCATCTGCATCGGGTGCAGAAAGTGCGCCGAGGCGTGCCACCACGAAAACAATCACGACCGCCGCACGAACAACTCCTACATCCGCGTTTTCGAGATGCAGAAGGGGAGCATCGACTTCGAGAAAGGCGATGCCTCGTACGACCATGCGGTCCCGCAGAAGGACAAGTACTATCTCCCGGTCCAGTGCCAGCAGTGTGACAATCCACCTTGCGTGAAGGTCTGCCCCGTCCAGGCGACGTGGAAGGAACCAGATGGCATCGTCACGGTCGACTACGACTGGTGCATCGGATGCCGCTACTGCGAGGCGGCGTGTCCATATCACGCGCGTCGCTTCAACTGGACGTCGCCAGAAGTGCCGCCCGAGGAGATCAACCCGAACCAGGGCTATCTGTCGAACCGCATTCGCCCGAAAGGCGTGATGGAGAAGTGTACGTTTTGCCTTCACCGCACGCGCGAGGGGCGCCTGCCCGCCTGTCTCGGAGCGTGCCCGACGGGGGCTCGCGTGTTCGGAAATCTGCTCGACCCGAAGAGCGAGATTCGTTGGGTGCTCGAGAACAAGCGAGTCTTCGTGCTGAAAGAAGAGCTCGGAACCAGGCCGCGGTTTTTTTACTTCTTCGATGAATGAACATGCCGACCGAAAGTCCAAGTGAAGCTCCGGCCGTGGATCACTCCGTGTCCTATCCACGGTTCCTGCTGGATTTGGTCCGGCGCAGTGTCGAGGGAAGTCCCCGCTTCTACGTCTTGATGACGGTGCTGACCGCCATCGCGCTGGTCGGGATGAATGCCTGGGCCCATCAGGTGACGCAGGGCATGGGCGTCACCGGCATGAGCGACCACGTCTCGTGGGGCCTGTACATCGCAAACTTCACATTCGGTGTAGGAATGGCAGCTGGCGCCGTGATGATGGTGATCCCGGCCTATCTCTACGACGACGACGAGATGCACGACGTCGTCATCATCGGCGAGCTCCTCGCCATCGCTGCGATCATCGTCTGCACGCTATTCATCGTGGTGGATCTGGGGCGCCCCGACAGGTTTTGGCACATCATTCCCGGGGTGGGCCGGTTCAATTGGCCCATCAGCATGCTCACTTGGGACGTGCTCGTGCTGAACGGCTACCTGCTGATCAACCTGCACATCACCGGGTACTTGATGTACTGCCGCTTCCTCGGACAGCGCCCGAACAAGAAGTGGTACGTACCCTTCGTTTTTCTCTCCATCGTGTGGGCAGTGTCGATCCACACGGTGACGGCCTTTCTCTACAGTGGGCTCGGAGGGCGCCCCTTCTGGAACACGGCTCTGCTTGCTCCGCGCTTCATCGCCTCGGCGTTCGTCACGGGGCCTGCATTCGTCATCGTGCTCCTTCAGCTGATTCGGCGTCTGACGGCCTTGCCGATTGGCGACGGACCCATCGTTACGTTGACACGCGTGATGCGCATCACGGTGCTGATCAATCTGTTCATGTTCGCCTCGGAGCTCTTTACCGCCTTTTACACGGGAGGGGCTCACGCAGGCGCCGTCACCTACCTGTTCTTCGGACTTCACGGAAAAACGGCACTCGTCCCGTGGATCTGGTCTGCGCTTGCGCTCAACGTCGCATCAGCGGTGATCCTGCTCACGCCCCAGACGCGGGCGGGCGACAAGCGCTGGCTCATCGCGGCCTGTGTGTGCGCTTTCTGCGGCGTTTGGATCGAAAAGGGAATGGGGCTCATCATTCCCGGATTCGTTCCGAGCACGATGCACGAGGTCGTGGAGTACTTCCCGAGCCTCACGGAATGGCGCATCACGGCCGGGATTTGGGCCGCGGGCCTCGGGGTGCTGGCGGTCGGCATCAAGCTCGCTCTTCCGGTGTTGAAAGGCGAACTGCGAGCCCACGCCCCTGCTTCGATGGGCGACGACGAAGCCGACTCGTACGACGCCGACATCCAGGCAAGCGCTTGAACGCGAGACTGCGCGGGCAATGCGCACCCCGGGTGCGGACAAGCACAGCCGCCAGGAGCCGGCTCACCGCTCATTCGAGCGGTGTCGTGTCGTCGAACACGATCGTCACGTGGCGGCTGGCATCCAGGGCGGCGTCCACCGTACTTCGCGGAGAAGGTGTTCCCCCAAGTGATGATCCGCCAGTGGGTGTGCTCGCTGAGGCAAGTGCCTTCGCCCCCTGGGGTCAGCTGGGGGGCAGCTGGAGCTCGCGTTCGGGACGCCACCTCCTGGGTGACGGCACCGCGTTCGGGCCTGCCGCGCCTCGGGGACTTCGGCGCGCTGCCGGCGCAGCGCGGAAGGCG
>JBNKGC010000051.1:0-33793 GCA_050289625.1 Polyangiaceae bacterium | reverse complement strand
CCTCCCCGTGGTCCGACGCGAAGACGAGAATCACCCGGGAGCGAAGCTCGGGCTCCTCGAGCAGACTGAGGAGTCGTTTCAGCTCGCGGTCTACGACCCTCACCTCCGCGAGATACCGGTCGAATTGCGACCCCTTCTTGCCGCCCCGAGTGTACGGGGCGTGGGGCTCGATGAGGTGAATCGCCGCGAATAGCGGCCTATCACCTTGCCGCCTGAGTCGCTTCACCAACTTGCCGATCCCGGCTCGAGCTTTGGCATAGTGCCCAACGCGGATCTCTTCGGAAAAGCCGCGACTGATTCCCGTTCCAGACGAGAACATCTTGAGCATTTGAACGTTCACGGTATCCACCCCCGCAGCACTCAAGAGCTCAGCCACGCGGGGAGTCTCGTCGAGCGCAGGCCAGATGCCCTTGCCCTTCTTCTTACGTTCTTTCGACGAGCTCGCCCAGCGCGTGCCGGAATAGTACTTGCCGGTGAAGAGGGCCGTGAACGTGGTGGCCGTCGAGGGTGACGGGGATCGCGCCACGGCGAAGTCCGCCGATGCCCCGCGAACGCCCTGGAGATTGGGCAGGGCGTCCCGATACTTCGCCGTCGTGAACAGATCGGCTCGTACTGCGTCGGCCGTCACCAGGAGCACGATCGGCGACTCCGGCAACGAGCCGTGCGGACTGGGCGGCACGCTGGGCCGTCCACTTCGAGATTGAAACCAGGGCGAAACCGTTCGAACCGAGGGACGCACCTCTTGGCTCGCCGGAAACAGACGGGCAACGAATGGCACAGCCACAGCGCCAGAAAGCCGGAACATGCTCTGCCAGACCGTCTGGCGAGGCATGATGGTGCAAACTAGCGTCGCCCAACCGAACAGAACGATGACGACGAGCCGACGAGCCCACGGGAGCGCGCGGTGCGCACGCCACCGCTCGAAAATCCGCAGCCGAGTCAGTCCGGCCCCGACGAGCGTCGCAGCGAGGACGGCAACGTAGAGGTGGATCCCGGGGTAACCGGCGGGGAGAAGCAGGTTGTTCGCAGCCGCGAGAACGATCCCGAGGCAGATCGCGATCCAGTGCAGCCGCAAGCGCACGAGCAAGCCGCCCACGGCTGCCACCGCAACGACTGCACACCCCATCGCGGCGACGCCAATGACTCCCCAGGGAAGAGTCGAGCCCGCCTCAGCCTTCCGGGCAACGAAGTTCGACAGATCCTCGGCCAGGAGAACGTCGCCAGCAAACGCGAGGCAAACGAGGCCGATCGCCGTGAGGCAACTGAGAGCGAGGCGTCCACGCTTGGCCGCCCGCGCTGCGAGCCAAGCAAGCGGCGCGAGGACGAGGCCGATCCCAAGCAGTTGGCCCGCATCGTAGGCGTGGTGCGAGAGGCGCTCAGCCAGGTCGGCAGACGGCTCCCCCAGTGCGATGAAGGCTGCGTTGACCACTGCCAAGACGCCCCAACCCATGAGGTGCGCCCAGCCGGCCCCGATGGTCGCTTCGGACGCGACCGCCTTGACCGACACCACTCCGGCCTCGGCCGAGCCAGAGTCTCGCCCTTTGCTTGGCGAGTTTTCAGCCGGACCAGCCGCGGGCAAGACACCGGATCCGTTCTTCATTTCAGCGGACGAAAGTGAAACCACGCAGGGCCGAGGCCATGTCCGACGAGCGTATCCGGCGCCCTTCCGTAACTCAATCGGCCCCGGTTCGTTACGTGGGCATGGTCAGCCCCGGGGGTGTGCAGGATCGACCACTGGGCCTCACGGCCGAGCCGCGAGTGACTCGGATCGTCGACGTTCCGAGGGTCCTCGAAGAAAGCGATCCGCTCGAGGGAAGACCCCCGGCACTCGGCACGTAGTGTCCGTCGTTTCACTCGTTGACTCGAGTTGGGGAGCCACTGGTATACGGCGCCCCCGGAGGGAATCCAATTTCATGACGTCCATCAAAAAGCTAGCCCTGGCGGCCCTCGTTGCAGCCGTATCGCTCGTCGTTGCACCCAGCGGAGTGCAGACCGCCGAGGCGAAATGCGACCGAAAATGCGAGTCGGCCAAGAACGAAGCCGCCGCCAGGGCCCATTGCGACAAAGCCAAGGCGGAGGGCAAAGAGTGCAAGGTCGTGCCCGGCAGCATCAAAGGCTGCGGGAACGGGTGGTCCAAAGCCGCGAAGTTCGCCGGCAAGGGCAAAAACTACCTAGCCTGCGAACGGAGCAAGCGGCACATCGCTTCCGAAAGCAACAAGGCCGAAGCGGAGGCCTACTGCGCGGAAAAGAAGCGCGACGGCACGAACTGCAAGGTGATCAAATCCCGGATCCAGGGATGCGGCAAAGGCTGGATTCGAGGCGAGAAGTTCAAGGGAAAGGGCAAAGACTACGTCGCCTGCGTGCAGGGTGCGGGGCGCAAGCTCCTGAGCGACGTTCAGCCCATGCAGCAAGACCGCTTGGGCGACGACTGCGACTCACGCAAGGCCTGTCTCAAGGAGTGCAAGTCGAAGAGCTGTCGCCAAGATTGCCGTCACTCCTGCCGGCTCGAGGGCTGCGCCCCCGTGGCTGCGGCAATGCTCTTCAGCTACTGGCAGGGCAAAGGCTACGACAAGCTGATCGTCGACAAAGGCTATGACGGAACCCTCAAGCCAACGGCGACCATTCGTGAGCTGATGAAGAAGCTCAAAGCCATGGGCTTCGGCGACATGGGAACTGCCACCGTCGCCAAGTTCGCCAAGCAGGGCGTTCACAAATGGGTCAAGGACCAGGGCTACGACAAGAAGCTCAAGGTCGAGCGCATGCAGGCCCTGCGCGGTCACGAGAAGATCACTCAACAGGTGATGAAGAACATCGACGAAGGACGCCCGACGATGCTCCTGTTCAACAAGCGGGAGGCCAACATCGGTGGGAAGTGCCAGAACTGGCACTACGTGGTGGCCGTCGGATACGACGTGACCGATCCGAAGGACGAGAAGCTCCTCGTGCTCACCGGTTGGGAAGATGGCTTGCGAACCCAAACGAGCGACATGATTAAGGAAGTCCCGTTCCACGGCTGCGGCAAGAAGCTGAACGCCGGGTTGATCTGGCTCGAAGAATCGAAGTGATGGGGTCGGCGCTGCGAGTCTCGAGCGACTCGCGGCGCCCTTCCGCAGAGGCGCTAAGACTCGCTCAACCGGATGCCCGCTTCGCTTCCTTGTCGCGGACTCCGCTCGAAGCTCCCCGATCGACGTGGGCTCCAAGCGCCGCCCGCACCCGAGCTTCCACCTCCGGAGCGCGCTCCGCTTCCAGCGCGAACACGGTGATCTCGAGGCCTCCGTCCACGCCGCGCACCTCGGGTAGTCGGGCGATCGACGACCAGTGACAGCCCAGGGCCGCGCGACGCACGACGCTGGTGAGATCTGCGAGGACGACTGGGCCTTCGACCGACACTTGGAACGTGAGGGAGCTCGCACCGTCCACACCGCCTCCGCGTGACGCGCCGCGTGTGTGCACGAGGATCTCCCGCGTGGCCACCCGGTTCGGGATGATTGCGCGATCGCCTTCGGCGGTTTCGACCACCATCGCGCGGAAGCCCAGCCGTTCGACACGGCCGGTCACCTGTCCCACCCGCACGTGGTCACCGGCACGGACTCCTCGGCTCGCCTGAAGCCCGAAACCAGCCAGAACGTCACGCACGGCGTCCCACGCCACCACGAGAGACGCTACGACGAAAGCCAGAAGCGCGTACGGCAGCACGTCGGGGTAGCGCCCGAAGAGCGAGCGAACTGCCAAGAAGGCGAACGTCCCCAGCACGGCAACGCTGAGCACCGGGTGCACACGCAAAAGAAGTTCTCGGCGGTCGGTCCCGAGGGGGATGAGGTCGAGCGCTCGCCGCGTCGCCCAAAGGAAAACGACGACGACGAGCCCTCCCAAAAGCACCCAGGTGACATCCATCCCGAGCTCAAAAGCGCCAACGGACACGGAGATCAGCGCCTTCATGCCAAGAGTCCTCGCCTTTCGAATCGCTCGGAAACGATGTGATGCACGTTCGGGTCGATCTCGATGACACGTTGCCTACTTTCGACGACCAGGCCCATGCGGATCAACGCATCCACGTCCCGCCGCAGGTCGAGGGGGTCAAGACCCGTCACGCGTCGAAGTCGCCCGTAGGTCAGCTGCTTGTGCAGCATCAGTTGGAGAAGAAGCGCAACCCAGGAAGCGCGAAGGCCATCGATCACCTCCCAGTCGCGGCGGTCCGGAACCTCGAGCTCGATGACGTCGCCCTTGGCTCGACGGATCCCGGAAATCCACGCTCGCAGAGTGACGCCGACGTTGCCGCCGGAGTGATCGAAGTGGTGAGTGAACAGGCGTGCCAGGGCCCATTCGCCCAGGTAGTCCTCTTCCTTCGAGCCGAAGCGAAACTTCATTCCCGTCGAACCGTGCCTCAAAGTCACGACCGACTTGAGCGCCTCCGCTGGAAGTGGAGCGCAGTCGAGCACGGTGAGGGCGTTGTCCGACAGGGGCAGCAAGCGATCCATGAACTTGAAGGCCTGAGTCTCGATGGCGACAACGAAGAGGACGCGGTCGCCGTAGCGCTCGATTAGCTGCACGATGCGATTCAACACAGCCAAGCCGCCTTCACCGCGCTCCCACCAAAGGCTGAGGTCATCGATCATGACGACGGCCCGGGGGGCCAGTGCCCCGAGCAACTCCGCACCGCTGCCGCGGGCATCGAGGGCCTTCTCGAGTGCCCGGGTGAAGGCGACCGGATCGACGGAGCCACCCGCCGGAGCGTGAACCCGATACACCGGGCGCTTGTCGAACAGCTCGGTGGTCATGCGCTGCAGGAGGGCGCTCTTACCCGAAAGACGCTCGCCCGTGACGAAGATCGCCCCCGAGGTACCTCGGTCGAACTGCCGCAAGGCGTCTTTGGCTTTGGCCATTTGGCCGCGGCGAGGGACCCAGAAGGTGTCGTTGATCGCCGACTGACCGAAGAACAGCTGACGATAGAAAAAGGGTAGTTCCTCCAGCACTTCGGCGCGCGGCGTCTGGGTGCGCACCATCGTGGCGACCCGGTCGACGACCTGATCGCGAAGCTCTGCCTCCCGGATGCGCTTGCGTGCCAGGAGCACGCCTTCGCTGCGCCGGTACAGAAGTCCCACCATCGCGCGGCGGACGCGCTTCTGAAAGCGTCGCACCGCACCCCGCGCGCCCGACACCGCTCGCTTGCCCTGGTGAAGGCGGATGTGCTGGTCGAGACGCTCGGTCGCCATCGTCAGGTCGTAGGCGTTGGATCCGTCGACGACACGGTGCAGCTTCTCGTCGAAAGTCGTTTCGAGCTGGGGAAGGATCTCCGACAGCTTCTGCATCTCCCCGCGCAAGCGCTCGATGCCTTTGTCGATGATCGGGGTGAGCTGCTCGCGCAGCTCTGTTTCCTCATCATCGACCGCCTCGAGCTCGCTCAGCTGAAAGGTCACCAAACGAAGTACGTCTTGGGCAACCCCCATGGCTCTGCGTTCCAGCTTCGGGACCCTGCCCAAAGCTTCCTGCACCCCGCCGGCGAGTTCCGCCTCGACGAGGAACTGGACCAAGCGCTTCACCGGGATTTCAACGATCTCGACCTGGTCGGTACGCCCCTCTTCGAGGGCCTGGATCGACTCGTCGCTCAGGGTTTCGATGGACTCCGGCAGTTCGTCGGCGCACTCATTGCTGTCACGCATGAGCGACTCGACGATGGGCTTCGGGTCGAACTGATTTTTGAAGTCAGCGCGAAGCACCGGGCGCTCCGCGCCCTCCTCCCCCAAGCTCGCGGCGAGTTTCTTGAGTCCAGCGACCACCGAGTCGCACTCACTCAAGGCGCCATTCCTCACACCAAGCGCGATAGCCTCGCGTTCCCGGCGAGCGATCGTGATCAGCCGATGTTGAAAGCTCACCAGACTGAGCGCCAGTTTTGCCCGGCCCACCAAGCTTCCCTGCCGCGAGAGCCACCCCGCTGCCTCCTCGCTGAGCTCGTCGGCATGCTGGGTATCGTCGACCTGTCGCTCCTTGCGGGCGAGAAGGTGCACATCGAAGCGCTCGATGTCGTCCGCGTAAGCCTGGGTGAGCTCGAGCGCCTGCACGATGAGTCGCCATTGATGCCGGGAAACAATCTCCTTGCCCTTCGTCGAAAGGCCCTCGAGGCTCCCAGTGAGCTGCTCTCGCTGACGCTCGAGTACACCGACGAGGGCGCTCTGATCTTCGGGAAGGGACGCGCGAGTCGAGTTGATCACCTTGCCGAGCTGGACCACCAGCTGATGACTCTCGCTAGCAAACTCCCGAACGCTCGGAACGAGCAGCTGCTCCACCGCACGGCGGAAGTAGTAGCGCTGAAGGACCCGCGTCGGGATGCGATAGGAAGGTAGATCCCGCTTGAACCACGCCGCGATGCGCCGCCGTCGCTTGAAGCGCCGCACGTAGCGCGTGTCGTCCGGATGCGGTTTCAGATCCTCTTTCGGGCGTTGAACCAGCAGGTCTTCCCCCTCGTCGGGGAGGATTCCGTCGTGGTGGAGGAAGGCATCGACGCCCCCATCGAGCACCGCTCTCAGGTCCGGCAGCTCGGTCTTCTCGAACTTTTCGAAATGCGTGCGGCACTCGAGCAAGAACGAGCTCTGCTGCCGATTGAATGCGTTTCGCTGCCTTCGCTCGTTCCCCGATGACAGGGCCTTGTCGGACGGGTCCAGGTGCCGTTCGGCAGCCGCGCGGATCCCCCGGACGAGCTCGATGTGGCGCCCGTACAGCTTCTGCATGCAGTGCTCGTGGAGCTGGTGCGTCAGCTTCTGATAGGCAGCCGCCATCCGCCCCGCGGCGCGCGCGAGGTCCGGCACGTCGGAGACCTTGAGCTCGGGCAAATGCTGCGCCTCTCCCCCTTCGGCAGGAGGTGGCAAGCGTGAAACGGCTGCTTCGCGGCCCGTCGGGAGCACCTCCTCGAACAGCGACGAGCTTCGAAAAAGGAGCGTTTGCCGAAGGTTCCGGACCAATGCGTCCGTCCGACTCAGGTACTCCGGGTCGATCTCCGTCTCGTCGTTGGGAAGACCGAACAGAACCAGGGACGCGTCGGACGACTGATTCAGCACCCGGTCTTCGAACGACCGATCACCGAATGTGTCGTTGATCACCTTGATGCTCGCCTCGACCCGACTCTCACGGAGAACGCGCCGCATGGCGGTCCGGAGGTTGTCGTTGTTCGAGGCGTCCGAGCTGACGAGGAAGAACCGCACTTGGGAGTTTTCCCACTGGGGGGAGCGCGTTAGAAAGCGAAGGAGCGCAAGAGAAAACGGAGTGTTCCCGGCGGCAGCACGCCACCACACGTCGATCCGTTTTCCCTCGTCGTCGGCGTCGAGGCGCGCGTGGTGCACGAGCAGATTGAAGTCGAGCTCCGCCACCTCGAAGGTGAGCCGAGTGAACTCATCCGCCGCCTGGCGGTGCAGCCCCCAGCTGAGGAGCAGAGCGTTGGGCTCGATCCCGGCAAACCCGTAGTGACGGCAGAGGTCTCCGATCACACGGAAGGGCTCGTCGGTGGCGAGCTCCTTGCGAAAGACCCCGACCGGGCGCTCCCCAACATCAACCTCTCCTTCGCCGGTCTCCTCTTCGTCTTCTTGCTTCTTTTTGGCGCGTCGGGGCAGAACCTCGAAATCGGTGAGGATCCCATTTCCGGTGATGAGGCTCTCCCCGAAGCGCGCGAGGGTCAGTGTGGCGCCGCCCGCAGGACGAAAGCTCAGGATGTTCGGGCGCCAATTTCGCTGCTGTTGCTGCTGATCTTCCTTCGTCAGCCGGTAGAGCCCCGACCGAATGATGGATGACCAGACCCCCTCCCAGGCGTCGCCCGCCTCGAGCTTCAGTTGCCGCCGCTGTAGCCAGACGAAGAGCGCGGCCATGAGGGCCGTCGCACCGACCATTGCCGCCAGATCCAACTGGATCATGATGACGACGCTGGTGAGCGCCCCGATCACGCTCACGATGCGAGGAATGCGGAACGCTGGCCGGAAATCCGGACTGACGGAGCTCTCGATGGCGCAGCACACGTTCAAGAACGCATACATCGTCAAGAACACCATCGAGACCACACGAGCAATCACGTCGAGCTCGGCGATCAGAATGCCGCCCTCGGCGAGAAGGAACGCCAGGACCAAGGCGTTGCGTGGTTCCTGCCCTTTCCCATGACCACGGGCGAAAACGCGCGGTGTGATGCCGTCCTTCGAAGTGGCCTGCAGGATGCGGGGAGCACCGAGAATGCTACCGAGGCCGGACGAAAGTGTGGCGCCCCAAATTCCGGCGACGACGAAACCGGGAATCCACGAGATGTGCAGGAGGACTTCCGGATCGCTCGTGAGTTGATCCGCCGGAACCCGAGCCCACAAGAAGCCCGCGAGCCCCAGATAGACGGCCATACCGACGAAAATTGCCAGCATCGTGCCGCGCGGGAGCGATTGTTTGGGGTTCCTGAGGTCCCCCGACATGTTCACGCCCGCCGTGAACCCGGTGACCGCAGGGAAGAAAATGCCGAAAAGGACCGCGAAGGAGGGCGCCTCCCCACTCGTCGCTGTGGCCTGAGGGGCGGCTTCCGGGTCCCCCATGAAGATGGATCCCAGAGACAGCGCGATCAGCGTGAGGATCAAATACTGGGTCTTGATGGCGAGCGCCGTGCTGATGATGGTGATCGCCGTGAGGAGCACCAGGGTCACGGTGCCGCAGACTCGGATGGCCCCCTTCGTGATCGGGATCTCGAAAAAGCTCAAGAAGCTCTCGGAAAAGCCAATCACGTACAGGCTGACGCTCGATGCGAGCCCGATGAACAGCGCGAGCCCCAGGGTGCCGCCGATCGGAAGGCCCAGACTGCGCGAAACGATGTAGTACGGCCCGCCGGCACCGACGTTCTTATCGGTGGCGATAGAGGAGATGCTGAGCCCCGTCGCCACGCTGATGACGTGCGCCACGAGGATGATCCCGAGGGTCTGAACCAGCCCCCCATGCCCCACGACCCACGGCAAGCGCAGGTACATGATGACGCCGAGGATCGTCAGCAGCGACGGAGTAAAAACCCCGCCGAACGTTCCAAACTTGTTGTCTTTGGCCACGGAGAATGCGTCGCTCGCCGGGAACTCCGAGCCCGTTCTCGAAGTCCGAGCGAGTTTCGACGTTAGCGAACGCATCTGGGGGGGAACAGCGCTGGCGCGCGATCTCGTGCGCAGCTGTCGACCAGAAGAGCACATCCGCTCACCTAGACCTCACGGCCGAGCATCGAACCCGTCTGTGTGTCCCCTTGAACCGGTCACGCCAAGGGACGACTGCGTGGACAGCCGACGGACGCCCCGAAAACCCAGTCACCCGACACGAGCTACATTTCTACTATTCAGCTACCAAAACATTTACCTATCGCACCATTCGCATTTGGCAGCGCGCGGCGCGGCCGGAGGCCGCCGCTCCGGTCCACTAGGTCGCGGAGGCGTTGCGCCCGGGTGATGTCCAGGGGCTCCCTCGCGGCCCCCGGGTCCGCGGCCCGAGCCGAACCGACGTCCACTGGGAGGAGACTCGCCCCGGAGTAGCCCGTCCGCCGACACGCCGAGCACTGCCTCCGGGCCGACGGAATCCGACCTCAGGGGAGTATTTCGGGGACGAATGCCATTTTCCAGGGGCCTCACCACTCTGCCCGACTCAAATTGCTCGCGATTCGGCCGCTTCCGGAAGCGCGAGTTGACACCCGCAGAAGGACGGTGGATGAACTTTGTGCAGGCTTGGCTCTTCGCGCCCTGGCGGCCCCCTCAAAGGGCCGTTTCGTCGTCGAGCAGTGCAGGTCGCTTGGCAAAAGGCGCTCGGGCAAATCAAAGGACACGCCCCCAGCGACCCTCGCCAATCTCAAGTCCTGAGCCCATCGCGGCGACGGTACGCAAGGTTCCCCCTGGGGAACAGTTCCTAGAGAAGAGTGATAAAGAGATGCCCCAAAAATTGTTCGTAGGCGGCCTGAGCTGGGACACCACCGACGATAGCCTTCGTCGTGGGTTCGAGCGCTTCGGAGAGCTGGATGAGGTCAAGGTCGTCGTTGACCGAGAGACGGGTCGCTCCCGCGGATTCGGTTTCGTGTCGTTCAAGGACGACGCATCCGCTGCGACCGCGATGGCGGAAATGGACGGTCAGGAATTGGATGGCCGCGCAATTCGTGTGAATGAAGCGAACGAGCGCCCCCCGCGTGCCGGCGGTGGCGGTGGTCGCAGCTTCGGTGGCGGTGGCGGCGGCGGTGGTCGCAGCTTCGGTGGCGGCGGCGGCGGCGGCTACGGTGGTGGCGGCGGCGGCGGCTTCGGCGGCGGTGGCGGCGGCGGCGGTCGCGGTGGCCGCGGCGGCGGTCGCGGCGGCGGCCGGGGCGGTCGCGGTGGCCGCGGCGGCGGTGGCGAAGATCGCTGGTAACTTCACCCCGTAACCGATCTCCGATGCGCGCCCACTGGCGCGCATCGGATTGATCGTCTATTTACCCAGCGCGCGTTCGATCGGATGGGTGCGCAGCCCGGCTTCGGGCAGACGTCCCTCTCCGCGCGCAGAAGTCCGCCAGATTCCGCTGGCGGCACAGTCCCGCACCGAGACGAGCGGCTTTTCGCTCACGGTTTGTGTCACCCCTTCTGGGTCCCCCCCCGGAATGGCTGGCAACTGGGCGCGGCTGCATCACACTTGAAGACTGAGGAGGCCCGTTGAAAGCACGACCATCGGTAGCCAAACGGCAGAGGGAGCGCGCTCGCTCCGAACGCAAGAAGCTCAAGGCGGAGAAGCGCGAGCAACGGAAGGACGAGCGGTTGACCCGTCCTGAAGACGAAACGGAGGAAGATCCCGACATTGCAGGGATCAAGCCGGGGCCCCAACCTCTCGACCCGGAACTTTTCGGGAGCGAGTACCTCAACGAGGACTGATCCCTCCTCGAACGCATTCGAGAGTCGCTGGTAGTCGAGCCTCTCCCTCCCGCAACGACCAGGGCTAGCCTGACGGCTAGCCCTGTTCATTCCTCGGCGTATTCTGCGGCCGCTCCCGTTGCACCGTGGGTGGCAATTCGCCACGCGCGGCGGTCCTTTCGTCTGTCGCGACGGATCGCCCCCCGCGCGGACCGACCTTCCCTCGAAACGCGGGTCCACGCACGAAAAACACCCCTCGGCTCACTCCATCTCTTGCTGGAGCTGCGCCGCCAATCCCTCGATTCCCTGGTCGAGCAGAGCCTTCGGCGCTTCGGCCGTGAGCACGAGAGAGTTGCCTTCGACCTTCAGCCTCGCGGAGCGGGCCAGCGCCTGAATCTCCGGTGGAGCCTGACCGGGCGGCGCCGACTTGAACTGCCCCAGCAGGTTCTCCAGCAAGATCGCACCCTGCTTCGCCTCGGCTTCGCTCGGGAGCTCGACGCTGGCTCGGAGTTTTCCATCGAGGGAGACCGTAATCACGGTTCTTCCTCCGCCCATCTTCGCGAGCGGATTGGCGCCACCCGACGCCTTCTCCATCGCCTTCGTGAATTGTTCGGTGAAGATCACGCTGAGGTGCTGCTCGAGGGGGATCTCGTATTTTTCGTAGGCCTTCGACCCCGTCACGCTGGCCTTCAGCTGCACCTCGTCGTTCGTCACGATGACGGCACCATCGCCGCCCCGCGTGATCATCTGCTTGTCCTTCTTGTCACGCAGGACGTCGATGCCTTGAACCTTCGAGCTCTCGAATTTTTCTCCTTCACCAATCGAAGAGACGAACGCTCCCAACTTCTTCACGAAGTCCGAGCCGGCACCCAAGTCGCCACCAAAAGCAACGGTGACACGGCTCGGCTGACGCGTGGCCTGATCCCACTCGGAGATGCACAAGGACACCGACTGAAGCTGCGCGATCGAGTTGATCGAAAGCAGTTCGAACAAAGCCTTCGCCCGCTTCTCGTCGACTGTCTCGGGATTCTTCTTCAGTCCAGCGAGCTTCTCGTCGAGGGGACCTATCAACTTCCCTTTCACGCGGGGATCTGCGGCGATCGCTTTCGCATTCAGGTTCACCACGGCTAGGCATCCGGGCGGCAAGTGGACGTGCGACTGCGAAGGACCTCGGTTCGCTCCTGCTGGATCCGACGCGGCCGGGTCAGCTGCTTTTCCCTCACCGGCAATGGCTGCAGCCACCCGCGCCGAGGCACTCGCCGACGCGGTCGGCCCTCCTTCGTGCGACACTTTCTTCTCGTTGCAGCCCAAGACTCCTACCCCGATCAGCGCGCACGCGATCCAAGTGCTCTTGCTCTTCATGGTGCTCCTCGATGGCGGTGCCCGACGTGACCGGGCAGCCGGCGTTCATTCGCGGGGCATCATACGCCAGTGTTGCGCTGCTCTCCCTCTGGCACGTGGCGGCTCGCTCTGGTAAGGCGCCCTTCTCTGCGAGAACAGGGCGCTTCTCCGGCAGATGACGGCGAAACAGTTGGTTCGTCGCGCCTGCGCACGAAAAGTTTGAACGCTCTCGCGCCGGCTGGGCACTGACTCCCGAACCCATCATGCGGGGTCGTGGGGCCCACGTCGCGTCGGACCAGCGATTCGGCGCGTTCGTCCCGTGACTCCCACGCTCCGGATCGTTCGTACGCATCGCGCCCGATGCGCGGGAGGTACTCTTGCGCCCGATTTTCAAACACACCCTGTGCAGCGCCCCGATCTTGGCGTGGTCCCTCACGGCATCGCCCGTCTCAGCGGAGCCCGCTTCCGAAGGCGCGGAAGATCTTCCTGCGGAAGGAGCATCCAATGCGCCCCCCCCCGAGTCTCCGGTCCCGAACGCCCCCTCGGCCTACCCGCCCGAGGCGCCCGTCACCCCGGTTGAGTCCGAGAGCGAAGCGTATCCGTCCGAGTCCGAGCCGGAAACTCCGTCCGAGGACGAATTCGAGGGCGACTTCGACGAGGAGGAGCTCGAATACGGCGCCACGGCGGAGGTCACCGCTCCCCCCCGAGAGCCGACGAAGCATTCGCTCGAAGCCGAAGAGCTGACGCGCATCCCTGGCACCCGCGGTGACGCCCTACGGGCCATCGAGGTCCTGCCCGGTGTCGCGCGCACCGGCTTCGGCGAACAGGACGGCCCACCCGCGCTTCGCGGCAGCTCGTCAATCGACAGCAAGGTGCTCCTCGATGGATCGGAAGTTCCCCTCCTCTACCACTTCGGTGGTCTCACGAGCTTCTACAACTCGCACCTCCTGGAGCGGGTCGACCTCTATCCTGGGAACTTCTCGGCCCGCTACGGTCGCGCCAGCGGTGGCATCGTGGAAGCGCGCGTGCGAGACCCTCGAACTGACGGCTTCCACGGCATGTTGGAGCTCAGTCTAATTGACGACTTCGTGCTTCTGGAGAGCCCCCTCGGCGACTCGACCGCCGTCGCCGTCGCCGCACGACGAAGCAACATCGACTTTGTCTTCGAGTCGATGGTCCCCGAAGGCACCTACAACGTCGTCGCCGCGCCAGTCTACTGGGACTACCAGGCTATCGCCGCTCACCGCTTCAACGAGCGCCACAAGCTCCGCCTGTTGCTCTTCGGGAGCCAAGATCGCCTGAAGCTGGTCTTCGATGATCCTGCGACGGACGACCCTGCGCTCCGCGGTGACATCGAAGGTCTCTTGTCGTTTCACCGCGCGCAGCTGGAGTTCCAGAGCGAGTTTTCGGATCAGGTTCACCAAAATCTCATGGTGTCGGTCGGACCGCGGACCCTCGAGCAGCACCTGGGCGAAATGGACGGGCGCATCGACAGCATCGACGCGTTCGCTCGAGCCGAATGGTCCGTCTTTGCCAGCTCGAAGGTACGTGTGGACACGGGCCTCGACTTGGCAGCGACATTCCTCAACGGCACCTATCACGGCTCCGCTCCGCCTCAGGAAGAGGGCAACCCCGAGCTGATGGATCCGCTCGCTGCAGAGAAGTTTCTCGACGTGGACGGGCAGTTCAACACGGTCCGCCCAGCCGCCTACGCGGAGGTTTCGTACCGCCCTGCCGAGGAGGTGCTCCTGATCCCCGGTGTCCGCGCCGACTACTACGGAGTAGCCGACACGTGGAGCGTCGACCCTCGGCTGGCCTTGCGCATTCAGAGTGACACGGACACGACCTGGAAAGCCGGTGCGGGCGTGTTCTCCCAGCCACCTCTCGATTACGAGCTCATCGAGGAGCTGGGCAATCCAGATCTCGAACCGTTTCGCACCTACCAGCTGAGCGCCGGAGTGGAGCGCCACGTTGGCGCGACCGTCGAGGTGGACGTCGAAGGTTTCTACAAGCGCTGGGACGACCGAATCGTGGGCACGGACGGGGGAGCACCTCCTCGTTTCGTCAACGACGGTTCAGGGCGCGCCTACGGATTCGAACTTCTGGGCACCGCCCGCCCGGCCCCCCGCACCACGGCATTTCTCTCGTACACGCTTTCACGCAGCGAACGTCGTGATCGCAACGAACCCTGGCGCCTTTTCGATCAGGACCAGACGCACAACCTGTCGATCGCGGGCAACTACGACTTGGGCAGCGGTTGGCTGGTCGGAGCCCGCTTTCGCTTCGTCACGGGAAATCCGTACACCCCCGTCTTGGGCGCCGTCTACGACGCGAGCTCCGACACTTTTCGAGGCATCTACGGCGACGTGAACAGCGCCCGGCGCCCGGCATTCCAACAACTCGACGTGCGCGCCGAGAAGCGCTGGTCGGTCGGTCCCGGCGCCCTCACTGCCTATCTCGAGGTTCTCAACGTCTACAACGCCCAGAACGTCGAAGGGCGGGACTTCAGCTTCGATTATTCCCGCACCGAGGACGTCACCGGGATTCCCATTTTCCCCAACCTTGGAATTCGAGGTGAACTATGAGTCGTCGACTTTCGTCCCACTTCCTCGCCGCGCGCCCCTGGTTCGTGGTCGTCGCCGTCACCACCTCTGTGGGCTGCGGGGATCCGCTGAAGGAAGCCCAGCGCGTGGAGGAGCTTCGAGTTCTCGGCGCCCGAGTCGAGGTGGAAGGGAGTCCGGAACGGGCCACACCTGCACCGGGAGAGCCCTTCCGCGTCTCGGTGCTGGTACGCGACCCGAGCGGCATTCCAGAAACCGTCTGGGCGCTCCGCGCGTGCCGCTCACCCGATGCCACGCGGGGTGTGCCGCGCTGCACCGGTGACCCCTTCGCGTTCACCGAAAGCGACGGCCCCTCCAGAGATGCTCCGGTTCTCGAAGGTGCTCTACCCGAAGACGTCCAGCCAGGCGATCGCATCGCCGTACACGGCGTGGTCTGTGACGGCGGCTCACCCGAGCTCGCTCTCGATCCCCTCGACTGGAGCTGCGGACCCGGCGCCTCGGAAGAGGTCCGCTTCAGCTATGACTTTTGGGTCGGCGGCGAGGGGGAAGCCAACCTGAACCCGGACCTCGCCGGCACAGAGGTGACGCTCGACGGAGCCTCGTGGCCGATGGCGGGCGACTGCGCCTCGGCAGACGGACCGCGGATCACGGCGGGCACGGAACCCGTCATTTCGTTCGAGCTTCCCACCGCTGCTCGAGAGCCCGTCGCGACGACCGAGACCCGCGACGATCCCTTCGAGACCCTGCAGATCTCCCATTTTGCGACTCGGGGGCTCCTCGATCGCCAGTTTTCGAGCATCGAACCAAACGACGAAGATTTCGTTCGCTCGATTCCGTGGAAGGCCCCGGACGAATCACCAGATCCTTCCACGGCGCGATTCACCTTCGTCGTTCGTGATCTGCGCGGAGGTGTCGCGTGGTTCGAACGCGAATTGTGTCTCCAGCCGTGACCCACGAGCGCCACCGCCTGCCCTACGCGGAAGGGGCATCACTGCAGCGCGAACCTATCATCGAAAGGACCTCACATGGACATTACTCGAGCATCGAACGCACTGGTCGCTCTCGGAGCGACCTGGATTCTCTGGCTGCTGGTCGCTTTGAGCATCGCGGCTCTCGCCGTGATCATCGAACGTTGCGTTTTCCTCCTCAGCACCCGTGACGACGCCGACGCGCTCCGCAAGGAGCTCGATCACCACCTCGGGAAGTCCGACGTCGACGCAGCACGCAAGCGTCTCGAGGAATCGCCGAGCGCCGAAGCGAAAATCGTAGCCGCGGGGCTTCGAGCAGCCTCCAGTGCCGAAGCGGAAGAACGCATGACCGCCGAAAGCCAAGCACAGCGTCTCCGGATGGAACAGCATCTCTCCTATCTCGGGACCCTGGGCAGCAATGCCCCCTTCGTCGGCCTCTTGGGGACGGTGATTGGGATCATCGCCGCATTTCGAGAGCTCGATGCCTCGGGCGGATCGCTGTCGACGGGGCTCATGAGCGAGATTGGGGAGGCGCTCGTCGCCACTGCCACGGGGCTTCTCGTCGCCCTCCCCGCGGTCGCGACCTACAACATCTTCCAACGTCTGATCCAGGTGCGCGTGGCTCGAGGAGAAACCCTCGGGCGCGAGCTTTTGGCCCACCTCCACGCCACGGCCGTGCGCGAGAAGAATCCGGCGGAGTGAACCATGGCCCTCGGAAACCATCGCCAAGGCGAGCTCATCACCGGCATCAACGTCACGCCCCTCGTGGACGTGGTCCTGGTGCTACTGATTGTTCTCATGGTGACGGCGAGCTACGCCGTGTCGAACGCACTCCCTCTGGATCTTCCCGGAGCGGCGACCGGGGAGTCCACAGGGGAGACCCTGACCATCAGCATCATGCCCGACGGCTCGCTCTTTCTCGACGGACAGCCCACCGATCCGCCGCGGCTACGTGAGGCGCTCCGGAAGGCAAGGAGACCGGATACGCGCGCGATGATTGCTGCCGACGGGGCGGTGAGGCATCGCCGTGTCGTCCGCGTCATGGACCTCCTCCGCGGAGAGGGAATCACGCGCTTTTCCATCAACGTCGATCCGCGCACGCTCGCAAATCTCCAAAGCGAAGAAGAAGAGGACCAGCCGAAGCCATGACCCGCTCACCGCGAAGCGTCCTTGGCTGGAGCGCTCTCGGCAGTGCCGCCGTCCACGCCGCGACGCTCGTCAGCGCGGGGCACGTTCCCCCTCCGCCACCTCGGCTCGAAGCTTCCACGACCTTCGAGGTCACGACGTCGCCCCCGCCGGAACCGGAACCGGAGCCCGAACCGGAGCCGGAGCCCGAGCCGCAGCCGGAGCCCGAGCCCGTCTCGAACGCGGCGGAGCCCGATCCCGCACCCGCTCCACCTGCCCCTGAGCCCGCACCCGCAGAATCTCCCGCAGCTGAACATGAACCGAACGCCCCGCCCCCCGAGCTCTCGGGCACCACGATGGTGAACCCGTACGCGGAGGGTTGGACGGCTCCCGCTGGCAACGGTCAGGCGCGGAGCGGCCCCGTCCGCGCTGGTAGTGGACGCACAAAAGTGGCCCCGCGTTCCGTACCCTCACCGCCCCCGCGTCGAACGGCGAAGAAACCCGCTCCGCCGCCCACGGTACCCCTCCGCGACCTCTCCGAGAAACCCGAGCCGCCCCCCCTTTCGGGCGCTCTCCAAAGCAACTACCCCGAAGCCGCCCGGCGGCAGGGGCTCAGCGGCCTCGCCAAGGTACGCGCCCGCGTAGACGCTGACGGGATCATTCGGGTCACGAAGATCGCCAGCCAATCGCGCCCCGAGTTTGGCCAGGCGTGCGAGCGTACCCTGCGCGGATCGCACTGGAGCGCACCCAAAGACACGCGGGGGCGTGCCGTCGCTACTTGGATCAGCTATCGATGCCGCTTCCAGGTGGACGATTGATTGAACGCTCCGACCGCGAGCGGGCACGAAAGCCCGAAGCCATGTTCGTCCCTGATCTGAAAGTTTCCCCGACCAAGCCGGCAAAAAGGAGTCCAATCCTGAACCCGCTTGGAAACCGATTGAGCCAAAAATGCGCCAGCTCGATTTTCGCACTGCTCCTCTCGGCCAACCTCGCACACGGTCAGTCAGAGGGGGGCACGGCGAACGAGTGGCAGGCAACTGAAAGCAGCCCGGCTCCGGACGAACCCGCAAGCGCCGCCCCGCCGGCCCAGCGAACCCTGGGCGCTCGCATCGTGCTCGAGGACACTTCGCTCGAAGAAATTGCGATTCGACGCGCCCTCGAGCGTGAGCTCCGCGTCGCGGTGACCGTGAATGCACCAGAAGCGCCGCTCCGAATCGACGTGAAGGGCAACTCGCTCATTGCTCGCTTCGACCAGGGTGACGGGCGCACCGTCGAGCGTCGCCTCGAGCTCCCGGAGGAACCCTCACGGCAGCTCGAGACGATCGCACTCCTAGCGGGAAATTTGGTCCGAGACGAGGCAAGCGAGCTCCTCGCGAGCCTCAGCCCGAAAGTGCCCGAGGCGGAGCCTTCACAACCTTCCGAAACCCTGGCAGCGACGGCGCCTCCTCCGCCGAAAGCGACGAAACCCACCCCAGAGCCACCTCCGGGCGAGGCGAAAGACAACCCCGCCCCCAAAGAAGCTGCCGCCGCAAGTGAACACCAGAGCGACACTGCACCTCCCTTCGAGAAGGACCCCCTTGCTCTGAACCTCTCTCTGGCACACCCCCTCGCGCTTTATCCCGACAGCCACGAGCGGGTGGTCCATTTGGACCTTGGTCTGGCCTATAGTCGCTCCGGTCTCCTCGACGGATTCGGACTGACCGCCTTCGTCGCGCGAAGCGATCGCGGGGTCGAAGGAGCCCAAATCGCCGGCGTCTGGAGTTGGAGTCGGGGCCCCGTCAGCGGGGCGAACGTCGGAGGTTTTCTCGCGACGAGCGAAGGTGGCGTTCGTGGCATCGAGCTCGGCGGCTTCGCTTCCTACGGCGCGGGTGATGTGCTCGGCCTTCAATGGGGGGGCACCTTCGCCGTGGCGGGAGATCTTTTCGCAGACGACGTCGACGCGCCTCGTCAAGGAAACCTGACCGGCGGTCAAGCAGCGGGCCTCGCCGCCGTGGCCCTGGGCGCCGTGCGAGGCTTTCAGGCGGCTGGCGCCGGGAGCTTTTCAGGCGGATCCGTCGAAGGTTTCCAAGCATCGGGCTTCGGCAACTACGCCCAGGGCTCCGTCTCCGGATTCCAAGCATCGGGCTTCGGCAACTATGCCCAGGGCTCCGTCTCCGGATTCCAAGCATCGGGCTTCGGCAACGTCGCGCGAGGGCCCGTCGTGGGCTTTCAGGCTGCACCTGCCAACTATTCCGAGAGCTCCACGCGCGGGCTCCAAGTCGGCGTGGCGAACGTGTCGCAGGAAATGAACGGTCTGCAACTGGGTGTCGTCAACGTCGGCAAACGCGTGAAGGGCAGCCAAATCGGTCTGGTGAACGTTGCCGACGAAATGGACGGTTTCCCCCTGGGCCTGGTCAACGTCATCAAGAGCGTACGCACCCAGGCCGTCACCTGGGTCGACTTCAGCGAATCGGGCGCCGAAGTCGACCGGGTCAACACGCCGTTCATTCACGTAGGCGTGAAGTACCTGAGCGGTCCCATCTACACGATGCTCTCGTTCGGTGTGGCAGGCGAAGCCGAGCCGTGTTCGAGCGGCAACGGCGTGTGTACGGGTGCGGACCCTGTGCTCGCACCGGGCTTCGCCTTAGGTGGTCGCGTCGATGTCACGAACTTCTTCTTCTTCGAGATGGACGCCCTCTACCAACGTGAAGATACCTTCCAAGGACGCCCTCTCGAGGGCGTGCACAGCGTGCTCGGGAGAGCCGAGCTCGGAGTCCAAGTTCTACCGCGCGTCGCCGTGGTGGGTGGAGGTGGGCCCCGATTGGAGATCGACGATGCAGGCAACACTGCCTGGAACCCTAATTATTTCGCTGGGTTGCAATTCTTTTGACGAGAGCGGCTCGGCCGGGATTGAAAAATCGACACTCCGCTTGAACACTTCGGGCACCTCCGGGCACCCACCAGATAGAGCCCGCCCATCGCGCCGTCGCGCCCCGGACGGCGGGCCCCCCGGAGTCCCCCGTGAACATGAGCCTGAGAGTCCCCCTTCCCGTCACGGGCACTCGTGCTGCCCTGGACGAGGAGCAGCTCCTGGTCGAACGGCTGCAAGCGGGGGAGGCATCGGCGATCGCAGACGCGTACGACGCCTTCAGTGGGCCCGTGCGCGCGTTCGCCAAGCGCCTAGTCGGCGACGACGCGGCCGCCGAAGACCTGGTTCAGGAGGTCTTTCTCGCTCTTCCGCGGGCTGTGCGACGCTTTCGCGGTGACAGTCGTCTGCGCACGTTCGTGATCTCGGTGGCGGTCAACCACGCCAAACACTTCGTGCGCGGTGCGGCACGACGAAGAGCTGCAGTGGATCGAATGGCCGAAGAGCCACTCGAATCCATCGCTCCTCGTGCAAGCGCCTGCCCCGAGCACCACGCCGAACGGCGCCAGCTCGCCAGCGTGCTCACTCGAGCACTCGACGATCTGCCTCTCGATCAGCGCGTGGCATTCGTGCTGTGCGAGGTGGAGGAGCGGACCGCGCGGGAGGCCGCCACCATCGTGGGTTCTCCCGAAGCCACCATGCGAACCCGTGTGTTCCACGCGAAACGGAAGCTGCGGGAAGCGCTTGCGCGAGAGGGCGTCCGATGAGCGACGATCTCCTCAAGACGGCTGCCCGCGCGCTCAGGGAAGAAAGCACGGGGGAACCTCCCATCGGCGACCGGACCCGCGCTCGCATCCTGCACGGGCTCCACGAACGCCGTCGGAAGCGCCGGACGGGCTTCGCCCTCGGCATTCCACTCGCCGCCGTATTCGCGGGCTCCACCGCCTGGGCAGGCGCAAGCGGCAAGCTCGGTCGATGGGTGGACGAGATCGTCGCTGTGGTCTCCGCACCCGAAGAGGGGGCCGAACTCGCTACTGCCTCGACCGCGAGCACCCCATTTCCGGCCAAGAGCCTCAGCACGCCTCCGCAGGCGAGCTCACCCGAACCCTCGGAAGCTCCGGACCAGGAATCCACGTCGGTCGACGAGGCACCCGAACGGGTCGTTCCGGAAGCGGCACCACCCGAACCGCGCCCCGCTTCCGTCCCGGTCGCGGCACCGCGCCACTCCGATGCCCCCTCGAGCACCTCGACGGACCGAGCCAAGGCCCCCGTCAGGGTGAACGACGTCACGCCCTCGGCGAAGGACGACGAAGTCGAAGACGAAGCCCCTCCCGAGCTCGACACCCTGGCGCTCTATCGAAAAGCGCATCGCCTCCACTTCGACGGGGGCGATCCCGGCGCAGCCATTCGAGCCTACGACAAATATCTCCGCCTGGCGCCCGGAGGCACCTTTGCAACGGAGGCACGCTACAACCGAGCGCTCCTTCTGCTCCGGCTTGGGGAACGCAGCGCGGCGATCGCGGCTCTAACGCCGTTCGCGGAGGGGCGCTACGGGGGCTACCGCCAGTCGGATGCGCAGGCACTGATCGACGCCGCGTCCAAGTGACCGACCTCTCGGGTGCGGGTGAGGCCCCGGGGCGGTTTTTGCAGGCGTCCGGAAGGCAAACTGATTGGTGCTCTAGAGGGGTGAGTATGCTTCCACGCAGATCTCGTCGACGAGGAGCTCCACGTCGGCTGGCACAATCATGCGGATGAGCACGTGCGTTGCGCCGGCGGGAACGTCGAGCTGCGATGCGGAGCTCTCCCGGAGCTCGCGCGTTCGTACCTCGGTGAGGTCTTCGGTCGAGAGCTCCTGCCCGTTCTGGTCCAAGTACACCAAGATCACCGGGACGAAAGCTCCGCCAAAGCGCTCCGGCAGCCCCGAGATCAAACTGAAGGTGAGGCACTCGGCGTCGCCGAGGGACAGCGGGACCGTGGTCCCAATCACGCATCGGTAATCAGGTGAGGCGGGCTCGCCCGCGCCTGAGAACGTGCGAACGCGCATGCTCGCACCCGTGTCCCCTCCCCACGTGCCGTACTGGTCGAGTTCCGCACGGCTCCCGAGCTCCTCGTCGAGGATCGCCCACCCTTCGGGCACGTCGTTGAAGGCGGAGCTGAACGACGAGTTCGGGAGCTGGCTGGAGGAGCAGGTTCGTTGGCAACCTGCCGGCTCGGGACCGGACGCTCCCGCGCTCCCGCTTGGGCTTTCCCCTCCAGCTCCGCCCAACGACGCATCCAACGAGGCATTCGACGGGTCGAACTTGTCCCAGTCGTACGAGCAGCCCGCCCCTGCCCCGATGAGCAACAGGTGCACAATCTGCCAGAACGCCGTGGATCCTCTGAGACAGGCCATGCTCGAATCCTCAAAAGGCGGGAACGGTCGCAGGCCAGATCGGTTAACGCGGATCCATCGGTCACCCGACTTTCGGTTCGCGCTTCACTGGACGGTCGCCTCGATGCGGTACGGGAAGGTCGGAGCGAGTCCGAAAGGCGACGCACTCACGCGGACGAAGTACGTTCCCGGATCGAGACCGACGAGCTCGATCCGGTCGCAAAACCCGAGTCCGGAGTCGTCGTCCTCGCCCAAAATCGTCGTACCGTCGGTTCCGAGGACCTCCAGGTGGCTGTCGAGAAGCCCTTCCGTGCAGGTCCAGCCACCGAAGCTCGTGGTGCCCACGGAAAGGGCAGAACCGGGCGCACTGACGACAACGGTGAACACGTCGACGTCTCCCGCTGGGTCGATCGCGGCGTATCCGACTGAAACGTCGTCTGCGGTCGGAGCGTCGTCGTTGGGCTCCGTTTCCCCGAGCTTCATGACACACTGATCGCAGCCGTCCGAGGCATCGGTATTGCCGTCGTCACACGGCTCATCGGGATCCAGCGCGTCGTCACCGCAGACGTTCGCTGGCCGCGAGAAAACCTCGAGTTCGAATGCGCCACTGTCTGGCGCTTCGGCTCCATCGACGAGGACGAACACCGCGTCTCCCGCTGAGACGTCGGCAACGGCTTCGAAGAACCCGCACGCGAGCTCCGTCGGTTCGCTCTCGCAGACGCTCCGAATGGAGACCGTGAGCAGGGCGTCCGTGGTGAGCCGAGCCACCATCTTACCGGTGATCGCTGCGGTGAACCGATAAGCAAGCTCGGGGCCGCTCGTGGTGTTGGAAGATGCGCTGCACGAACCCGCATGGAGAGCGGGACGATCCGCAGTGGAACTCGTGACTCGTGCTGGGTCGGCCAGCACGGGCGCACCCGAGCAGGAGTCACCACACTCGGCGACACAGTCGGCGTCCGAACAATCTGCGAGCCCGTCGCCGTCGTTGTCTCGGGCGTCGAAACACTGCTCCACACCCATGCATCCCGACACGTCGTACTCGCAGTCACCTCCGCACGAGAGCAGCCCGCTCTGAAACCCCAGCGATTCGCACGAAGCTCCGCGAAGCTCGCCTTCATCGCAGGCTTCTCCGGCGTCCAAGCGCCCGTTTCCGCACGGCGCAGGTCCGCTCGAGCCAGCCGCTCCCGCCAAAGTTCCGGTGGCGCCCCCCGCCCCACCTCCACCCGTTTCGGCGGAGGGCGCCGGTCCGTAGCTTCCCGCGCGGGAATCGCTGGAGCACCCGCCTGCGAACGCGCTCGCTCCTGGAGCGAGCACAGCGATCCAAATCCCCAGGAGCTCTCCTCGTCGAAAGTGAACGGTCGGCGGCATTGTGGAGGACGCGCCGGTTCCGGCGCGCGCTTTCGAATACGGCCGAATCGAGATGGCTCTTTCGCGTGCGCTCGCTCTGAATCGAACGGTCTCGGAGTGAGAAGACCGTCACCGATTCGTCTGTCGACGACCGTTCGCGCGATCCAGCCAGACGTCACCATCCCAGGTGGAGCATCGGCGTCCTGTTCGCGAGATCCCCCATGACGACGAGCCGCTGTCCGACGATTGCCCTGTTGGTTTTCTCCCTCGGGTTCTCCATGGGCCCGACGCCGGGGTGTTCGGGCGAAGGTAACGAACTCGGCGAGATGCCTTCCGCTGGGCCTACCTCGATGTACAGCGGAATGACGAGCGGGCGGTGCGAGGCGGGAGCGAGCCGGTCGTGCTCGATCACGCTGGGAGAAACTTCGGGCATCCTGAGCTGCTTCCACGGCAACCAGACGTGCATCGATGGCGATTGGGGTCCGTGCGGAGACGGAACCACCGTCGAGCAGCTCCGTCTTCCGGCGCCCTCCGGTCTGGGGGGGCCGCGTCCTCTCGCGCTCTCGGCGCCAGGCCCCTGTGAACAAAATCCTTGCGACCCCTCTTGCCGAGACTTCGAGGAAGAGCCAACCACACCCCTGTCGAGCCTCACCAGCGCCGCCCCACCCGACTGGACCACGGGTACCCTCGGCGAGATTCCCTCTTCCTTTCTCGACGAGGCGTTCCGCGAACCTTGCCAAACGGCTCGCGACTGTCAGTACAACTCGCGCTGCGAAGCGCCCGATGCCGGAGCCTGCTTCCACTCCACCTGCGCTACGGGCGCGCCCCTCGAAGCGTCGTGCAACGACTGCGCAGCGATGGTCTGTGCGGTGGACGACTCCTGCTGCGCCGAGCCTCCCGCCGCGCCGAGCTGCACGCACGACCCGTGTGAACGCGGCGCGCCGCTGAAGGCTACCTGTCATCCGTGTGTGGCACAGATCTGCCAGGACATGCCCTCGTGCTGCGATGCAGCGGGCTTCTGGACGGGCGCCTGCGCCGCGGCAGTCGAGACCTCTTGTGGGGCGACTTGCGGCTGTGGTCCCGGAGAGGTTGCGCAAGACGGCAGGTGCTACTTCCAATCGACGAGTGAAAAGAGCTGGCAGGACGCCCGTGCCGCCTGCGCGGCGCGCGGCGGCACGTGGGACCTCGCAGCGGTTTCCGACCAAACCGAACAAGATTTCCTCGCTTCTCTTTCCCGTAGCGGCGACGTGTGGATTGGCTTCACGAGCAGGATCCCCTACTCCTCATGGGGCCGCTGGGTGTGGTCGAGTGGCTCACCGAGCGGATACTGGAGAACCGACCACACGGGCGAGCTCTTCGAAAGCTGGGCTTCCACGAGCTCCACCGGACGTTGCGCCGTGATGCGCGCGAGCGACGCCGCCTGGGAGCCAGCCTACTGCGGCGAGAGTCACCCCTCGCTGTGCGAAGGCCCCCCTTCCCGACTCACGGATGGACAATCCCGGCGGTGGAGCTCCGACTGCGTGGCTCGAGCAGATGCCCTTTGCGCCGTGCAATGCGACGCGAGCGACCCGTCGAACACGACGGGCAGCTGCGTTCCCTGGTACCCCGGCGAGGTCGACGCGACATGTTTCGGACCGGATTTGGCGGTCGGTGTCCCCTGCGAGGGGACCATCCCGGTGTGCAACCACGGGACGATGACGGCTCCCGCAGGCGTTCGCCTGGTCCACTTTCCCTCCGGCTCCGGACAGTTCGGCGAGACCGACCCCGATGTTTCGGGTGCCACGGAGTGCACGACGACCGAGACAATCCTCCCTGGCCGATGCATCGAAGTCGCCGACTGCCCTGGACTCGCGAGTGGCCGTGAAATCATGGTGAATCCAGGTGGCGCGGTGAGCGAGTGCTCGACCCTCGACAATTGGGCGATCCATCACGACGGAGCTTGCGAGGAGCCCGTCTGCGCCGGGGGCAGTACGACGACCACAGCAGCCACTTCTCCGGTCGACATCATCTTCCTCATCGACAACTCGAAGAGCATGGACCTCGAGATCGCCGAGGTACAGACGCGCATCTACGCCGACTTCGCTCAGATCATCGAGCAGAGTGGGCTCGACTATCGGGTGATCATGATCTCTCGCTACGGGCAGGTCGGTGTGGCCATCGGTGACAGCAACCATCCCATTTGCATCGGTTCTCCACTGGGGGGCAACGCCTGCACGAATCCTTCGACGGAGCCCCTGAAGAACAATCCCCCGAAGTTCTTCCACTACAGTGCCGACGTCGGCAGCAGGGACGCCTTCTGCCTCTCCATCGCCTCCTTCGATCAACCGGACGAGTTCGGTGACCCGAATCGCTCCGGCTGGTCTGTCAAGGCGCCGAACGGCTGGTCCGCCTGGCTTCGGGAGGAGGCATTCAAGACCTTCGTGTTCATCGGAGACGACGACGTCAGCTGCAGCAGTTGGGGGTACGCTTTCGACGACTTGTCGACGACGTCCGGAGGAGCAGCAGCAGCCGCCGCCTTCGACGCCCAACTCACGGCTCGCTCCCCCGAACAGTTCGGCACACCCTCGGCTCGCAACTACGTCTGGCACAGCATCGTGGGTGTCCCCGACGCCGCGGTACCGAACGAAGCGTGGCCTTCGACCGCACCCATTCAGACCTCGATGTGTTCCAC
This sequence comes from Polyangiaceae bacterium, assembly GCA_050289625.1. Lineage (GTDB taxonomy): Bacteria > Myxococcota_A > Polyangia > Polyangiales > Polyangiaceae > NIC37A-2. The sequence goes on along the minus strand of JBNKGC010000051.1, from coordinate 7,714 downwards.
CGCCGCGGGCCCGGGAATCGGATACCAAGCGCTCAGCAAGCTGACGGGAGGTCTGCGCTACCCCGTGTGCCGTGCTGGAAACTTCGACGCGGTATTCTCAGCCATCGCTCATGAAGTCATCGCGACTGCTCAGGCACAGTGCGACTTCACGCTCCCCCAGGACACGAACCTCGACCCCGAAAGCGCCCAGGTCCATTACGATGACGGCTCGGGCGCCGAGACGATGCTGAGCGAGGTGGCGAGCCTCGCCGCTTGCTCGGGCGACGGCTGGTACTACGACGACCCGACCAACCCAAGCCAACTCTCGCTCTGCCCGAGCAGCTGCAACTCGCTCCAGTCGACCGCGGGAGCGCGCGCTTGGATGGAGGTCGGGTGCCAGCTGTCCACGGCGGGGTCCTACGTCACCACGGAGGTATACGAGGCGACGTGCGCACCGGATCAGAGCCCCGTTTGGACCTTCTTCGGATACGACACCAGCGTGCCAGCGGACGCGCGGGTTTCGTTCCGCATGCGGGCAGCCGGTAGCGAGGCGGCTCTCTCGAGCGAAGCGTGGACGGACATTGCCACAGCCACTCGGACCCCCGACACGCAGGTGTGTGAGCTCGAGGAGGGCGTTTGCCCCATCGACCTCTACGGCTTGCTCGGGCAAAGCGCGGTCAAGCTCCCCTTCCTCGAGCTGGAAATTACGCTCCAGCCCAACCCAAGCGGGCAGACCCCCAACCTGAACGATTGGCGAATTTCGTATTCCTGCCCGTTCTCCCAATGATTCGAGCAGAGGCCCGTAAGGTGCTGCGAGGACGCGGTACCCTCGCGGCACTCGGGCCTCACCCGCAGCGCTTGTCGGAGACGGGGGCCTCGTCTTCTTCCGCAACCTTTTCGGTCTTCGCCGAATCCGGTGGGTTCTGCAGGTACTCGATGTACACCTCTGGCTCGGCCCGCGGTGGGAGCTCACCGCGCCCGACGGCCGTTTCCAGCTCGGCCATGAGTTCACCAACACGCGGCCCTGGAGTCAGAGCGAGCTCCCGAATGAGAACCGTCCCGAGCCCCTTCGGCAGGAGCGGCAACTTGGCGTCCTCCCGCGCGATGCTTTCGGCGCGCTCCTTGAGCTCGCTCATGCGCGCGTGGTGACCCCGACGCTTTTCCGCGCGCTTCGTGGTGATGTCGGCCCGCGCCAGGCTCAGGGTGTCCGGAAAGTAGTCGCCAAGCTCCTTGTGCATGCGGCGCACCGCGCTGTCCGTCCAACTCGACTCGTAGCTTTCGATGTAGCCAAGGTGCCGGATCAGGAAGCGCACGTGCTTTCGAAACGCGGACTCGATCCCCACGCGGCGGGCGGCACGATCGAACATGCGCGCGCTCACCACCTCGTGCGCGTGAAAGGTCACCTTCCCACTGTCGCGGGAGAAAGTCTGAACCTTCCCCACGTCGTGAAAGAGGGCGGCCCAACGCACCGCCGGTTCGGGCACGGCCTGAGCAACCACCTGTTTGGTGTGCTCCCAGAGATCCTTGTGCCCCTGACCCTGGCCGCCAAACCCGACCATGGCTTGCACCTCCGGAAAGACCTCACCAAGCACACGAGTCGACTGCAGAAGCTCGAGCTGTTCGTCGGGCTTCTTGCTCAGCAGGGCTTGGTGAACGACGACGTACTTCTCCAAGGGCTTACTCTGGATCTTGAATGCAGACGCTGTGCCTGCACGGCTTGACACCTTCCTCACCGGCTGCCCCAACTGCGGCTACCGGATGAGCGGGGACGGGCTCTCTACCGCGCCCAGCCGACAAGGGCCAGTCGGAGCCAAATTTGGCTCAAACGGCGCAAAATCCAGCTCGAGTGCCTCGACCAGACGGGCTCCTGCCTTTTCCCGGGCTCAACTGGCGACGGTCGAGCCGGGCTCGTCCTGCTCTTGGTGCGCGAGAGCACTCGCGAGCGCGATCCATGCTGCGGCTGAGCAGTGCCATCACGTTTCGAATCGCCACGTGGAGGTCCACGGGCTCGCTCTGCATCTTGCCCCTGCGTGAAAAAGCCAAGAGCTTGCTCGTCAGATCAGCGGCCCGGTCGGAGGCGATGAGCACTGTCCCCGCGAGATCGCGGAGTTCGGGTCGATCGTTTCACTGCCACCGAAACTTCCGCAGGGCGGCCAGGAACCCCACGCCACCCCAGACGGCCAGAACCGCGAGCTCAGGGAGAAGCGAGAAAAAGCCGGCGCCGTCGTTGAAAATGCCCCGAAGTGCGTCCACGAGGGCCGTCAGGGGCAAGAGGCGAATGGGCTCGTGAAGCCACTCGGGAAAGCGTTCGTAGGAGAAGAATGCTCCGGAAAGGAGCCACATCGGAAGCTGGACCAGGTTCATCCAGCCGTTTGCGCTCTCGGTGTTTTCCACACGCGCTCCGATCAGCAGACTCACCCCAGCGAAGGACGCGGCGCCGAAGAACGCGACGACAGCCAAGGTCGCGTAGCTGCCTTGCACTCGCGTCCCGAAGACCACCGCCCCAAAGCCCACCAGCAGGGCGAGCTCGAGCACCAAGAACAGGCTGCGCGAACAAAAGTAGGACAGCAGAAAGTCGGTACGCCGCATCGGCGTCACGGCGTAGCGCCGGAGTAATCGGCGCTTCCGAGCGACGACCAAATTGTAGCCCACGCCCCACATGCTGCTTCCCATCAGGTTGAGTCCGATCAGCCCGGGAAGGAGAAAGTCGATGTATCGCGACCCCGGCTCCGAAAGGGTCACCTCGGTCGTGTGCAGCGGGTCTTTTCGCCCTGCCGCCCGCTGCAGCGCGTCGTCGACCACGAGGCGTGACAGCTCACCGTTTTCCCGGGTCGAGTCGAAAACATACGTCGGCTCGCCGCCGTCCCACCGGACGATTACGTCCGCTTTGGCTCGCGCAAGCGCTCGCTGCGCGTCCTCGAGAGACATCTGCTCTGCCTCGATGCGCGGACTCTTCTCGAGCGCGTCCATGAAGCGAGCCTCTCCCGCCGCGACTACGGCCACCCGGGTGGGCTCAGGCGGCTTGGCCCGGAAGGCCATTCCCAGACCGATGGCCATGAGGAGAGGAAACCCGAAGACCCAGAACACGACGCCGGGTTCTCGCCAAAACTCGCGCAAGCGCGCTTTGACGAGCTCGACGAGCGGTCGGAGTTGGGCATCGGACACGTTTTCGCTCCTCGTCAGTCGGCGATCAGTTCGCGCCCGGTCAGGTGAAGAAAGACGTCGTCCAGCGTGGCCTGATGCGTGCTCAGGCCCACCGGTTGGACGCCCTGCCGCGAAAGCTCGGAAATCACCAGAGACAGCGCGGACAGATCCCGTCGCAGGGTCACGCGATAGTGCCTACCTCGCTCCACGACGTCCTCGACGAAGTCGAGCGCGCGCAGGGCATCCGCGTCGAGAGAATCGGCACTCTCGAAATCCATGAACTGCACATCGCCCAGCCTGTCCACCAGAGCGCGCGGGGAGTCCGACGCGATGATCTTCCCCCGGTCCATCACGGCGATGTGGTCGCAAAGCATTGCCGCCTCCTCCATGTAGTGCGTGGTCAGAAGCACGGTCCCGCCGCCGTCGCGAAATCGCTCGATCACGGACCAGAGGGATTTGCGGGCGCGCGGATCGAGCCCCGTCGTCGGTTCGTCCAGAAAAAGAAGATCCGGATCCCCGACCAGTGCCGTCGCGACGGCGACGCGCTGCTTCTGGCCTCCCGACAGCTGATGGAACTGTTGCCGGCGAAACGCTCCCAAGTCGAGCTCGTCAATGAGCTCTTCGACGCGCCTGCCCCGAGAGTAGAACGACCGGAACAGGGTGAGCACCTCCTCGACGCGCAACTTGTCCGCAAGTTGCGTGTCCTGCAGCTGCACCCCGAAGCGCTCACGCAAGCGGTGATCCTGCCCGTTGCCCCAGCCCATGCCGAAGAGGCGAATGGTTCCCGACGTCGGGGCGTGCAAACCTTCGAGCATCTCCACAGTCGTGGTCTTGCCGGCTCCGTTCGGCCCGAGAAGTCCGAAGCACTGACCCTGCGGGACCCTAAGATTCAGGCCATCCACGGCGACCTTCTCCCCGTAGTGCTTGACGAGGGACTCGCAGGCGATGGCCGGTGAGGACATGGGGGGCGGACGGTAACACCGAATCCACCGCCGACCACCACCTGCGATGGCCCGAGGGAGTCTGCCGTCGAGCGCCACCGAAAACTCATGCGCAAGCCTGCATTTCGTTGTAAGCGTGGCGGCGCCGATGTTCGAGGCGCGCACTGCCCACTGGCTCGAGCGACGAGCGGGTCACCGTTCGACGCGAACGGACAATCCATCAGAGATGGGCGGCGATTTCCGTCAGCTCCGGCGCTGTGGACTGATCGGTGCTCTCGTTCTCCTGTTGGCCTCTTGCGCCCCCTCAGGAGCTCCATCAGAGGCTCCGCCGACACCGAGCGTAGCGAGTCGACCAGCACCGCCGCCCGCGCCGGTGGGACCCGATTCGAATGGCATTTCGACCGCGGGGTCGCCTCCAGGGGGCCAATCCGAAGTCGCGAAGGAAGTCGAGACAGGACCTACCGAGCCCCCGCGCCATCCCTTCCACGGGGCGATGCCCAGCACCAGTGAGCTCGCGAAAGGCGCAGCGATGACACGTGCCAACCTCTCGGAGGGCGACTGCCGCAATCGTCTGAAGGAAAGCGAGCTCCCCTTCGAGCGACATCGCGGGCCTGCCAAGGGCATTGCCAATCCGGTGCGCGTGGTCGCTCCGATCCACGGGGTGACGTTTCAAGTCCCCCCGAAGTCCACATCGTTCGGTCTCCTGGACTGCCGCCTGGCACTGACCCTCGAGGACTTCGCCCGCGTCCTCAGTGAACACGACGTGGTGCAAGTGCGCATCGACAATTTCTACCGGCGCGGGGCGCGCCTTCCGACCAAGCGCCATCGACGCAGTCAACACGCCTATGGGCTGGCTGCCGACGTGGTCAGCTTCACATTGCGTGATGGGCGAGTGCTGGACATCGAGGCGGACTGGCACGGAGACCGCGGCCAGGCGGTGTGCGGCGAAACCAGCGCGGTCGCGGACGAGGACGAGAAGGGCGTCCTGCTCAGGAACCTCGTTTGCGCCATCGCGAGGACCGGAATGTTCCATCACATTCTGACACCGAACTACGATCGCGCGCACCGAAACCACCTGCATTTGGACATCAAGCGCGACAACGCGTGGTTCTCCGTGCGCTGAAAGCGCGGGGCAGCGGGTTCCCCCTCCTTCGGGTGGGCTGAGACGAGCGTCCGTGCAGAACCTCCGACTTCGCGTAGCGAGCGGAGTTCCCGAACTGGCACTCCCTCGCGAGAGGCCTACCTTCGTGAGTATGGCCTCATCAACCATCTCCGGACGCGACGTCGACCCGGAAGCGCGGGTACGGCGGCTCATCTACCTGGCCGACCCCATGTGCTCTTGGTGCTGGGGTTTCTCACCCGTGATCGGGGCTCTGCAGCGAAACTTCGCGCGTGTCGCATCGATTCATTTGATCCTGGGGGGGCTGTTCCCATTCAACGACCGCGTGCTCGACGAGCACACGAAGGAAGAGATCCGTACGCATTGGCGACACGTCCAGGAAGCGAGCGGGCAGCCCTTCGACTATTCCTTCTTCAACCGGGAAACCTTCGTCTACGACACCGCGCCCTCTTCGCGGGCGGTGGTCGCAGCGGGCAGACTGGACAGTAGCCAGGCTCTGTCTTTCTTGGCGCGCGTCCATCGCGCTTTCTACGCCGAGAACCGGGACATCACCGACGACGAGGTTCTCGCGGACGTCGCGGAGGAGCACGGGTTCGCACGACAGGACTTCCTCGCGGAATTCTCGAGCGAAGCGACTCTTCTCGCGACGGAGGACGGCTTCAACACGTCGCGAGCCCTCGGCATCCACGGCTTCCCCACCCTGCTTGCCCAACGAGGCGGGCAGGTAGCAATCGTCACCCGGGGCTACCAACCGCTGGCGCCTCTGGACGCAGCATTGGCCGAATGGTTTGCCGAAGTTGCTTGAGGATGCGGTTGCTCGAGGCGCAGGTGCGTTGCGACCGACCCCGCACTCAGGCTCGACTGCCCGACGCACCCATCTTTTCGACGACGCTCGCGACCTTGTCGTCCATGCTTTGCTCGCGATCCGTTCGCGTTCCGACGCGCAAGGAAGTCGTCACACGAGGTGCCCCCATCGCGTGCACCGCCTCGTGGCACTGTTTCACCGCGCGAAAGACCTCGTCCCACTCTCCCTCGACATTGGTTCCGTACGCGTGAAGGCGTGTGACCAATCCCGCTTCGTTCAGCACGCGTTCGCACTCCGCGACGTAGGGTGAAAGGCTCACTCCCACCCCGAGCGGGACGACGCACAAGTCGACGATGACCTTCATGGGTCGACCCTACATCAGTTGCACGGATTGCCCGCGACTCATTCGAATCCTTGCTCATTCGAATCCTTGCTCATTCGAACCGCATGCCCCTTTGCCCCACCTACTCGAAAAGCATGCTGACTCGAACCGCGTGCCCTTTTCGAACCGCAGCGTCTTTTTTTTCGGAACCCCCCAGGCGCGGTCGGTGTAAGACCGCGACGTGCGCATTCCACAGGACCCCCTGAACGACCGCGAGGTTCAGGAACTCTCGAGCCTCCTCGACGCGAGCGGCGGACGTACCGTCGAGTTTGCGCGAGGGGTCTTCGCTGCCGTTGCCACCGCGCCAACCGAGCTCGAACCCACTGCATGGATCCCCCTTCTCGTCGGGGATGAAACGCCGGATTCGGCCTCCCTTCGAACCCTTTTCGGGCTCTTGCTGCGCGATTACAACTCGTGCGCAGACTGCCTCGAACTCCGCGTACCCGCCGTGCCCTACCCCGACGAACAGGCTGTACGGGACTTCTGTCGGGGGTACGTCCAAATCGCGCACCGGGACAGTCGCTGGACTTCGGACACCCAAGCCTTCGAGCTCACGGTGCCCCTCGCTGTGCTGGCGGGGTACGCGGAGCCCGAGTCTCTGAAAACGGTGGACCAAGCGGCCGCGGAAGATCCGGACGCCTATCGCGCCAGTCACCGGGCGGCCCTCGGCGACGACGTCGCAGCGCTCTACGAGCACTTTCGCTCGGCCCGCGCCGAGGCGAAGGCCGCAACTCCAGCCCGTTCGAGCAAGGTGGGGCGCAACGAGCCATGCCCCTGCGGGAGCGGCAAGAAATACAAGAAGTGCTGCGGAGCCTGACGGCTCGCTTCCGTCCCTGAGCGGGCAAGAGCGACAGCTCTCATGTCCCAACTTGAAAGCCACTGAGCCGCTTTCGGCTCGTGACGGTCCTCTCCTTTCGAACACCAATCGCGTCGCGGCGCACCGCACGACGCACCGAAGGAGGACGGAATGAGCGGACGCTCGAGGGCACTGTTGCGTCGTGAGTTGTTTATCAGCGGAGTGTGTCTGGCACTTGTCGCCTGCGGGGGTGCGGATGGGGACTTGGGACTGGGAGACGAAGGGAGCGGTGGATCCTGGGGCGGCCCCTGGGTCACCGGCGGCGCGTCCGCCGGCGGTTCTTGGGCGGCCGGAGGTCGGTCGACCGGCGGTCAATCGACCGGAGGTCAAGCTGCCGGCGGGTCCTGGGCCAGCGGCGGTTCGGCAGGAATCAACACGTGCGCGAGCGGTGGTTGTTCCTCCGAACCCGAGGGCTGCGCGCCGCTTCCCGTGGACTGCTTCTTCGCACCCGAATACGAAATCGTATTCTGCGAGTCCACGCCGGGCT
>JBNKGC010000050.1:0-34034 GCA_050289625.1 Polyangiaceae bacterium | reverse complement strand
AGAACGCAGCCGTGGACTGTTTCGCCTTCAGGAACGACGGGTTCCCGGCGCCTGCCTCAAGACGCTTTCCGGCCTCGACAGCCTGACGGCTGAGCATATAGGCGCCAAGGACTGTGGAAAACAGCCGAAGGTACGGCGTGGCCGCTGCCGCTGCGGTCGTCGGCGGCATCCTGGGGCTTTGGCGCGTCGAAGGGGAGTGGCAGGACACGCTCCGAACCGTCCTCGCCGAGGTCTTCGTCGGATTGGCGACCTCCAGCTTCCTCATCGGTTGCACCGAGCGACTGCTTCGAAATGAGCAAGTCGGTTGGCTCGGCAAGTTGTGCGCCTCGAAGGCTGCGGTCGGAGTCGGTCATTTCTCCTACAGCCTGTATCTGTGCCACTACCCCCTGCTGGCGATCTCGTTTTTCGCATTGGTAGAGCTCGGAGTATCTTCCGCTGCTCTATTTGTTTGGCTTTCGGCAGTCGGAGTGCCGCTCGTCGTCTTCGTCGCCTACTTTTTCTACCTGGCGTTCGAGCGCCCATTTCTAGCCAGCGCCCGGTTTCGGCCGAAGGCAACGCCGGTCGCCCCAGCGCCTATGGCGCGTTGAGCGAGAGGGTCCGAGGCGCGTGAGCCTGGCGCCCGGTGTCAAGCGGAGCGGTAGGCGCGTCGCCGTGACAAGAGCAGCCCCACGGCGACGGCTCCGAAGAAGCCGCTCCAGGTTCCATCGGGAGCCGTGGCGCACTGGCATCCGCCGGGCTTGGTCTTCGTGGCGTTCGCGTCCCCCTGAGGTTCCCCCACGGTGAAGGTCGACTCGACCTTGTGGGACGCTGAGGTGACGTCGCGGGCTTCCACCGAAACGACGTGTTGGCCGAAGGTCGCGTTTTCCCACGGAATGGAAAAGGGACTCTCGGTGAACACGCCGAGGGACTCGGAATCGACGAAGAATTCGACGCTTTCCAGGGGGACGTTGCCGGAATCGACGAGCGCTTCGAGGGTGACCGGAGGGGGGAGCTGTTCGCCATCAGTCGGCGACGCGATGGTGATCGAAGGGACCCTCTCGAGGCCAGCCTGCATCACCTGGGCCAGGAGCTCCGCGCCGGTTGGGTTTGGATGAACGCCGTCGACGACGAGCTCCGGGCGATCCCGAGTGGGCGTGTGTGCGTCGATGACGAAAACGCCGCGGGCAGCAGCAACCTTTTCGAGGATTGGGATGATTTCGTTTTCGACGGTCTCGTTGTCGATGTCGAAGCCGTTCACCCCGGACCAGGGTGGCAGCGCGAGGTAGACGACCGGCTGATTCGGCAACGACGTAAAGGTGTCGATCAGCGCCAGCGCGTCGTTCTCGAATTGAACGTCCTGTTTGCCCGCACCATCAGGCATCCAGAATCCGGACTTGGAGTCGTTCGTCCCGAGGGCGATGATCACGCTCACGACCGAGCCGGCAGGTGCGTCCTGGACGAACTGCACCGCTTCTGTCGGATTGTAGGCGTAGGCGTTCGTGAGCATCGTGTGCCCGGACTGCCCGAAGTTTCCGACCTGAACTGAGTTGCCGAGCGCGTCCTGAAGCAGGCTGGTCCATCGGGCGTCGTCTTTGCCTTCGGTGATGCTGTCGCCGACGCACGCGACGTGCGTGGGATGGCGCGGCTCGGCATGAGCCAGAGTGGTGCCGAAGAGGGCGACCAACGTGGTCAAAACCAGGCGAGTGGGGCGGTCCATGGGCACAGTCCTCTCGGTCGAAGGTGTCGATGATGACAAAGCCTCTCGTTCTTGGCGAGTGGACGGTGGGGTTAGACGAGTTTCCCCTCGACGATCCGCGCGAGGTCGAGCCGCGCGAGGTCGAGCTGCGCGAGGTCGAGCCGCGCGAGGTCGAGCTGCGCGAGGTCGAGCTGCGCGAGATCGAGCCGCCAAGGCGCGGCCCCCTGGCCGGGTCAGAGGGGGCTCGTGCGGAATCGATACCCGAGACCGAGCGCCGCGCTCAGGTTGACCGTCGTGCCCGGGGCGACGGCACACGTTCCAAGCACCTCCGTCGAGCCTTGGTGCGCCGTTCCCCGGGCCTCGGGAACGACCACCCAACCGTTTCCGAGGTCAATTTCCGCGCCGGCACCGGCACCCAGACTCAGGCCAACGTCCCCGCTTTCGGAACACTGGAAGGGGACACCGGGTTGCGTGACGTCGCTCGCCGCTCGGGTTCCCGTGGCGTCGAGGCTGACCCAGTTAATTCCCACGCGGAGCGACACGTAGCTCCGAATGTTCGCGTCCTCGCGAGGCACGACGCGCAGACCCAACATCAGAGAGCTTTGGACGGCATCGACCAAGATGCTGTTCGGAACGTCGAACCGTTCGAAGTGACCCAGGTTCGTGCGTTCGTAGACGAGACCGTAGGATCGGCGCTCGTCGCGCGCATACCACGCGCCGAGACCCAGCGTCGCGCCAACGCGGCTCTCCTCGTCGTAGTCGGCGTCACTAGGACCCATGCGTCCGCTGACTCCCACGAACGCTTCCGGAGAAATCCACGGAGGTTGTGTCGCGAAGAGCGACTCAGTTACGGCGGGCCACTCCTTCGCCGGGGGCGAGGGAGCGCTGGGTTCGGGCTCGGCGTCGTGGGACGTCGACGCTTCTTCGGCCGGCTCCGTCGGCGGTACGGTCGTCGGCGTGGTCGGCGTCGTCGGATGAGCCGAGGGCTCCCCACCTTCGCTCGGCGCTTCCGGGGATTCGGCAGGCGGAGCCGGCGCCTGCGGAACGGAACCTTCAGCGGGTGCGTCCGGAATGGCGGAGGGCGTGTCCTCGGATCCGGAAGGACCTGACCAGGGCTCTGCTGCCCCCCGGTCGGAAGGGGCGGAGGGTGTACCGCCAGGTTCGGAGGGCGCGGAAGGAGCTTCTGCCGGGGGGGCCGGTTCTTCGCTGGGCGCTGCGGAAGGGGGAGGCGCCGCCCGGGGAGTCGATGGTTCAGCCGGAGCCGGCTGCTCCGCCGCCAGGGCGGGCGTGGCAAGCCCCAGGGCAGCGAAGTAGGTCATCCAGGGGTGAGGCCATCGACGAGCAGGCATGGCGGGGACTATACCGGTCATTGGCGAAATCATGGGTGTTTGCTCCGTTGACAGTGCCCACCCCTGCTGCCACATTCCGCCGCGGAGAGATGACCGAGCGGCCGAAGGTGCCTGATTCGAAATCAGGTGTACCCGCGAGGGTACCGTGGGTTCGAATCCCACTCTCTCCGCTACACCCGCCACGAGCCGTTCCTTGGCTCTGACGCGGGAACGAGCCGGGCTCACAGCGTGAGCCCACCGGCCAGGAGAGGTGACCGAGTGGCCGAAGGTGCATGACTGGAAATCATGTGTAGGGGCAACCCTACCGTGGGTTCGAATCCCACCCTCTCCGCAACCATCCAACGAGCGAACTCCTGCCGCCCGCCGCCAGAGCGAGGAGGGGCGGCAGCATGCTGGTCGTCGCCCGCCGCTGAGAGCGAGAAGCGGGCGGGTTCTGGTCATCCCCTCGAGGGCGCGTCCACCCGTGAGACGCGCGCGTCAAGCGCGTGAGGGGCTGACCGCTCATCGATGGCGTCATCATGGCACCCACGAGGCACCATCGTAGTCGCAGCACCGGAGGCGAGCGCCCACCCGATCGACGCGCGCCTCGGCGGGGCCTGCCCGTCGAAGGGCCGCACCGCGAGATCGTCCAAGCACCCCCGGACGCGGCGCAGCAGGTTGCGGAAGAAGCGCGACGTCCTACCTTCGATCCCCCTCCTCCTCTCAGCTCGCAACCGACCGTCGTTCGACGTCCTTCCGTGCTTCGATCGCTTGGGCAGAAGCAGGTTCCGACGACGCGAGGTCGCTCGGTCGACCGACGCTCGCTCTATTCGATCCCACCCACCGTAGGGTTGCCAGCGGTTGCCGATCGCCTCGCACTCCCCTTCAAATCGTCGACACCCCAACCCGAAGCGTCGTCCGGAGCCCTGAGGGCCGCCCGACTGCCCTCGGGGGTGAACTTGGAAGACCTTCCTCCCGTGCTTCGTCCCTATGACGGGCGCGGAGCTTCGGCGCCTCAGGCGATGGATCATCGCGCGGAGTTCTCGTGCGGTGATTCTGGTCCGGATTCGGACGCCCCCGTCACGTCTCGTTCTGGAATGGACCCTTCGTGGCGCCCACCGCTCATGCTCCGTCTTCGAAGGTCGCCGCTCGCACGACGCGCTCTCCGTTGGTCATCTGCGGCTCTCCTCTGCGGCGCGGCGGGGTTTGCGGGCGCGCTACTCGCACCGCTGCTCGATGACCTCCCCGACGTCGGGCCAGTCGGTTCCCGTCCTGCCGTTACCGAGCGTCCCACCGTCGCCGCGGTGCGGGCGCCGGCGCGGGTGGAAATCAAGGAGAAGGCGGAGCCGTCGGCCAAGCCTGTCGCTCCCGTCGTGCCGTGGGGGAAAGCGATCGTGGACCGCGAAGCGGCCGACATCCTCGAGGCGGCGCGCGCCGAACGAGCGAAGCATGACGCGGAACTGGTAGGGCTGGCGAGCGCCCCACCGAACGATCCGGCTCGCGCGTTCGACGATCTCCGTGCCGCTGTGGACAGCGGCGGTGTGCCTGTCGAGGCGATGGGAGCCTTGGTGGCTCTCCGAACGCCCGATGGTGCTGATTTCCTGTACGACGTTTGGACGTCCGAAAAGGACCGAACGGCGACGACTCGGCTGGCGGAGGCCCTCGTGTACAGCAAAGAGGTGCGGGAGGTCGCTTCCGAAGCTCTGCTCGTGGCCACGGACCTGCGCGCCGAAAACGATTGCCACGCCGTCCGGGGGATTCTGGAGCGGGCGGTCCGAGCGGGTGACGAGAGGAGCTTGGCCGCGATGACCAAACTGCAGCTCGGGAGCCCGTGCGAAGACCGCTACGACTGTTTCGAATGTCTCCGGGGTGACAGCCTCCTCTTGCGCGCTGCCCGCGCCGCTCGGACGAGACCCGCTCCAGTGGTGGGCCGGCGCTGAACTGCCGCTCGCGGCGGGCCCTCGGCGTTCGCTAGAGCGCCGATCAGTTTGCCTCGTGGGCGCCTGCAAAACCCGCCCCCACCCCTAGCGAGGGGGCGGTTTTCGCCTGCTCGGCTTCGGTGTGCTGCACGAATCGGCGCTCCAGTTGCTTGTTTGGTCGCGACAAACGGTAAACCGTTTGTCGCTCTAGGAAGCCGCAAGCACAGCTGGGTCAGGGTACGCCGCGCGAAAAGCGTTGGGCGCCTGCGCACTGGTGCGTTTCCCCCAGGCGCTGCGGGCTCACGAAGTGGGCTTCGGTTGTCCCCTGGCATTCGGGCGACGTACCCTGAGTGAGTAACTTTTTTGGAAGCGGGGGATTCTTGAGACGCACTTTCCAAGTTGTCGTGGCCGGACTCGCCATCGCATGCGGCGGCGAATCGGAGAAGGACCCGGCGTCGCACGGCGGATCGAGTCCTACGGTGAGCGGTTCTGGCTCGGCTTCCTCCGGTGGCGCCTCCAGCGGGGGAGGGAGCAGCGGAGGCGGCACCAGTGGCGGGGGCACGTCTTCAGGCGGGGGCGACTCCGGCGGCGGTCCCACCTCCGGTGGCCATTCCGGTGCCGCACCCAGCGGCGGGACGTCGTCGACGGGGGGCGAGTCAGGCACCGGAGGTCCTCTGCCGGACGCGTTTGGACCGCCTTGCCAGTACGACATGCCGTTTGGGGTCTGGTTCGACAGCAGTACGGCGTTCACGTCGTCGTGCTCTTCGGAAGGTGACCCGGTCTCGCTGAGTCGAGCCGACTGTGACGGTACGATCCACGCCGGGTTTCAGGGATGTGCGACCGATTCCGACGACTCCGCCTGGCTCCGGTGGACCGACTCGGGAGACCTCACTGGGGAGCTCGTGCTCGGTGGAACGACCTGGAGTGTCAGCTCGGACGGTGACCTTCCGACGGTCGCCGACTTCGACGCTGGTGAGAGCGTGAATCTCTTCCTCGACGTTCGGCTCGAGGCGTCCGGCGAAGAAACCGTGGAACGGACAGTCGAGCTGTCGGCGTGCGTCATGCCCACGGGGGAATGCCCTCAGTAGCGAGGACGGCGCCAGTCGAACGCGGGCGTGTTCCCTGGGAGTTCGCCCGACTGCGGGGTCATTCCTGCTGAACGTGGCTCTCGATTCCGCAAACGTAGCCAGCCATGCCTGCGGAATCGTCGCGGTCGAGCGGCGCTTCGACGCCCCCGTGGTGCGACGGCAACACCCGTGCCTTCGGAGCCCACTCCGAACCCACCCAGTGTGAGTCGGAAGCCTCAGTGGAGGCGATCCGAGGGCGCGGTCGTTTTGAGGCGCTGGTCCCAAGTGCCTAGAGTTACACGGGAAAAGTAGATTCGCCGCGGTCGGCACGAGTCCTGCTTTGAACTGGTTCAACCACTTGTTCGGGAGGACTTCATGATCAGCAAGACGATCTTCATCACCCTGTTCTGTGCTTTTGCGGTCCTGTTGGGCGCGCCCTCGCCGGCGCGCGCGGCTGGCACACTCAGCGATCCCGCGAGCGGCGTCACCGCCGAGATCGTCGATCATGCGGTCGACGTCGTGATCAACAACGGCTTTTCGCGGACAGAGGTGACGCAGGTCTTTCGGAATCCTACGGGTACGGCGCTCGACGCCATCTACGAGTTTCCGATCCCGCCGGATGCGGCGCTTTCGGCGATGCGCATCACGGTGGGCGATCGCGTCATGAACGGGGAAGTGCTCGAACGGGACGAAGCCGAATCCATCTACGAGGCTCAGCGTGATGCTGGCGAGCAGGCGGGGCTCGCGACGAAGGACGGTCACCAGAACTTCCGCTTCTCGGTGGCGCAGATCCCTGCGAACGGCACCGCCGAAATGACGTTCGTCTACTACGAGAAGCTTGCCGTCGACGAATCGGTCGGGCGCTACGTCTACCCGCTCGAAGACGGTGGTACCGCCGAGCAGTTTTGGACCGGAAACGAGACCGTGAGTGGGACGTTTCGCTTCGACCTCGAGCTGAAGAGCGCCGAGCCGGTGGAGGAAGTGCGCATGCCGAACCACTCACCCCAGGTGACGGAGCACTCCGAACGGCATTTCGAGCTGAGCTTCACGGAGCAGACGTCGAAGCTGGGACAGGACATCGTCTTTTACTACCGCTTCGCCGAGGATCAGGCCGGAAAGCTCCAGGTGGTTCCCTACCGTGCACCCGCAAGTGAACTCGGCACTTTTCTGGCTCTCTATACGCCGGGCATCGATCTCGAACCGCTCGATCACGGCACGGATTACGTCTTCGTCCTCGACATCTCTGGCAGCATGAGCGGGAAGTTCGGGAGCCTAGTCGAGGCTGTCGTCGAGTCCCTGACCAGTCTCGGTCCGAGTGACAGATTTCGCATCCTTGCCTTCGACCAAGCCACCCATGACGTGGTCGGCACCTTTCTTCCCGCCACCCCCGAGAACGTGGCCGAGGCTCAGAGTGCCGTGCGCGCTCTCCAACTCGGTGGCGGCACCAACCTCTATCAGGGCCTCTCCGAAGGGTTCGCGCACCTCGATCCGGAGCGGGTCGTTTCCACGGTGCTCATCACCGATGCCGAGGCGAACACCGGCATCATCGATCCCCTCGCCTTTGACCGAATGGTGCGCGAGAGCGACGTCCGGGTCTACGGCATGATGATGGGCAACAACGCCAACTGGCCCTTGATGGAGATCATCGCCGAGGCGTCGGGCGGCTTCTACGCACCGGTGTCCAACCAAGACGACATCGTGGGGCAGGTACTTCTGGCGCGAAACAAGGCGACCCATGAGGCTTTGCACGACGTGAGGCTCACGGTCGTCGGTGGCGGCGTGGAGCAGGCGACCGACTTTTCTCTCCGCAAGATCTACAAGGGCCAGCAGCTGGTCGTCTTCGGCCGCTACGCAGAGCCGGGCACGGCCACCCTCGAGCTTTCGACCCGCCGGAGTGGGAAGCTCGAAACCCACGGGGTGAGTCTCGAGCTTCCAAGTGAGGACACCGACAATCCCGAACTCGAGCGACTCTGGGCCCTCGAGACGATCCATGGTTTGGAAAAGCAGCACCTGCTCGGGTTGATCTCGGCGGAGGAAATGCGGCGTCGTGTCGTCGAAGTTGCCCTCGAATACCAGCTCGTCACCGACTACACGGCGATGGTCGTCGTCGACGACGCCACCTTCGAGGAGTTGGGCGTGGAGCGGGCCAACCAGTCCCGAACGGCGATCGAGGACGCGGCCATGGCAAACCGCTCGAGCTCCCCTTCGCCTGCGGGTAACTACGACGACTACGACGATGACTACTACGGGGGCGCGATGGATCCACTCTTGTCACTGCTGGGGGGGCTGCTGGCGCTTTTCGCTTTGGCCCTGGGGAAGAGGCAGAGGCACCATGCCGCTTGAGACTCGCTGGCACCTCCCGAAGCTCGGGAGGTGCGCCTTTCCCGGCGTCGCACTCGCTGTCACGCTTTCGTGTGCGGGGCTCTGGTGGCTCGGTGAGGCGCAGCGTTGGGAGTTCGACCGTGCAGCGATCACGTCGGGTGAGTGGTGGCGCTTGGTGACGGCGCACTTCGTCCACTACGGCGCGGATCATGCGCGCGGTGACATCCTCGCCTTTGCCCTGTGGGCGGGTGCCCTGGAGGCTTTGTCTCGGCGCTGGCTCGTGGTGACCCTCGCGTGGTCGACGAGCGCGATTGGGCTCGGCGTCTTGATTGGACGGCCCGACGTGGAGCACTACGCGGGGCTCTCGGGTGTCTTGCTCACTTTGGTGGTGGTGCTCGTTGCCGTGGTCGCGGCGCGCGCTCGCGGGGCTGGCCTTCACGGGGTCGGTATCCTCGCCGCGGTGACTGGGGGCCTCGTGCTCATCAAGACCAGTGTCGAGTTCGCGCGAGGTCAGGCGCTGCTTGCACCCGACCTTGGCGAGGGCGTGCGGCTCTTGCCCGAGGCCCACGCCTTCGGGGCTCTCGTCGGCCTCGGGATCGCCTGGCGAGTGATGGCGCTCTCCGAACCCTGGGACTGGGCAAAGGTACGTCCCCGGTGAGGCTCCGTTCGACGGTGGGGCGGTGCTCCGTCAACTTTCGTCAACCGGACCCACACGAATACGACCCACGTCGGTCGGCGTTCTTCGGAGAAGTCGAGGGAAGGAGGGGGTCCCGCTCACCCGGCGAAAATCATCTGTCAGCCTGCCGCCGTGCCGACCGCGGCGTCACCGCAAGACTCTTTCAGTGCGCGCGATTTCGCTTCGACCCAGTCGATTACCTTGCCCTCTGGATCTCCTTTCGAAAACCGGGCGAGCTCCTGGATACCGGTCGGGCTGGTGACGTTCACCTCGATCAACCGGCAACCGATCAGGTCGAGGCCCACGAACCACAGGCCGTGCCGGCTCAAGGTGGCTCCGACGTCTCGCACCAGCTCTTCCTCTTGGGCGGTGACCTCGGTAGGCCGTACGATGCCGCCCACGTGGATGTTGGCGCGGATGTCGTCTTCGCGCGGGACGCGGAGGATGGCGCCCAGAGGTTTGCCGTCGAGCACGATGACGCGCTTGTCGCCCTCGGCGATGTCCGGGACGAACTCCTGGACCAGCGCCTGCGCGCGACCTTCGCGGGTCAATAGATCGACCAGTGCCCGATTGTTCTTGTCTCCTCGGGTCAGCGCGACCACGCCTGCGCCGCCCGCGCCATCGAGCGGTTTGAGCACGGCACGACCCGCGTCGCGGACGAAATCGAGGATTTCCTCGGGGCTTGCGGTGACGCGGGTGCGCGGTGTCCAGCGGGCGAAGTGGAAGGCGAAGAGCTTTTCGTTCGCCGCGCGAAGACCGGCGGGGTCGTTGAGCACCAGCGTTTGGTGCTTCACGAGATCCAGCTCTTGCGTCAGATGAAGGTAGTCGGTGTCGAAGGGGGGATCTTTTCGGATGAAGACCGCGTCCAGCTCGGCGACGCGATGCCTTTCGAACTCACCCAAGCTCGTGTGTGGCGGGGTGTCGCTCACCGTGAGTGACCGCGAGCGCACGACGACGTCTCCACCGTCGAGGCTCAGGTCCTTCGGCGCTGCGTGCAGGCACTCGTGACCGCGGGCTTGCGCGCTGCGCAGGAACGCAAAGGTGGTGTCTTTGTCCGGCAGCATCGTTTCTGCCGGGTCCATCACGAAGAGAAATCGCATTCGGTTCAGGTCGACTCGGGGTCAGGGTTCGTGGAGGCTCAGAACGAGACCGTCGCGGGCTCGGTGCAGCTTCCTGGCGCGGGCGAGCAGAAGAAAAAAACGCTCCACCGCGAGCGGCGAGGGAATTTTTCGCCGGCACGACGGAGGCAAAGTGTTCGGTGCTCCGATGGGTAGGAGCGCTGGAAGAGGGATGGTAGCAAAGGCTCCATGCTCGGTCGCAGGGTGGGAGCGTTCTCGTGGCGGTTCGTAGGTCGCTTGGTCGGCGACGGCCAGGGGCGGAGGAGCCGGCAGCATCAGCAGCGCGGAAATCAAGGGCGCGCCCGAGCGGAGGGGCCGGAAAACATCCCCTCGCAGGACGAGGAGGGGGGAGCGTTTCGCGGGCGCCATCCTGGCAGGCTGATTGGCGCTCTTTCGGCGTTGGCCTTGGGTCTGGTCCTGCTGTCGCCCGAGGTCGGGGCGAAGGCACCCGGGCAACTCTTCGATCAGCGTGGGGTGGCCAGTGAGAGTCGGGAAGGTGCCAACGACGCAATGACGGCACTTCGCCAGGGAGGCAACGCCGTCGACGCCGCGGTGGTGGCGGCCCTCTCGTCGGGCGTGAGCGCACCCGGGTCGAGCGGTCTCGGGGGTGGCGGTTTCGCCGTCCTTTGGGACGCCGCCAAGAAGCAGGCCACCGTGCTCGACTTCCGCGAAACGGCCCCCGCGGGCATCGAGCCCGGACCCTTCGAGAAGCGTCCTCTGCCCTTCGAGCAGAGGGGCCGCTTGGTGGGAGTGCCTGGAGAACTCCGAGGGCTCTTCGACTTGCATCAGCGGCGAGGAAGAAAGCCCTGGGCCGAGCTCGTGAAGATCTCCGAGCAGACCGCTCGCCGTGGTTTCGTGGTCGGCAAGCACCTCGGCAAGATGCTCTCCTACGGGAAGAGCACGCTCGCGGGTCAGCCAGCCTTTGCGGCGCTGTATTATCCCGGAGGCCGCCCGGCGGTCGTGGGTACGCGCGTCGTCAACGCACCCCTCGCTGCCACGCTGGCCCGTGTCGCTGCCGAAGGACCGAAAGCCGTGTACGAAGGTCCCATTGCGACAGAGATCGTCGCGACGGCGCGGGCCGCCGGCGGGGCTCTGACGCTCGAGGACCTTCGCGACTATCGTCCGGTGGAGAGACAGCCACTGAAGACGCGCTACGAGGGCTACGACGTCTACACCATGCCTCCCCCATCGGCGGGTGGTCTCATGCTTTCGCAGGTACTTCGCCTCTTCTCGGCCGACGAATTGCGGCGTCTGAAGCTGGGTACGCCGGCTTACCAGCATCTCATCGCAGAAGGCATGCGTGCGGCAGTTGCCGACCGGATGCGGTACCTGGGGGACCCCGCCTTCGAAAAAGTCGCTGTCGATACCCTGCTCGATCCGAAGCGCTTGGAGGAGCGTCGCCGCAGGATCGCGCTCGACCGAACGCACGCGATGCCTCGCTTCGGACTCGAAGAGCATGGGACGCACCACATCGCGACGTCCGATCGGGAGGGCAACGTCGTGTCGCTCACGACGACCGTGAACCGACTTTTCGGCGCCAAGCTGATGGCGGAAAAGAGCGGCATCGTCCTGAACGACGAGCTCGACGACTTCACCCCCGAGAGCAGCGTGGTGCCGTTCGGGATGACGAAGAGTCCGAACCGTCCCCGACCCGGAGCTCGTCCCGTCTCCTCGATGACTCCCACCATCGTCGTCGAAGACGGGCGCCCGGTGCTGGCGGCGGGTGGTTCCGGCGGAACCGCCATCGCGACGAACGTGACGCAGACGGTCTTGGCCGCGCTGGTCTTCGGGCAGTCGCCCTATCAAGCGCTTCGCGAAAAGCGCATTTACATCCCCACCGAGGGCGCCTTCATGTTGGTCGAGAAGGGAACTCCCAAGAAGCACATCGCCGACCTCGAATGGCGCGGAGAAATCGTCGATTTCATGCCCTTCGAGACCACCGCCGTGCAGATGATCCGCTTCGACGGGCCGCGTGTCGAGGCAGGAGCCGACCCGCGCAAGCACGGAACGGCTCTGGTCCACTGACCCCTGCGAGCTACTGGCCCCCCCCTCGAGCGAGTCTCGAACTAGGCCTGCTCCAGGCGGCGTGAATCCCTTCGGGGAGCGGAGTCGCATCGGCCGGCGTCCGGAGAGCCCCTTCTGTCGGTGCTGCGTCTCTGGTACGTCGAACGTCGTGGACTTCGACATGACCGAGCTCCCCCAGGGAGCGCATCCGGTCAGCGAATCGAAGCGACCAGCTCTGCGCTCTCCCGGTCGTCGAGATCCGTCGCGACCGCGTAACCGACGCCCTGGCGCTCGACCGCGGCGATGGAGTAACCGCCTCGGTGCCCGACGAAGACGGCGCGATCGCGCACCACCCGAGGCTCGAGAGCGCGGAGTGCTCGCAGGGGCACCTGGTCCGCGTTGAACACGTAGACCGTCACTCGGTGCTTGCCGAGTTGGTACTGAAGTGACGCCGCCCGGTGGCTCTCCACGGGAATGACGCTTGCTCCGACGAACTGCGCGCCGAAGCTCCGCAGCTCGGGTGCGCGGACCGGAACGCCGAGAGAGGGCTCGAGACGGTTGACTTGAGCGTGATCGGTGACTTCCGGCGCAAGTTGCGACGCGTGGTACTGCACCAGCTCGTCGATCAGGTGTTCGGGATTGGGAGCCACCGTCGCCTGGGTGGCGCGAGCTCCGTCCCCCTCGGGAAGTGGGAGGCGCTGCTGCGACACGCCGATCGCGAGAACAGCGACTGCCGCAGCGGCGAGCGGAGCGATGTAGCGCCACGGCAACGGCCGGTGACGATGATGCGGCTGCTGGCGCCTACACTCTTCCTCGAGAGCGGCGTTCAGCCGGTCTCGGAAAGAGCAGGACGGTGTGGCCTCGGCGAGCACCACGTCTCGTGTGGTCCGCTTGAGGCACCGCGACAGGTGCGCGCGCTCGGCGCACTGAGCACAGTCGCCGAGGTGACGCTCGACGTCCAGGTAACGCTCCGGGGACAATTCGTCGTCCACGAAGGCTTCGAGGTAGGGACGGATGTCGTGGCAGCGGCTCATGATCGACTCGCTTTCCGCGCGCGGTAGCTTTCGAGCTCGACGGGGGCTGGCGGCGCCTCGGCAATCTTCACATCATCGTTCGATGCGAGGCCCAGGGAACGGGCCTGCTCGACGAGCCTGGCCTTGAGACGGCTGCGTCCACGGTGGAGCCGGGACATCACGGTTCCGATCGCGCAACCCATCACGTCGGCCGCTTCCTTGTAGGACAGCTCCTGGACGTCCACCAGCAGTACGGCGAGGCGGTAGTCGTCCGGAAGCTCGTCGAGCGCCCGACTGATCTCGTCACCTAGGAGGGGGCGCAGAACCTGTGACTCGGGATCTCGCATCGAGCGCATCGTCTCGGTGCCGACCCAACCGTCAGCGAGAGGGTCGACCTCGGGGCCACCTAGGACGCTGCGTTCGAGGTTGCCCCGCTTGTACCGGTTGATGAAGGTGTTCGTCAGGATCCGAAGCAGCCACGCCTTCAGGTTCGTCCCGACCTGAAACTGGTGGCGGGCGCGAAGACCCTTGAGGAGGGTCTCCTGCACCAAGTCCTCGGCGTCTGCGGGACGCCGAGTCATCCTGAGGGCGACTGCGTAGAGCGTGTCTGCGTGGTGCAACGCCTGCTCTTCGAACTCCTGGGGACTTATCGAATCCGAGTGACTCATTCTCGTCGCGGGCCTGACTCGGCCTTCCTTTAAACCCGATAACCGGAACCACCGGGGGGTTATTCCAGGAAGGTTTGCACGAATTTCGGAGGAAATCCGGGCCTCCGGGCCGAGGGGGGCGGTTTCGACGAATGGTCAATCGTTCGAGCGTTCGTCGCGCTGCTTCTTCTCCAAAGCTTCAACGCGATGCGTCAGGTCCTCGATCCGCTTCTGCATTTCCTGGAAGCCAGCAAAGTGAGGCAAAACGGCGCGGATGCGCTCGTCCACCGTGGCCTGCCACTGCTCGATGGTGGCCCGAAAGCCTTTCGCTCCCTCTCGTCCGGGCTGTCCTTCGCCATGGGCCATCGGTTTCTCCTCGGCGCCGCCGTCGTGCCGGGCGCCCTCTTCCCCTTCGGTTGGAATGAATTTGCCGATGGGACCTTCCCTGAGCTGACTCATCAAGCGTCCCCCGCGGCTGCGCACGAGGGCTTTTACGGTGGCCATCGGGATTTCCCGTGGATTGGCTTTCACCTCTTCCGAGATGATCAACGCCAGGGTGAGGTCCGTCTTGTCCTCTTTGGTGGCGTTGTCGATGATCTGAACGTCCTCACCGGCCCGCACCATCTCGGCGATGTTCAGCAACGTGACATAGCTGCTGGCCTGCGTGTCGTAGAGTTTGCGGTTCGAGTAGCGCTTGATCACCCGGCGCGGACGTGGCGGAACGCTACTTTCGGCTCGATCAGCTTCGGACATTCGATTGGACCTCTACGTGAATGTCCCCGTCGTGCCGCAAAGCGTCAAGGTGACGTACGAAAGCACGCCAGTCGAGCCGCGCGCGGCGACCGCAGAGCACGGCCGATTCGGTTTCGCGACGGGTGGTCGGGTTCGGTGCTCGCACGCAGTGGTCAAGTTTTCGGCCGGGTCCGCCACGATTTCGTCAGTTCGTGGGTGCCGAGGCTATACGCGGTGCGATGGCTGGTGGTGTCCAGTTCCTGCTCCGGGCTCCGATCTGGCTTTCGATCGCTTGCGCCACGTTGGTGCTGTCGCTCGGGTGCGCACCTCGGCGGACCCCCGATTTGCTCGAAGTGGACGAGCTCTCCCACGGAGCCGTCGAACTCGGAACGCGCCTCGAGGTGCGGGGCGCTGGGTTTCCCGAGAACGACGTCGCCGAACTTGTTTTTCGTGGCAGCCTCTACTCGCCGGGGCGAAGGGCCCGCAGCGACGTGGCCATTCGGACCGAGGCGCGCGCGGCGTCGCGGTCGCGCCTCGTGGTGCAGGCGACGCGCTCGCTCCTGTCGGAGTTCGTCGAACGCGGCGGACACTCCACGTTTCACGGGTCCATCGTGGTCCGATTTCGCTCGCGCCGCTCGGACGCGCCGCCCCTGACGGGGACGTTGAGCGACGTGGTCCTCGACTTCTTCGGCGACGCGCCGGTACGTCGTGCCGAGGAGGAGCGTCTGCGCGCCCAGGCGGACCAGTTCGGTGACTTCGTCGGTTGGACCCTGAGCGACGAACTGGCGGTTCGTGCCGTCGCCAAGGACGGCGAAGCGGCCCGGGCGGGCCTCGAACCAGGCGATCGCGTCGTTTCACTCGACGGAGTTCGAGCCGAGACCCGCGCCGATCTGGTGCCGCGAACCGATGGAGTCTTGAGTACGGTCGTGGTCGCTCGGGGAAGTGGAGACACGAGCCTGTCGCTCACCATCGATCGGACAGGCTTCCGCAAACCGAGCGCCGACGATCTGTCGACGGCCTGGGCGCTCGTCGGTGCAGCGCTCCTGGTCGTCTTCGGTACGGGTGGGCGACGCGCTCGCCTTTGGGCATTCGTCGAATCGCGTCTGGCCCAGCAGATTCGTCCCGAGGGGCGCATGTCCGTGAGGAGCGTTCTCGCGATGGCCTCGCCCGCCGCCCTCGCGCGGTCCCTACCGCGAGGCTTTCGCTCGGGTCCCTACCTCGTGTTCTTTGGGGCCTGCGCCGCTTGGGCTGCCCTGTCCTTCGGTGTGCGCTTCGTCGGACCCGAGCTCGATTTGGCGGTGCTGCTGATCGGAGCGGTAGCGGCTGGAGTGCTCTCAGCACTGCTCCTCGGGGGGCGCTCGCGGCGCGGGTTTCAGTTCGTCACGGGATTGCGGGCGGCAGTCGCGAGCGGACTGGCATTGCTCCCGGCGGTGTTTGCGGTGCTCTCGACGGTGATCGAACTGGGGAGTCTTCGCCTCGAGGACGCCGTTCGAGTTCAGGGCGCGTTCCCCTGGCAGTGGCGTGCGTTCCAGAGCCCGTGGTCGCTCGCTGGTTTTCTGCTGCTCGTCGGATCGTGCGTTCCCGAACCCGGCCCTTCGCGCTGGCTCGATTCCATGGATCCGCGCAGGGGAAGTCTCGGCGCAGGACTCGTTCAACTGGTGCAATGGGCAGGAACCCTGTGCCTCTGCGGCCTTGCCGCCGTGCTGTTTCTCGGAGGTTGGCAGACCGACGTGGCGGGACGTCCCGAACTCTTGGGAGCCACCGTCGTGGTGGTCAAAGCCTGGGGCGCGCTCTCCATCGTGCTCTGGTGGCGTGGACTGCTCGGCGAGGCGAAGCAGGGAGACTTCTGGAGCGCCTGGGTTCGCCGAGCGTTGCCACTGTCGCTGGTCTGCTTGGGGGCCAGTGCTGCCCGGGATCGACTCTACGACGCTGGGAGCCTCGCCACGGAGCTTCGCGTCGCCTCGGTGGCCACGGCTCTCCTCCTGATCGGATTCGCGGTGTCCACGGTGTATCGATCGGCGCACCGTGCTGCCACCACCACCGCCATCAATCCTTGGCTCTAGACCTGGCCCTCAGCGACGCGCCCTCTCAACGATGCGCGCGCTCAGCGACGCGCGAAGCGCCTCAGCGCACCACGGTGACCGGACACTTGGCGTGTCGGAGCACCTTGTCGCTCACGCTTCCGAGGAGAAGCTCTCGCATGGGCGACTGGCCGCGGCTGCCCATCACGATCAGCTCGACGCCGAGTTGCTTGGCGATGGCCACGATTTCGGTTGCGGGGTCACCGAAGCTGGTCCGGGTGTCCACTTCGACCGTCGGACCGTCCTGAAGCGCCTCCTGGGCGCCTTCGAAGCTGCCGCGCGATACGGCTGCCATGGCCTTGTCGATGTCCTCCTTGCTCATTCGGTGAGGCCGAGGGACGCTGCCGAAGGACTATCGAAGACGTGGAGCAAGATCAGGCGCGTGCCGAGAGGGCTTGCCAGACGGGCCGCGAAGCGAGCCGCCTCGTTGGCACCATGGGACGCGTCGACGGGGACGAGGATACCGCTCATGGCGGGCAGTATAGCCCCCAGAAAAAATCCAGACCGAAACAAAGAAGCAGGGATCGGCGCGTTCGCCGGGGTGACGACCGACGAGCGGCTCGCGCGCCGGACCCGCGGCCGGGCGGGAGCGGGAGACCCTGGAGCGAAGCTATTGCGAAAGGGGCGGCCCCTGCCGCAGTGCTTTCTCTTCCTGCCCCAGCTCTCCGATCGCCCGCATGCAGCGTTCGGCAATGGCTCGGTGGACGCGCGGTGAGCCGCGTTCCGCGAGCAGATCGGCGAGATCGATGGGCCGCCCGAACACCACGTGGATCGGCTTGCCCGTGCCGTCGAAGTTGCTCTTCACCTGGCGCGGCAGGTCGTTGATGAGTCCGTTGACGAAAACGGGAACGACTTGGGTTCGGGCTTCGAAGATCACCTTGCCTACGCCTGGCTGGGCGGGAAGGAAGGTGTACGGGTCGTCATCCCGCTTTCGCGTGCCCTCGGGGTGCATTCCGACGAACACCCCGCCGCGGGACAGGAGGAAGCCGAGCTCGCTCAGACCGTGGAGGTTGAGAGTCGCCTTCTTCTTCGACCGGAAGATCGGAGGATACATCGAGAAGAAGCTCATCACTCCGTTCACGAAGAGGCCCACGGGCGAGTCGTAGAAGAAACCCGACCGTACCGGAAACACGATGCGCTTCTTCATTCCGCGGCGGACGAGCTCGGCCGTGATCACGTACAGATCGAAGAAGCTGCGATGGTTGGCCACGAAGATGATGCTCTCGGGGCCGTTCAGCGGAGGCAGACGCTCGACGCCGTGGACCTGCCTGAGGTGCTTCGTGAAGTGGTGGATCCAGCTCTGCCCGACCGTGCGCTGACAGAAGCGAAGAAAGCGATCCAGCCGTCCCGGTTCGAGCGTGCGGCGGACGAAACGGATGATCGCGCGTTCCCAGAAGGACAGGCGCTTGCGACCGATGCGCACCAGATCGGGTCGCTCCCGCTTGCGAAGTCCGGACGTCGGCGCCTGCGCGGACTTCGATGCTTCGGTCTCGGTTTGCGAGACGCCGATGGGATCGAGGGAATGGGGGGCCTGACTCACGATTCGGTCTTGGGATCCCGGAACACCACGTCTGCGTAGCCGGGGGGCGGCAGGTGTTGCGAGACCGTGCTCATCACGGCCTCGGCCAAGCTGCGGCGATCGACGGAGCTGTCGGCGAGCACCAGGGTGATGGTGGGGTGGGGTTCGCGATCGCGCTCGGGGTTGAAGGTGGTGGCGACTTCGAAGTCGGCGAGCCCTTCTTGCTGCTCTTGCGCCGCGCGGAGCGCCTCGAGGAGAGCTGCGGGAGGCGGGTCGGCACCCTCCACCACGATCGTGTCTTCGTCGGCAACCTCGGAGAGGTCGTCGATGTAGCCGACGAGGGGAACGGCGTGCCCTTGCATCATGCTGCCCACCTCGTCGCGGCGGAGAACCAATTCGCCGTCGCTTCCCGCGTTCAGCACCAAGCCGAAGACCTCCTCTTCGTCGATGACGGAAAGTGCCATTTCGAGCACGAAGCGCGCGGGAACACTGCAGAACTTGAGATCGCCCCCATCGGTGGTCCAACCGAGATGTTCCTGCATGGCCTCGGCGAACTCCGGCCTCGTGTAGGCAACGCTGTACATGTGGCCCTCGTCATCGATGACCATGTGAGGGCGGAAGGTGAGCTCGTCCTCCACCTCGACCCGCTGTCCTTCGGGCGCGTCGGGGATGTCCTCTGCCAAGGGAACGAAGAGCTCGCCCTGGGTGAAGGCGTCGACCAGGTTCTGCACGTCGCTGCGCAGCCCACTCCGAGCATCTTCCACCAGGTCACTCAGATCGAGCAGCTCGTCGAGGTGCTCCTCGGGATGTTCGTGGTCGTGGTGGTCCCGATCGCCGGTCATGGCGGGCGACCTATCACGACGTGGCGCGCCGATCACCTGACCCCCCCTTGCCGCCGAAAAAGCGCCCCTTCTCATGCTCCGGGGGCGCCGCTATCGTGTCGATCGAGCGAACTGTCCGCCGCCGGGGTTTCGGGGGCTCGTGGCAACTTCGCTCGGCAATTCATGGCGCCCCTACAGTTCCTCGCTCTGGTCCGAAAGCATTTCGCCCCCCGCCGCCGTCGGGTGTGGATCGGCTCGGGCCGGGCGCACGTCGAGCTGAAGCACGTTTCGCCGGAAGAGCTCTGTCAGGTCCAGGAGCACCTGGCACAGGCGGCGCGTCGTCTCGACGACGTTCGCTGGACGGACGTGCATGCCCACACGCGACGCGCCGTGATCTGTTTCCGTGAGGGGGCGTATTCCGAAGAGGCGTTGGTGGCCTTGGTGGCCGAGGCCGAGCTTTCGGCAGGTCTGGCTGCTGGCACGTTCGCCGAGCCCACTCACCCCGCCGACCACGAAATTTCCGAGGCGCTCTTCGTCGAGCTCGTGGCCGAGGGGATTGGCCTCTTGCTCGGGACGGGGCTCAAGTTCTCCTTCGTGCCCGCCTCGCGGCTCAGCGGGACGCTCGCCTCCGTGCTGGCGATCCTTCGAGCTACCCCTCGCTTGCGTCACCGCCTGGACGAGCGCTTCGGTGCCGAGCGCACGGACCTCGGACTCGGGATTTCCGTGAGCTTCCTGCAGGGGTTCGCCCAGCGCCCCGTCAGCTCGATGGTGGGTCTGGTCGAAAAGAGCGCTGTCGGGAAGGAGCTCCGCGCCCAACGTGAGCTTTGGGAGCGGCGCGAACCGGAGCTCTGTCGTGCCCCGGTGGAGCACGTGGCTGCGCCGCGTCCCGAGCGGCCGCGACCCATGCCTCGTGGCCCAATCGAGGAGTATGCCGACCGGGCATGGGCCGTTTCGCTCGGAGGCTTTGCGCTGAGCTTTCTGACGACGCGCAGCGTGCAGCGCGCGTTCGGCGCTCTCTTCGGGGGGCTTCCGCGGCCCGCTCGCTTGGGACGCGAAATGTACTCGGCGCGCCTTTCCCAGGTGTTGGCGGGGCGCCGTACGCTGGTGCTCGATCGGTCGGCCCTGCGCAAACTCGACCGCATCGATTGCCTCGTGATCCAGGGCGATCTGCTACCGGCGGGGCGATTTCAGGTGGGCAAGATCCTGGTTCGCGACTCGAACGCGGACGAAGCGGAGATCCGCGCAAGGGTGGAGAAACTGTTCCAGGCAGAGGTGCCGCTCCAAGTAGTCGAAGACGATGGCTGGCGTGTCGGACCTCTGCCCCGTCTCGGCGTCGAAGGAGATCCGGGACTGAGCTCTGGTGCTCAGGAACTTGCGGTGCGTGGGGGGCTGGTGCTCGGAGTGGCCCGAGGCGAGCGGTTGGAAGCCCTGGCGGAGGTGCAGATCCTCGCCCGCGTCGGGATCGACGAATTGGTTCGAGCCGCCCACGACGCAGGCATGCGGGTCGTGGTTGCGTCGGCGGACGAGGAGATTCTGCAGTCCTTCCCCGCCGACGACACCATCGGTGAGGGGGACGCGATGCGCCGCGGCGTGCGACGCTTGCAGCGCGAAGGCCGCGTCGTCTGCGTGGTCGCTCAGGGCAACGCGCCGGGGCTCGAAGCAGCCGATCTCGGCATTGGCATGACGCCCCGGGGTGCCCCCGTGCCTTGGTCGGCGCACATCCTGTGTCGAGACGATCTCACCGACGTTCGCTTCCTGATCGAAGCGGCGATCGCTGCGCGCGAGGTCAGTCGTCAGAGCGTCAACGTAGCGCTGGGTGCCGCGAGCGTAGGAGCCTTGGTGTCGGCCGGGGGACTTCTGCCCATGACCACCTCGCGCGTGCTGACGGTGGTGAACTTGGCCTCGCTCCTGTCGATGGCCAATGGGTACCGGGTGTGCGGCGACGTCTCGCGTCGTCCGCTGCCTCCACCACGCGATCCGATGCCGTGGCATGCGCTCGAGCCGGAAGGCGTGATGTCGCGACTTGGCACGAGTCTCGACGGCCTGGACGCGGCCGAGGCTCTGGTGCGTCGCGCTATCTCCGCACCGAAGAAGTCGGCCGTGATGGAGCTCGGGTCGGCAATCACCGACGAGCTCTTCAGTCCGCTTGCGCCCCTCCTCGCGGCGGGAGCCGGGCTATCTGCGGTCGTGGGTTCCCTCGCCGACGCGAGCATGGTTGGCGGCGTCGTCGGGCTGAATGCCCTCGTCGGGGGAATGCAGCGTTTTCGGACCGAGCGGGCGATCACCGATCTGGCGCGTTCCTCGCGGCGCAACGTCCTCGTTCGCCGAGACGGTCGCGTGCGGGACGTGCCGGCGGAGCGACTGGTGAAAGGCGACATCGTCATCCTGGCCGCTGGAGACGTGGTGCCCGCGGACTGTCGAATCGTCGAGACGGAAGCCTTGGAGGTGGACGCCTCGGGCCTCACCGGTGAATCGCTCCCCGTCCAAAAATCGGTCGCTCCGTCCTTCGAGGACAGCGTCGCCGACCGCAGCTCGATGCTCTACGAGGGCACGTCGATCGCCAGCGGTCAGGTGACGGCGGTGGTCGTAGCCGTCGGGCAGGAGACGGAAGCACGCCGGGGCAGCGCCTCCTTCAAGCGCGCCCCCGAGGGCAGCGGAGTCGAGCGGCGCATGCGCGAGCTCATCGACCTCACCGGGCCCGTCGCTCTCGGGGCCGGCATCGGAGTCGTCGGGGTTGGCCTTTTGCGGGGGCGCAAGCTGGAAGACCTGGTGGGCTCTGGAGTGAGCCTCGCGGTGGCTTCGGTTCCCGAAGGCCTGCCGCTCCTCGCCACGGCCGCTCAGCTCGCGGCTGCCAAGAGGCTGAGTGCTCGTGGCGCGTTGGTTCGCAACGTGCGCAGCATCGAGGCCTTGGGCCGTGTCGATACCTTGTGCGTGGACAAGACCGGCACGGTTACCGAGGGACGCATCGAGCTGGCGGCCATCTCCAACGGTGATCACACCGAGGCACTGGACTCCCTGGGAGGGGCGAACGCGGCGGTGCTCTCGGTGGCGTTGCGCGCCAGTCCGCACCGACCGGCGGACGTTTCCCGTTCCGATCCTGCGGACGTGGCGCTCTGGCGCGGTTCGGACCGAACCGCGGTGGGGACCGATTACGAGGGGCCCGGCTGGGTGCGTGAGGTGGAGCTGCCGTTCGAAGCGGGGCGGGGTTATCACGCCGTCGTCGGCAACTCGGATCACGGGCGGCGCCTGTGCGTCAAAGGTGCGCCGGAAGTCCTGCTCGAGCGCTGCGTGGCCCGCCGCAAGGGCGGTGAGGAGGTCGCCATCGACGTCGGGGAACGCCTCCGCCTCGCTCACGCGGCGCAGGACATTGCTCGCCGGGGCCTGCGGGTGTTCGCCGTGGCCGACTGCGCAGAGATTGACGGAGAGTCCCTCGATCCGGCGCGGGCCGAGAACCTGGTGTTTCGAGGGTTCGTCGCCTTCCGCGATCCGGTTCGCCGCACGGCGCTCAAGGCCCTGGCTGACACGCGGTCGGCAGGCCTTCGCACCGTGATGATCACCGGTGATCACCCGAGCACGGCGCAGGCCATCGCCGTCGAGCTCGACCTCGACACCGATCCCGTGGTGCTCACAGGCGCGGAGCTTTCGAACCTCACCGACGACGAGCTCGACGCACGGCTTCCCGAGATCAGTGTCTTCGCGCGCGTGACACCGTCCCAGAAGGTGCGCATCGTCCGCGCGCTGCAGCGCACCGGCCGCACCGTTGCGATGGTCGGTGATGGCGCCAACGACGCGGCGGCGATTCGTCTGGCCAACGTCGGCGTGGCCATCGGTCAGCAGAGCGCATCGGCCGCGCGGAATGCAGCGGACGTCGTGCTCACCGACGAGCGGGTCGAAACCCTGGTCGAGGCCATCGTGGAGGGACGCGCGATGTGGGCGTCCGTTCGCGACGCCGTGTCGATCCTCATCGGTGGCAACCTCGGGGAGATCGGGTTCACGCTGGCTGCCGGCATGGTTTCGGGTCGGCCTCCCCTGTCGGCGCGCCAGCTCCTACTCGTAAATCTCCTCACGGACGTCGCGCCGGCCATGGCCATCGCGATGAAGCCTCCGACCGCTGAAGCTCTCGAAGCGCTCGCCCACGAGGGCCCCGACGTGTCGCTCGGTAACGCGCTCAGCCGCGACATCGGCACGCGCGCGCTCGTGACGGCCTCCGGCGCTGGCGCTGCCTGGGTCATCGCGCGGGTCTTGGGTGATCGGCGGGGCGCTAGCACCGCGGCGCTCCTCGCGCTCGTGGGAACTCAGCTCGGGCAAACGGTGGTCTCGGGCGGGTTCTCCCCGCAGGTGATCGGGACGAACGTCCTGTCGGCGGGGGGGTTGGCTGCGGTGGTTCAGACGCCGGGGCTCAGCCGCCTCTTCGGCTGTCGACCTCTCGGCCCCGCCGGCTGGGGGATTGCCATCGGGTCGTCGGCTGCTGCTACACTCGCGGGCGTCTACCTGCCGCCTTACCTCGAGCGCTTTTGGCGCGAGTCTCGCGAGCGACCGCCCCTGTGGCTTCCCGAGTGGGCGCAACTTCTGCCCGCGCCGAGCACCCTGCAGCCGGTAGGCGACGTGAGCGAGACGCCGGGCGACGGTTGACTCGACGCGCTCCCGAGCCGCCCGAAGAGCCTTCGCCTCCAGGCAGAAGTAGCTCTTCTCGAAGAGCTCAGCGAGCGTGAAGGGATGACCGAGACGCGAGTCGTGAGAGAGGCTCTGCGGGCGTTCTCACAAGCGGCGACGGAAGGTGAACGGGTGAAATGGGCGCAAGAAGCCTGAGGGAAAGAAAATCGAAGAACGGGAGCATCTCTCAGATGAGGGGCATCCTGGGGCTAGGCGTGAGTGACGGGCGTTTCATCCACCAGCTCCCGGACCCTCGGACCTACTTGCATGAAGGTCGTGATGGTTTGAGTCCCGACGTCATCCGGGTGGAGCGTGAGGAAACACGGGTCGACGTTGCACTCGGCGCGGATTTCTTCGGCGCCCCGGCTGCTGCCGTTACCATCTTCGCGCAGGGGTACGCCGTGCTGAACTCGTCCTGCGTCGATTGTGATGACGTCGCGCGCTATTCCCAAGGCTGGGGGGCATCGCCAGGGCGAGCGCATCAAAAGCTGATCAATTTCGATCACTTGGCGAATGATGGAGACAGAGCAGATCTAATGTGATCCTGTCGGCGGGTGTCACGGAGAAAGCCATCGACTGCCCTTCAGTCTCTGCTCGATGTCTTCAGCGAGGTCGAGGACCCGCGTGTTTCCCGAACGCGCGCTCATCCCCTCGTGAACGTGCTGACGATGTCGCTGTTTGGCGCCTTGGCGGGCGCCGAAGGTTGGGACGCGTTGGCGGACTATGCGGAGGTTCAAGAAGACTTCTTCGAGGAATTTCTGGACATGCCGCATGGCACCCCGAGCGCCGATACGTTCCGCCGGGTGTTCGAGGCGCTGGACCCCCGCGCGTTTCAACGGGCGTTTCAGGGATGGCTCGAACCGCTTCTTGGAAGCCTCCAGGGCGAAACCGTTGCGATCGACGGAAAAACCCTTCGCGGTGCCCTGGCTCATGCAGGGCGTCGCCGTGGAGCCTTCCATCTGCTGCACGTCTGGGCAACGGAGCAACGGATCCTTCTCGGTCAATCCGCCGTCGAGACAGCGGGACATGAATCCGCCGCCGCCGTCGAACTGTTAGCCCAACTGGAGCTCCAGGGCGCTACCGTGACCGCTGACGCGGCGAGCTGCACCGCCGACGTGACCCGAGCCATTCGTGACCGAGGCGCTCACTACGTCCTGGCGCTCAAGGGCAACCAGACCTCGCTCCACGAGCACGTGGTGAGTCTCTTCGATGCAGTTGAGCGGAGCGACATTCCGGCCGATGTCGAGAGCGACTTGGGTCACGGGCGCATCGAGCGGCGCATCGTTCGGGCCATGCCCATCGGCGAACTGCCGGGCAACATCAAGGCTCCCTGGACGGACCTCACGAGCATCGTCGAGGTGATTCGCATTCGCTCCGCAGGAAACCTCTCGGTCACTCGCTCCTTCTACGTGACCAGCCATGCGCCCCAGGCAAAGCTGCTTGCTTCCAGCATTCGCGACCACTGGAAGATCGAGAACGAACTGCACTACGTCCTGGACGTCGCGTTCGCGGAAGACCGACGAAAGATCAGGAGTGAGTATGGCGCGCAGAACTTCGCCCTCGTTTGCCGTCATGCTCTCTCCCTGATCAGGCGCGACCCCAGCAAAGGCAGCGTCGCCATGAAGAAGCGTCGCGCCATGTGGAATCCACGCCACTGCCTCAAGCTCCTAACCCAGGGATTTCCTGCGGTTTAAGATGCGCTCGCCCTGGTGGCCAGCGCCGGTGGCGGATGCCGCATGGCGAGCTCAGCAACGCCTCCATCGGCGATACCGAGCACTGTCCGAGCGCGGCATGCCGGTGGGCAAAGTGGTCACGGCGGTGGCGCGAGAACTCAGCGGCTTTGTCTGGGCCATCGGTCTCACCGTAGAAACCGAAACGCAGCGCACGGCGTAAGAGCCACAACTTAAACGAGAAACCTTGAAGCGAAGGAGTCAGCGACGAAGCCAGCAGCGGAGAGAAACCTGGAAAGGCGTTGTGTGGTTCCGATCCACGTTCCTAGTGACAGGACAGCTCTCGACGTATTCATGACCATGAAGGCGGCCCCGGTCGATCCTCGAATATCAGCATGATCAACCGTCGAATAAGCTCACCTTCGCCGCTGATTCGTTCGCTTCAGAGAACCAAAAAGGAAAGCAACTTGACCTAACAGCTCAATCAGTACTTGACAGGGTCGTGTTATATCAACGCCCTGCCATTCTGCCGCCGCGCAGGGCGCTCCAGGTTACAACGACCGGCCGCCACGACCAAAGGGAGTGAACCAGCGGCGGCCGAGGGACGACGCCTCTGCGCGGCGAAGACCTCCACGATCGCGGTCGGCAGAAATGGCTTGTTGGGCCGGAGCCTCTATCAAGAGGCTATGTTGCGCCAAGGACGCACGGCCCCAGCCGAGTGGAATGCTCGGGGCGCTCTCGCGAACACCAACGCGAACACCACAGCGTTCGAGCGTCGGCAGTTCGAGATAGCGCCTGTGCTTGCGCAGTCGTGAAGCGCTGGCCGCCACTGCGAGCACGCCGGCTGTTGGCAAAGACTGACGACAAGCCCAAGCGATGCATGAGCGCGTTGCCATCGCGAGGGCGCTTTCAGGGTCGCCTGTGTCTTGCATCAAGGGGTCCGTGCCGCGATGAGCTGGCGGCGCGAGCAGAGCAGAAGCCGGGAGGTGTTGGCTGTCGCCGCAAAGACGCGAGCTGTCCGCGAAGACTGAAAACGACAAGCCAAGCGATGTACGAGCGCGTCACCGCTCCCGACTGCGCCAGCTGGGTCCGCCCGTGTCTTGGCAACCGCGTCGGTGAGCGGACGCGATCGACGGATCGCGCCGGCAGTCCCGAAGCACGACCTCGCTGGCGCGAACGAAGGACACCGTCCGCGCCCGATCGACGGCCGTGCTTCGCGAGGGGCTCGCCCGACACCGCAGGGACCCCGTCTCCGAAGAGAGCGGGGGCCCGTGCAGCAAGGAAAGGCTGCGGCAGTCGTTGCGAGCCCCTCGCTATCGAACCCACAAGCGAGCGCTCGGGGGCCATGCGTCCGCCTCTCCGGGCGCAACGACCCTCACGACTGTCCCTTCGAGCACCAACACCCTGGCAGCGCACGGATAACCGCCGGCACTGAACCGCGGCCCGTCCTTCGGCGGGCCGCAGACGTCCGCGGTTCACGGACGAGGTCAACAGCGCCAGCGATGGAAGCTCGGCAAGACCGAGAAGTCTTGAAATCGCGAGCGAGCCAGACGTCACGGCGGCATTCGCAGAGAGCGCGAGCGTGAACCGGAAAGACTCGGGACAAGCCGAACTGAACCCAGGCCCTCGAAGCGGGCAAGCGCCCAGACGAGGCGAATAAAAAGAACGGGGCGAAGCCCACGAATGGATCACCTGACCCCTGAGCTGCGGAGCGATGGGCTCGCCGCGCGGAACATCCCAACTCAAAAACAACGAGACAACGCTCTGTCCCGCGCGAGAGTCTGCAAGTCGCTACTCGGCCCAACTATCAATTGTACCGCGGGGTGGCTGGGGAGGTCGCGGGGGTGCGGCAGGCTACATGCTGGTTTGGGGAGCGCTCAAGCGCGGAGGGGCGTGCGAGAGTGCGCGCTCGGGCGCAAGAGAGAAGTCGTTGGGGCGTTCTTATTGGGCGAGCATGCGGCATAAGTGCGAAAAGACTGGGGAAGTGCGGTGGGGAAAGGCCGCGGGCAGGCGAGCTTTCGCGCGGGCGATTGGCAGCGGAGAGTCAAAGGACGGCTGGGTCGCCAAGGGGCGTTCGGCTCCCTACGAAACGCTGCTGGGTGGCGGCCAGCGGCGGTCGGGTGGCGCCGCCGGGTCGCTAGGTAATCCCGGAGTCAATTGGCCGCGAATTGCGCCGGCACGGGGTTTGCTTGTTGGGTGTGGTGAGCGATTCGAAGTCACCGTATCCCGCGCCCTTGTCCACACCGAAGGCCCTGCTGGCAGCCTTGGAACAGCGCCTTTTGATGCGTCATGCCAGTCCCCGGACAATCGACGCGTATCGTCGTTGGGTGCGGCGCTTCATCGCCTTTTCGGGGCGTCGCCATCCGCGCACGCTGGGCGCAGGCGAGGTCACTCGGTTTCTCTCCGCGTTGGCCACCGAGGCTCAGGTGAGCGCCTCGACTCAAAATCAAGCGCTGGCCGCCCTCCTCTTCCTCTACAAGGAGGTCCTGGGCCAGCCGCTCGAGTTTCTCGATCAGCTCGTCTACGCGAAGCGACCCCATCGTCTCCCGGTCGTCCTCTCGCGCGAGGAGGTGGCGGTGCTCTTGGAACACCTGACGCCCCCTTGGCTCTTGATGGCCCAGCTCCTCTACGGCGCGGGGCTCCGTCTGATGGAGTGTTTGACCCTGCGAATCAAAGACGTCGACTTCGAGCGCCGCCAACTGACGGTGCGCCGGGGCAAGGGGGCCAAGGATCGGGCGACGCTCCTCCCGGGTAGCCTCGAGGATCCGCTTCGCGAGCACATTCGGTTGCGGGGGTTGGAGCACCAGCGAGAGCTGTCTCGTGGAGCTGGGCGCGTGGAGATCCCCTTCGCTCTGGCTCGAAAGTACCCGAGCGCACCTCTCGAGTTCGCTTGGCAATGGCTCTTCCCTTCGAACCGCACGTATGTCGACGAAGCTACCGGCGAACGACGCGGCCACCACGTTCACGAATCAGCCGTCCAGCGTGCCGTGCGCGAAGCGGTGCTGCGAGTCGGCTTCAGCAAACCCGTGACCTGTCACACGTTGCGCCATTCGTTTGCAACGCATCTGCTCGAGTCCGGCACAGACATCCGCACGATCCAGAAGCTCCTCGGACACAGTGACGTGCGCACGACCATGATCTACACGCACGTTCTGGAGACGGGCCCCTACGGCGTCGTCAGCCCCCTCGACCAACTGGCGAACGGTCGTCGTCCACCGGAGAGCGAGTCTTGAGCCGACGAGAGCGCAGACTTGTCGAGTTTTCCCAACTGACCGAGGAGCGTCTCTCCTGCGAAGCGAGACCGCCCGGTGTGTGGTCACGGCTCCGGGACCGAACCCCTAGCTGAAGCGCCTACTTGGTCTTGTTCTGACCGAATTGCCAGAGGAACGAAGGGGGCTGTGAGTTGACTGCGAGCCCACCTGCGCTCGGGTGCCCCCCGGTCGCTTCAGGCCTGCGCCCGCCCGTTCAGGGGTTTTGCGGACCCTCCTCGAAATCCACGTGCACGTGGTTCCCCTCCGGATCGAAGACGTTCACCTGGGTGATCTTCACCACGCCGCTGGGCGTCGGGACATCCACGTGCCCCAAACGATACGGAATGCCGCGCGCTTCGAGCCCGGCGATGAACTCCGCGTAGCCCTCGGCGGAGAACGCCACGTGCTCCATGCGCAGTGACGAGCCCGGTGTGGGCTCCTCATCGACTTCGACCAGGTGCACGCACGCGCGCTCCCCGAGGTAGAGCCAGGCGCCCCCGAAGGAGAACGCCGGGCGCGGACCCTCCTTGAGGCCCAATACCTCCACGTAAAAGGCCTTCAGTCGGGCGAGCTGCGCAGTGCGCAGGTTGAGGTGATCGAGCGCGGTGAGCGGCATGCCTCCTCCTGTCAGGTTCAGCTCGCTGGGTAAAGCCCCCCACCCGCGCGCAAAGAAACGCCCTCTCCCGTTCGAGACGGTCGAGGGCGTTTTCAGGAGCCTCCAACGAGTCACGACCCGTGGAGTGATCCCGCCGCAGCAAGCCCTTCGAAGTCAGGTGCTGCTGCGAGGCGACTCGCGCTAGCCGTGCGCCTGTTGCGAGCTGTCGGGGCGCGGGGCCACGTCGCTGATCGTGCGGTTCGGGCCTTCGATTTTTGCGAAGCCCACCTTGCCGTCGATGGCGTCCACTCGCACCGTGCTGCCCGCCGGGTAGTCGCCGGCCAAGACGAACTCGGCGAGCGGGTTTTCCACGATCTTCTGCACGGCGCGCTTCAGCGGGCGGGCACCGAACTGCGGATCGAAGCCCTGCGCCGCAATGGCGTCCTTGGCGGCGTCGGTGACTTCCAGCTGAAGCTCCCGCGCCTCGAGGCGCCGACCGAGGTGCTCGAGCTGAATGTCGACGATGCGACGGATCTGCTGGCGGCTCAGGCGACGGAACACGACGATCTCGTCCAGCCGGTTGATGAACTCGGGCCGGAACTGGCCGCGCAGGGCTTCCAGCGCCGCCTTGTCGAGGGCCTCGTCCATCTGCTCGTCGGTGAGATCACGCCGCTCTTCGATGGCGGCAAGCTCGCCCGAACCGACGTTGCTCGTCAGGATGATCACCGTGTTCTTGAAGTCCACGGTGCGCCCTTGGCCGTCTGTCAGGCGCCCATCGTCGAGCACCTGGAGCAGCACGTTGAAGACGTCGGGGTGCGCCTTCTCGATCTCGTCGAAGAGCACCACGCTGTACGGACGACGACGCACCGGCTCGGTGAGCTGGCCGCCTTCTTCGTAACCGACGTAGCCCGGAGGCGCGCCGATCAGCCGCGAAACCGCGTGCTTTTCCATGTACTCGCTCATGTCGATGCGAACCATGGCGCGCTCGTCGTCGAACAAGAACTCGGCGAGGGCTCGAGCCGTTTCCGTCTTGCCGACGCCCGTAGGACCGAGGAACAAGAACGACCCGATCGGGCGATTCTGATCGCCGAGCCCAGCGCGGGAACGCCGGACGGCGTTGGCCACGGCGACGAGCGCATCGTCTTGCCCGATCACGCGGTGGCGCAGCTTGTCCTCCATGCCGAGGAGCTTGTCCATCTCGCCCTCGAGCATCTTGGACACTGGGATGCCGGTCCACTTCGACACGATGGCCGCGATGTCTTCGTCGGTGACCTCTTCCTTCAGGAACGAGCCCCTTTCGCTGATGCGAGCGAGCTCTTGGCGGCGGTCTTCCAGCCTGCCTTCGTGCTCCGGGATCTTTCCGTATTGGATCTCGGCGGCGAGCCCGAGATCACCGCGGCGCTGCGCTTGCTCCTGCTGCGTGCGGAGCTCGTCGATGCTGCGTTTTTCCTCCTGGATGGCAGCGATGACTTCCTTTTCTTTCAGCCACTGCGCGCGCATCTGATCGCGCTTTACCGTGAGCTCGGCGATCTCGTCGCGCACCTCGCCGAGGCGCGCCTGGCTCGCGCGATTGTCTTCGCGCTTCAGCGCCTGTTCCTCGACCTGGAGCTTCACGAGGTTCCGCTCGGCCTGGTCGATCTCGAACGGCATGCTGTCGATCTCCATCTTGATCTTGCTTGCCGCCTCGTCGACGAGGTCGATGGCTTTGTCGGGCAAGAAGCGCTCGGTGATGTAGCGGTTACTGAGCACCGCCGCAGCCACCAGAGCCGGATCTTGAATGCGAATGCCGTGGTGCACCTCGTAGCGCTCTTTCAGGCCACGGAGGATCGCGATGGAGTCCTGCACGCTCGGTTGTTCGATGATCACCGGTTGGAAGCGTCGCTCGAGCGCCGCGTCCTTTTCGATGTGCTTTCTGTACTCGTCGAGGGTGGTGGCACCGATGGCGCGCACTTCGCCGCGTGCGAGCGCGGGCTTGAGCATGTTCGCCGCATCCATCGCGCCTTCGGCAGCGCCGGCACCGACCAACGTGTGCAGCTCGTCGATGAACAGAATGATCTGCCCCGCCGAAGACTCCACCTCTTTGAGGACGGCCTTGAGCCGCTCCTCGAACTCACCGCGGAACTTCGCGCCAGCCACCAGCGACGCCAAATCGAGGGCGAGCAGGCGCTTGTCCTTCAGTGACTCGGGGACGTCGCCCTGCGCGATGCGGTGTGCGATCCCCTCCGCGATGGCGGTCTTGCCGACGCCTGGCTCACCGATGAGCACGGGGTTGTTCTTGGTGCGCCGGCTCAGCACCTGCATGACGCGGCGGATTTCTTCATCGCGACCGATGACCGGATCGATCTTCCCCTCGGACGCGGCCCGAGTGAGATCCCGCGTGTACTTCTCGAGCGCTTGGAACTTCCCTTCGGGATCTTTGTCCGTCACGCGCTGGCTGCCGCGCACCTTCTTCAAGGCATCGAGCAGCTTTTGGTGAGTGAGCCCGAAGTCGCCGAAGAGCGGCGCTAGCTTTTCCTTGTCGCGCGACGCGGCGACAATGAAATGCTCGACCGAGACGAACTCGTCATCGAGCTTTTTCGCTTCGCCCTCGGCGGCGTTGAAGAACGGCATCATGCGCCGCCCGAAACGCGGCTCGGCCCCGCCCGACACCTTCGGCAGCTTGGCGATTTCTCGCTCGAGAGCGCTCCACAAGCGATCAGCGTTGGCGCCAGCCAGCTCCACGAAGGGCCGACCGATCCCGTCCTCCTGATCGAAGATCGCGAGCAGAAGGTGCTCCGGCACAATCTCCGGGTTTTCATGGCGCGACGCCAGGCTCACGGCGGCCTGCAGCGCTTGTTGGCTTTTGGTAGTCAGTCGATCGGGCTGCATGACGAAAGTCTCCCGCGGCCTGTCGGCCGCCGCACAAGGTCGCGACGCATTACCACTTCGCGCTAGCTTCCCTCGGGAGATACCCCAACGGTGGATGCTATCCCGTCTTGGCGGGGCTCGGGTAGTCCCGCTCGGACGAGGCGAAGGTGGGCGAGTGATTCGCTGTCCGTCGTCTCCCCCAAGCTAAGTCGCGCCCCCAGCCGTGCAAGAGGTCAGGGAAGTTTCCCCGCCCCGAGTCGCCCCAAGCTGCGCATCCGCCTGTTCAGGCGATCCAGCTCTCGTACACCGTGAGCAGGATCTCGAACACGATCAGGAGCACGATGTACCACTCCACGCGGAGGGTGTGCTTGGCGTTCAACAAGTCCACCAGGGTGCGCACGGTCCGGGCGGCGAGTGTGATCTTTCGATCGAGCGCCTCGTCCCGATCCCCGATCTCGAATTCAGATTCGAGGGTCACATACAGCCGGTCGAGCTCTGGGTGTTCCCAGAGCAGCTCCGGTTTGTCCTGGATCTCGGCGCGACCGACCATGCGGTGTTCGGCGAGAAGCAGGGCGCCGATGCTCTGAAGGTGCGCCTTCGGCCTGCTCTGGAGTCTGCCGGTGGTCGCGAGCTGATGGGCGAGGGGTTCGATGCGGTCGAAATCCCGAGCGAGGCGCCTTTCGTAGAAGTCGAGCAAGACGCTCTTGGCGAGCACCTCGGCGATCAACTGGAGGCGTTCCACGCTAGCCGAGCGCAGGAACAGGCTGTCGTCCCGAAGCCCCTCGATGCCGTCGGGACGCACTTCGATCGCCAGCCCTTCGAGTAGGTTCTCGGTGTAGGGCTGGTCGATGAGCGGCTCCAAGCGACGGATCAGCGCCTCCTTGCCTTCGTCGCTCGCGGCGAACAGCACGACCACTCCGTGCCGGAACAGGCAGGCCATTCCGCCCCCTTCGAGGGCAACCGAGAAGGGCAGGGTTGCGAGAACTTCACCCCGCGGCCAGTTGCGCAAATCGATGCGAGCGCCGAGCAGTAGCGCGCGCGCTTCGAAACGCAACTGGGTGATGCCGGACGGGATCTCCACTCCGAAGGCAACGGCCGCGCCCGATCCGCTCTTCCGCACGTCGATGGCGAATTTCGAAGGCAAGAAGAGTTGTCCCAAGGCGTGTTCCGCGGGTAGCTGCTCACGCGTTCAACTCCCAAGCTTGCACCCGACCTCGGAACGGGTCTGAGTCGAAAGTGATGGCGCGCTACGAACGCCCCCTGCCCGAACCTTGGCCTTTCGAGGAGATCGATCACACGGCGGACGCCGCGCTTCGGGTCCACGGTCGGTCGGCAGAAGAAACCCTCGCGCACCTGGTCCTCGGCTACGCCGAGCTCGTCAGCGGCGGGGTCGTCCCTCCCTCCGAGACCACCCTCACGGTCCACGTGGAGGCGGACGAGTCGACGATGATGGCGATCGACGTCTTGCGCGAGCTGCTCTTCGAGTTCGACTGCCACGGCTGGGTGCCCCGGGCCTGCGAGGTCGAGCTTTTCGACGAGGCGCGCGGGTGCACGGTCCACGTGGAGGTGGGACGATTGAAATCCGAGCAGATGGGTGAGGGCCTCGTGCTCAAAGCCGTGACCTTTCATGGGGCACGCTTCGAAGCGCCCGGACCGGGGCACGAGGAGACCTGGCTCGCCGAGGTGATCTTCGATGTCTGACATCCCGCTCGAGCGCATTGACGAGTTCCTCTGGGAGATCCCGAGGCGCGGCGCCATGAAGGTACCGGGACGCGTCTACCTGGCTCCCGCGCAGCTCGAATCGGTCGCGGGCGATCATGCCCTCGAGCAGGTCCAGAACGTCGCCTGCCTGCCGGGCATCGTTGGCTACAGCTTGGCCATGCCCGACATCCACTGGGGTTACGGCTTTCCGATCGGGGGTGTCGCCGCAGTGGACGCTGAGGAGGGCGCCGTCTCACCCGGCGGCGTGGGCTACGACATCAACTGCGGCGTGCGCGTGATCACGACTGACCTTTTGGCGAGCGACGTTCGCCCCCACGTGGCCCGGATCATCCGCCACCTCTACCACGCCATTCCGACCGGCGTAGGCGCCAGCA
>JBNKGC010000049.1:0-34395 GCA_050289625.1 Polyangiaceae bacterium | reverse complement strand
GCGCCCTCACCCCCTTGGGGGTGCGCGACGCTCGAAGCGCCATTTCGCGCCGGGATCTAGCGCCCTTCCGGTTTTCACGGGGCGTTTCCGCAGGATCGAGCCGCCCCGTGCGAGATTTCGGGAAGCCGACGGCTCTCCCGAGCGCTATGGTGGGCCCCTCGCCATGTCCGAAGTAGCCCTCGAACCAGGTACGATCCTGGCCGGAAAGTACCGGCTCGGGGAGCGTTTGGGGGAAGGCGGTATGGGAGCCGTCTACCGAGCCGAGCATCTGGTGCTCCAGGCACCGGTCGCGATCAAGGTGATCGATCGCGAGATTGCGGACGAGGCGACGCTCGCTCGCTTCACCCGGGAGGCTCAAGCCTCGGCGGCTTTGCGCAGCCCCCACGTGGTGCAGATTCTCGACTACGGCACCGACGGGGATCGCCCCTTCATGGTGATGGAGCTGCTCGAGGGGGAGACTCTCGCGCAGCGCATCAAGCGCCTCAAGCGGCTCGATCCGAGCGACACCGCGCGCGTCGTCAGCCACGTGTGTCGCGCCGTGGCCAAGGCGCACGAAATGGGCGTCGTCCACCGCGATCTGAAGCCGGACAACGTTTTCCTGGTGCGCAACGACGAGTCGGAGATCGCCAAGGTTCTCGACTTCGGCGTGGCCAAAATGGGGACCACCCAGCTCGGCGAATTCAGCCACACGCGGACGGGATCGCTTCTCGGTACGCCGTACTACATGAGTCCCGAGCAAGCGCAGGGAAACAAGGAGATCGACAGCCGCTCCGATCTGTGGGCCCTCGGCGTGATTGCCTTCGAGTGCCTCACGGGAAAGCGACCGTTTTCCAGCGACGGACTCGGTGATCTGGTGCTGCAGATCTGCATTCGAGACATCCCGGTGCCGAGCACGAAGGCACCCGTCCCGATCGGGTTCGATTCTTGGTTCGAGAAGGCCACCCGCCGTGATCCGGAGGAGCGCTTTCAATCGGCCAAGGAGCTTGCCGACGCGCTTCGTGACTCCTTGGGAGTGGAGCTCCGCGACGCGGCCCTCTCGTTGCCGGAAATCGTCGTGAGCTCAGGGCCAATCAGCATGCCACCATCGTCCCGGGGGTTGAACGAGGACGCGCGGTCGACGGCTCCGGGGCGCGCTCTGCCCGATGCGGTGACCATTCTCGAAGAGCACGCTAGTGCCGATGAAGCGCGCGCACGGAAGAGTGACGACGCTGAGGTTTCGACGCGGTCGATTGAGGCCGCGGACTCGAATTCAGACGACGCGAGCCACTCTGGAGAAACCGAGCCCGACCCGCCGAGCTCGCGCCCGCTCGAAGCCGCCCCGGGAGACACTCCGCGGGCGGACCTCGTGTCAGGTCAGACCTTGGGCCAATTCGAGACGGTGCACGCCTCGGTTCCTCCGCGGGCGCGCTCCAAGTGGGGTCGCGTGGCCGCCGTTGGATCGGCCGCGCTCGCGCTCGGCGTGCTGGTGGCCGTGTTCTTGCTTCGCGATCGTCCTGGATTCCGCGTTGGAGACCTCGACGATGACCCGTCGCCAGCCGCTCGTCCGACCAGTGGCGCACCGGCCGCGGTCACGGCCTCGAAGGGGAACGAACGCACCTCGTCCGAAAGTCCCAGCCCGCGCACGGCCGCGGCTCCACGGCCCGGTCCCATTGTCCACGCGGCGCGCAGCTCCGAGGAAGGCGAAGCGGAGGAGCCTTCGGAAGAGTCGAAGAACCTTTCTGACGAGTCGTCCGCCACGACCGTAGACGCTGCGACGGACGGCGAATCGACGGGCTCGACCCAGCCTGGTGAGAAGGCGTCGACCGACAGGCCAGCGACCGACCAGGCGACGGCCGCTGGCTCCACCCCCACCTCGAAGGACGCGTCGCCAGCGGACGCAGGAACCTCGAGCAAAGACTCGGAGGAGAAGGCGCCGGCATCGAGTCCACCCGCCAAAGCGACGACCCCCACGCCCTCGGGATCCCAGAAGCCCAAGAAAATCGAGCCGCAGCCCCCCCCGT
Organism: Polyangiaceae bacterium; assembly: GCA_050289625.1. Classification (GTDB taxonomy): domain Bacteria; phylum Myxococcota_A; class Polyangia; order Polyangiales; family Polyangiaceae; genus NIC37A-2. The sequence continues at coordinate 32,395 of JBNKGC010000049.1, read as the reverse complement.
CCCCCGCCCCGTCTTCGTCCGTCTCCGAGTCGCTGCCCGAGTCCCCCGTGGAAGGCAGCTCGACACCGGCTTCGCCCCCAGCGGCGCCATCTTCCCCGCCGACGTCACCGCCGGCGGGTGAACAGAGTTCCGTCCCATCCGAGTAGAGCTATTTCCGGCGCTTGGGGGCAGGGTCCCACCCCAAAGCCGCTGCGCGGGGTTCCCCTGCGCATCTTTCGCCGGGACTGCGCCCGGACCCGCGGTTTCAGGGCACTAGGCTCTCGAAGTCGATCGGCGCGGCTGAGGCAGCTTCTTCGAGGTCGATCTGCGCCTTCTGGAGTTTTCCTGACAGGTCGACGTTGACCGCCTGCCAGCGGGTGTAGGAGTCGAGCACCCAAATGCCGCTTTCCCGAGTCCCGTTGCCGCTCCAACCGTTGCCACCGAAGGGCAGGTGGGCCTCCGCACCGGTCGTGGAGTTGTTGATGCTGGTCATGCCAGCGAAAATTCGCTCCTTGAACCGAAGCATCGCACGAGGATCCCGCGTGTAGATGGCGCTCGACAGTCCATAGGGCGTGGCATTGGCGGCTTCGATGGCGTGGTCGAGGCCGTCGACCTCCACCAAATTCACGGTGGGACCGAAGCACTCCTCCTGCGCCACCGCCATGTCCATGGTGACCCGATCGAAGATGCGCGGGGTCGCGTAGAGACCGCGCGCGGCGTCCCCTCGAAAGCTTGCGGGCTCGGCTCCGGGAGTGATCCGATTGCCGTCCAAGAGCAGCTCGGCACCGTCGTCCAGCCCCTTGACCCGCTGCGCCAGCCAGCGCTCGGCGAACCTTTGGTTGATGAACGGTCCGTAGTCGACGCTCTCGTCCATCGGATCACCGAGGGTGAGCATTGTTGCCCGCGCGACGAGCTGCGAGCGCACTTCGGGCATGATTCGGCGATCCACGATGATGTTGCCGGTGCTGGTGCAGCGCTGCCCGGCGGTGCCGAACGAGCCCCAGAGCGCACCCTCGATGGCCAGGTCGAGATCCGCGTCGGCCAGGATGACGAGCGGGTTCTTGCCTCCCAATTCGAGGGACGGCACCTGCAAGTTCCGCCCGCAAACCTCTCCCACCTGGCGCCCAACCGCCGTGGAGCCGGTGAAGGAGATCTTGTCCACGGTGCCGGCGTCCACCTCTCGAAGGAGAAATTCACCGGCGCTGTCTTTGCCCCCGCCATGGATGACGTTCAGCACGCCGTCGGGGAGGCCCGCGCGGGTCCAGAGCGCGGCAAAGAGCGTGGCCACCCCCGGCGCGTCGTCGGATGGCTTCCAAACCACGGAGTTTCCGCACAAAAGCGCGGGGATGATCTTCCAGCTCGGAACGGCGATGGGAAAGTTGCCCGCGGTGATCACGCCCACGACGCCGAGGGGCCTTCGGTAGGTGAAGAGCTCCTTGTCGGCGAGCTCACTGGGAACCGTCTGGCCGTAGAGTCGCCGGCCCTCGCTCAGAAAGAACTCGGCGGTGTCGATCGCCTCCTGCACGCTGCCTCTGGCTTCGCGCAGGGGCTTGCCCATCTCACGGGTGACGAAGCGAGAGAGACTCTCCTTGTGTTCGGAAAGCAGGCGACCGAGGCGCACGATGACCTGGGCTCGGCCTGGCGCGGGCACCCGCATCCAGCTCTTCTGGGCGGTTCGCGCGGCTTCGCAGGCGCGATGTACCTCTTCGCTGGTCGAGAGCGGCGCGACGCTCACGAGATCATCACGATTAGCGGGGTTGTGTCGCTCGTAGTGATCGGCGCCGACGAGCTCCTGACCGGAAATGAGGTTTCGCACCAAGAGGGTGTGTGGGAAACCCACCTGATCCCTGAACTCCATCCCTGAAGCGTGCGGCGGCCTCTCGCCCGGAGCAAGCACCCGGGCCGAGCGCGGCCCGCACTCATACCATGCGAACGGCGTTTCTTCCCGCTCGCTTCGCTCCGTAAAGGGCCGCATCCGCTCGGCAGATGAGCTCCCGAGGGCCCGCGCGCCACGTGGCGAGCGCGCCGCCCACCGAGATGGTGAGCTCGAGCGGAGGATCCCCATCGAAGGGATCGTTCTCCACGACCCTTCGCAGCTTTTCGGCCAGGCTATCGATCTCTTCGTGCTCGCTGCCGGTGGCGATCACGGCAAATTCTTCGCCGCCAACCCGAGCGACGAGGTCGACCCGCCGGACCGTGCCGAGGAGGCGCCTACCGAGTTCACGAAGCACCTCGTCGCCCCGCGGGTGGCCGTGCGCGTCGTTGATCACCTTGAAATGGTCGATGTCGATCATGAGCAGACCGACGGGGCGCCCCGTGCGACGATACAGCGAAATTTCCCGCTCCAGAACGGCGTCGAACAAGCGGCGGTTGGCCAGCCCCGTGAGCGGGTCGCGCAGGGCCTGCTCCTCGAGGCGAGCAGCTTCGTCTGCGAGCGACTGAAGCTGCTGGCGCTGCGCCGCAAGCACGGAGTCCCGCGTCAGAAGTCCGAGTACTCGCCCCTGCGAAACGACCGGAAGGCGGTGCACGCGCAGAGCCTCCATGAGCATGAGTGCCTGGTCCACCTCGGCGGTCGCCTCCACGGTCTGCACCGGATGGCTCATGACCGACGCGAGGGTCGTGCGATTCGTTTCGGCGTCACCGAGCCGCCCCTTGGCCTCCCGAAACGTCAGGATGCCGATGGGAGCGACGGGTTCCTCGGGTGGCCGCCAGGCGCTCGGCATGACGAGCACCTCCTCGGCGCCGTCGCGGCGCATCAGATCGTAGGCCACTCCGAGCCGCGTGTTTGCTGGCAGAAAGAGCGACTCTTCGCGAAGTGCAGCTGCCGCGGCGAGGGATGGTCGATCACCGGACGGTCGATCGCCGCCGAGCGAGTGCCGATCGCGTTCCTTTTTCACCATTCCCTCCCCAGAAAGCGCCAACCTTCATTTTAGTGGACGAAGCGGCCGAGAGCCCGTGAGGCGGCGGCGATTCCGTGTCTTGGCTGCCCCATCGCCATTTCGGACCCCGGCATGCGAGGGTCGCCATTTGCTTGACGGTGCTCGGAGCGGGGACCGAAACTCCAAGCCCCGTTTACGCGCTCGTCAGGGGGAGCGCGTTCGAAGGGGAGTGCCTGGCACCATCATGATCAAGATCACCGAGCTTCCTCGCCTCGTCATCGAAAATGTCAGCCCAAGCGTCGAAAGCGGACGCTACGCCGTCAAGCGTTTGGTCGGCGACGTCGTTCAGGTCGGCGCCGACGTCTACAAAGATGGACACGACATCATCACCGCGCGTGTCCTCTATCGCGGTCCGGGCGACACGAAGTTTCGCACCGCTCCCCTTGAGTACGACTTTCCATCCGATCGCTGGCACGGCGAGTTCCCGGTCGATCGCGTGGGCCATTGGGACATGGCGGTCGAGGCGTGGCCCGACCCGTTCAAGACTTGGCGCAGCGACTTGCAGAAGCGCCTCGACGCCGGGCAGGACGTGGTCCCGGAGCTCCTCGAGGGCGCCGCGTTGGTCGAGCGACGGCTGCCCCGGGCTGACGAGGACGACAAGAAGCCTCTCGAAAATGCGGCGCGCACACTCGCCGACAAGAGCGAGAGTCTGGAAAAGCGCCTCGGCGTGGCCTTCTCGAAGACGCTGCTCGATCTGATGTACGGCGCGCTCCACGCGGATGACGCGTCGCGCTCCGACATCCTTCCCTTGACCGTCGACCGCAAGGAGGCCGGCTTTGCGTCGTGGTACGAGCTGTTCCCGCGGTCCCAGGGCACCGACCCGACCAAGCACGGAACCTTCCGTGACACGGAGCGCCGCCTCCCCGAGGTCGCGGCCATGGGGTTCGATGTCATCTACCTGCCCCCGATCCACCCGATCGGTTTTTCGCATCGCAAAGGTCGCAACAACACACGCGTTTGCGAACCAGGTGACGTGGGAAGCCCCTGGGCCATCGGTGCCCAGGATGGTGGCCACGATGCCGTGCATCCAGAGCTTGGCACCTTGGAAGATTTCCGGTCGCTCGTGCGCACGGCGCGGGAATTCGGCCTCGAAATCGCGCTCGACTTCGCGCTGCAGTGCTCGCCGGACCACCCGTGGGTCAAGCAGCATCCCGAGTGGTTCTTCATCCGTCCGGACGGCAGCATTCGCTACGCGGAAAATCCGCCCAAGAAGTACGAAGACATCTACCCGATCAACTTCTGGAGCGAAGCGGCAGAGGGGCTTTGGGAGGCATGCCGTGATCTCCTCCTTTTCTGGGTCGAGCAGGGGGTGACCACGTTCCGCGTCGACAATCCCCACACGAAGCCGCTGTCGTTCTGGGAGTGGTGCATCGCCGAAGTGAAGAAGCACCACCCCGAGGTGATCTTCCTGTCCGAGTCGTTCACCCGGCCCAAGCGCATGCAAGGCCTGGCCAAACTCGGATTTTCACAGAGCTACACCTACTTCACCTGGAAGAACTCGAAGTGGGAGCTCACGGAGTATCTCGAGGAGCTGGTCAGCCCGCCGATGCTCGACTTCTACCGGCCGAACTTCTTCGCCAACACCCCCGACATCCTTCACGAGTACCTGCAGCACGGGGGCCGAGCCGCCTTCCGCGCGCGCTTGCTCCTGGCTGGAACGTTGAGCCCCGTGTACGGAATCTATTCCGGCTTCGAGCTGTGCGAGCACGTGGCGGTGCGCGAGGGCAGCGAGGAGTACCTCGATTCCGAAAAGTACGAGGTTCGCGTCCGCGACTGGAACGCGCCGGGCAACATCAAGCAGGACGTTGCCCGCTTGAACCGAATTCGCCGGGAAAATCCAGCCCTCCAGCGCATGGACGGGCTCGAGTTCGTGCAGTCCGACAACGAGCAGGTCATCGCCTATCGCAAATCGGGTGTGTCGCCCGATGGTCGGCCGAACGAGCTCTTGGTCGTGGTCAACCTCGATCCACACAACGTTCAGGAGACGATGGTGCACGTGCCCATCGAAGCGCTGGGGATAGCACCCGAACGACAGTACCGGGTGCACGATCTGCTCACGGGAACCCGCTACACCTGGCGCGAACGGCGCAACTACGTCCGCCTCGATCCCGGAGACAAGGTAGGTCACCTGTTTCGGATCGAAGCTTCCGGCTGAGGCGAGCTGTTCCCCCCGGGTCGTGGGTGGTCAGTGCCTTTGGAAAGCGATGCCCGCAACCGCGTGAGGGTGCCCCTCGACGGAGATCGGGAACTTGTGATCCAGCAGGGTCATCGTATCGCCGCCCATCTCGAAAGTGTCCTCGTAATAGCGCGGTTTGCCGGAGTCGATGACCTCCCGATCCACCGCGCGAAATCGATCCGCCACCTCTCTGGAAACGAGATCGTAGTCGGTCTTGCCTATCAACTCCTCTTTCGAGCAGTGGGTGGAGTCCGCCAGGTGCTGGTTGACCATCAAGAAGCGTCCGTTTTCGTCCTTGATGTAAGCAAAGGCATCTGCGGAATCGAGATACCTCTCCAAGAGCTCGAGACTCGCCATCTCCCCTCTCCTTTCGCTGCGTCGCTCGTGGCGACGGTTTTTGTTTGTCGCTGCCGGGACGAACGGCCTCAGTGCCGCATGCGCTCGACGAAGGCGATCCCTCCGACCGCGTGCGGATGACCTTCGACCGACACCGGGAACTTGTGGTCGTGCACGGTGTATTCGTGGCCTCCCAGCGTGAAGGTGTCTTCGTGGTCGGAAGGCTTTCCGGACTCGCGCACCTCCTCGTCGCGCTTGCGGAATTGGTCCGCCATGTGCTTGGCCACGATGTCGTAGTCCGTCTTGCCGACGAGCTCGTCCTTGGACTTGTGGACGGAATCGGCGAGGAACTGGTTGACCATCAAAAAGTGGCCTTCCTCGTCCTTGAGGTAGACGAACGCGTTTGCGCTGTCGACGTATCGTTCGAGAAATGCGAGTTGCATGGTCACGCCTCCCCCCGTTAGCGTTCGTGACCGCCGCCGGGACGGCGGCTTGGGGTACAGCCTAGCGGCGATCGCCTGCGGGGGCCGTAGAAAACGTGTGGGAGACGATGGCGGTCCAAGCGGCGTTTCCGCTCGGGGCGAGTCGACTGGCGCACACGGGCCGTCTCCCGCAAGATCGATCCAGGGGGCGACATGAAGTCACTCGAGACGCACCTGTCCCAGTACGCCGCGTACCATCGCGACCACCGCAACGTCGCCACTCACTTCGTCGGGATTCCGCTGATCGTGATCGGGGTGGCGACGCTGCTCTCGCGGCCAGTGTGGAATGTCTTCGGTCTCCCTGTTTCACCTACGGTGCTCGTGGCTCTCGGAGCGTGCATCTTCTACGTGCTGCTCGACGTGCGCTTTGGGCTCGTGATGACGGTCCTGTTCGCCGCGGCCACGGGTCTCGGCGCGGTCCTTGCTGGAGGCAGCACCACGGTGTGGCTCGCGTCGGGCTTGGGCGCCTTCGTCGTCGGCTGGGCCATTCAGCTGGTGGGGCACGTGTTCGAGGGAAGAAAGCCGGCCTTCGTCGACGACCTGGTGGGTCTCTTGGTGGGTCCCCTGTTCTTGGTGGCCGAGGTGGCGTTCGCCTTGGGAATGCGCCGGGAAGTGAAGAGCGCGATGGATCGCTCCGCTTCCGCCCCGGGCTGAGTACAGCTCCCCAAAAAAAGCAGGCGCCACCCTGAACGGGTGCGGCGCCGTCGTCGCTGGGCAGTTTCCCTGCGTTTGGTCGCTGTCTGGACGCTGCGATCGGAGTGGATTACCGAGAGGCTCCCTCGGTTGTGGATTGAAGGCCGAACACCGAAGCACGGCGTGAGGCGGCCGAGGTCTCGTCGAGGCCTGCAACGTGTCAAAAAAAGAAGATCCTTCTGGGTTCATCACCATCACCGGAAACATCGGGATTCGGGACGAGACGCCCGACTTCATGTGTCTTTCATCCGATCGTCCGTGCGCGGTCGCCGGGGTGTTCACGCAGAGTCGGTTTGCTGGTCCTAGCGTCGAGATTTGTCGGCGCCACATCGAAGGCGGAAGGGCTCAGGCGATCGTTGCGATCTCGAAGAACGCCAACGTTGCGACGGGGGCCGAAGGGCTTCGAAACGCAGAGCTCGTCGTCGAAAGAGTCGCCGAGCAACTCGGAGTTTCGCCGGAGGACGTTCTCATCGCCTCGACCGGCGTGATCGGGCGACAGTACCCGATGGATCGGGTGCTCCGTTTCCTGGGAGACCTCCGTTCGAAGCAAGAGCCGGCGGATTTCGACCGGGCGGCGCGCGCCATCATGACGACCGATCTGGTGGAAAAGTGCGCCCGGGCGCGCGTGGGGAACGCCAGCGTGGTGGGGATTGCGAAGGGCGTCGGCATGATGGAGCCCAACATGGCCACGCTTTTGACCTTCTTCGCGACGGATGCCGACATCCCGGCGCCTCGGCTCGACGCGATGTTCCGGCGCGTGGTCGACAAGACCTTCAATTGCCTCAGCGTGGACACCGACACCTCGACCAGTGACTCTGCGATCATCTTGGCCAACGGGGTGGCTGGACCGGTCGACGAAGGGGCGTTCGAGGAGGCTCTCCTCGGCGTCGCGACCCGGCTCGTGCGCACCTTGGCGCGAGACGGAGAGGGAGCCACGAAGCTCCTCGAAGTCGTGGTGGACGGAGCTACCGATGGGCGGCAAGCGAAACGCGTCGCCAAAGCCATCGTCAACTCTCCCCTCGTGAAGACTGCGGTTCACGGTGCCGACCCCAACTGGGGTCGAGTGGCCATGGCGATCGGCAAGTGCTCCGACGAAACCACGATCGACCCCGAGAAGGTGACGATCCGCTTTTCTGGCATGGAGGTCTTTCCCTCGGCCCCGGATGCGAAGGGCCTCGAGCGACTCGAAGAGCTCCTCCGCGCCGAAGAAGTCACCATCCACGTGAGCCTCGGACTCGGTCCTGGGGAGAGCCGGGTGTGGGGCTGCGACCTTTCTGCCGAGTACGTTCGGATCAACGGCGAGTACTCGACCTGATCACATGCAGGAGTAGTGAGCGAGGACCTTGCGGATTTTCCGATCCTCACCGAGCACGAGCACGTCGGCGACGATCTTGCCTTCGATGCTCTCGAAGTAGATGGTGACGCTGTCGGCGCCGTAGAGCACGTCGCGCAGCTTGAACTCGAGAGTCGGGTACTTTTCGAGCGCGCGAGAGAAGTAATCGCGAAGGCTCGATTTGCCGACAATCGCATCGTCGCCCTGAAGGTTTTTGGCCAACGGCGACGAGAGCTCCACGTCGTCCGTGTACAGGTCGAGGATGTCGTCCAGCACGTGGCTATTCCAGGTCTCCACGTGGTGTTTCGCAAAATCGAGAGCTTCTCGAGGCGTCATGAGCGCGCACAGTACCCGATTCGGTGCCGCTGAAGAACGCGAGAACTTGGTGGCCCGAAGGTGCGCGTCTGGGGTTTTCCGCTCTCGAAGTGGTCGATCAGAGCTTCGCCGATAGCCAACGAGTGGCCACAAAGGAAGCGGCGTCTTCCCACGGCCCCGAGTTTTCGGAAAGGGTAGAGCTGCGTGCTAGCGGGCGCGGTTCATCGGCCTTTGGCTGGGCGCCGCTTGCCCGTCTTGGCTGCCTGCATCCCCTGAAACCAGGGCTCGTCTCCGTAAAGCTCTTGAGCGCAGTCGGGGCAAAGCCCGTGGCTGAAGACGGCGTTCGAGTGCTCTTCGACGTAGCGTTCGATGTGGCTCCAGTAGCCCTGGTCGTCGCGGATTTTCTTGCAATGGGCGCAGATGGGCAGGAGCCCTCGGAGGGTCTGGACTTGCCCGAGAGCCTCCGAAAGTTCGGAGGTGCGGGCCCTCAGCTCGCTTTCGGTGCGAGCCCGAGCGGCGACCTCGGCGCGCAGCTGTTGGACACTCCTCACCAGGAAGTACGCGAGCAGGCTCGTCATGACGGTGACCAGCAAGGTGATCATGCGTCGCGGGACCGTCCAAGGGTGGAGTGGATTCCAGCCCTGGGCTGGGACCGCGCCGAGCTGCCAGGACCCGTTGGGCAGCGCCACGTCCATCAAGAGAGGCTGGCGGTCGAAGACCTCGGGTGATCCGTAGAACGCCGCGCCGCTTGCGCCGCGAGCATCCTTGCCCCGCAGAGCAAGTTGAATCTGGGTCCCCCCGGGGGGCGTCACGGTTGGTTGGATCCGAGACTCGTCGAGGAGCGTCTGTACCGGGATCACGACGATGATGAGGCCCCAGTAGTCGCCGGTTCGGAAGTCACTTTCGTCCCGAGTGACGTAGATCGGAGTTCGACTCACGACCGCCCTTCCGCCCTGGACGAGCTGCACGGGGCCGCCCACCACCGTCTCCTTTTTCTCGACGGCGCGTCGGGCCGCGGGTCCCTGGAGTGGATCGTCCGTCACGTGGAACCCGAGCGCGCTTCGGTTCGGGGGGTACGGAAAGACATGCGAGATCGTGCCACCCCGCGCGAGCTGCACTCCCCGGATGCCCAGGCGACCGTTCACGAAGAGGGGGGCTACGCGCTCGTAGTCGGCTTGCGTGAGGTCTGGGTGACTTCCGACGTAGTCGATGAGCCCTGTGGCAACGAACAAACGCGAGTTGATCGCAGCTTCCAGGCGCGCGCGGATTTCGGATGCGGTGAGTGTGACCTGCGACTTGAGCTCGGAATGAAACTCGCGCTGTCGAGCGCGATCCCAGAGCAGGGAAATGCTCCCCAGCAATAGTGCAGTCGCGAGGCCAGCGACGATGGCCCAGAGAGAGAGCCGGCTCTTCGACATCGAGCCCTCCACCGAACTATGGCGCGCGGGTTCTCGGAACGCCGCTGCCGTGTTCCTTCCCGAGTCAGAAGCGGTTCGGGGCGGCGCTGACGTTCGCACGGGAAAGTTGCGTCACAACCAGAAGAATGTGTGCTCATCGGCGCTGGGTCCGTACGTGGTGCGACCTTTTCGCTCGGCGACGCACAAAACTGAGAACCAGTTGATCGACTTGAGCGACTAGACGCATGGATGCCATGATGCCGAAAACTCCGCAGCGTGGGTGATTGGGGGACCCCGCGGTCGGCGTGTTCGCCCTGGCGCATTAGCTGCTCGGAGCACCCAATGAAGAAGCTCTTTTCGTCAGTCTTGCTCTTTTCCGCGGTCCTATCTTCGCTTGGATGCAACGCGTCGAGCCCCGGCCGAGGGCCAGGCGGCCGGGGCGGCGGAGGTTCCGCCGACGACCCCGACAAGACGGGCGTGCTCCCCGACGGTTCGGACGCCACCGCCGTTCTCCCGGCTCGCATCCGACGCCTCACCAACGCGGAATACAACGCTTCGGTGCAGACGCTGATCGGAACCGACCTCGCTCCGGGGTCGGACTTCCCGCCGGACACGCGCCAGCACGGCTTCACGGTGAACGAAGCACAGCGTGTCGATCCGGTGCTCGCGCGCAAGTTGGATGCGGCAGCAGTGGTTCTGGCCGACGAGGTCGTTGCTCGCCTGGCCGAGTTCGCACCCTGCGACAGCGGAGACTACGCCACCTGTGCGGGCGACTTCATCGAGACGTTCGGGAAGAAGGCGTATCGACGTCCGCTCGCGGAAGGCGAGGCGACCGCTCTCTTGGGCCTTTACGAAGTGGGCGCGACGGATGCCGACTACGCGAGCGGCATCCACCAAGTAGTGCGCGGCATCCTGCAGTCGCCGGGCTTTCTCTACGTCACCGAGATTGGGGACGGCTCGGACTCCGGCACCATCGCCATGACTCAGCACGAGATCGCGGCGAGCCTTTCGTACCTGCTGACGGGTGCACCCCCAGACGATGCTCTCGTGTCGGCAGCAGAGAGTGGCGCTCTGAATACGGCGGAAGGACGCGCCGCCGAAGCGCGGCGTCTCATCGAATCGCCTGCTGGTCGTGATCGGGCGGTGCGCGTCGTGCGCGAATGGCTCGGGATCGACCGCATCGTCTCCACTGCGAAGGACGCCAACATCTACGAGGATTACGAAGGCCTCCGCACGGCGATGAACGACGAGACGGATGCGTTCGTCAAGGAAGTCATGGCCACGTCCGGAGGCAGCGTCGAGGATTTGCTCGGAGCACCTTGGACCATCGTCAGCGCCGATCTGGCCGCGATGTACGGAGTGAGCGGCGAGGGGCGTGTGGACGTTCCCGATCGGCCCGGGCTTCTCAATCGCGGCGCGTTCCTCTCGGTGTACGCCCATGCCCACGAGACGAGCCCCGTCCTGCGCGGCACGGCGGTCTTGAGGCGCATCGGGTGCGTCGACATGCAGCTCCCCACGTCGCTCGACGTCGAAATCGTACCGCCGGTTCCCGATCCTTCGCAGACGACACGCGAGCGTTTCGCGGTGCATTCACAGGATGCAGCGTGCTATTTCTGCCACAAGCTGATCGATCCGATCGGCTTCGCCTTCGAGCAGTTTGACGGCATGGGTGAGTATCGCCCTGATAAGAAGGAGAACGGCAAGGAGGTCGACAGCACGGCCGAGGTGGCGATCGGCAAGGACTACGACGGCACCTACGCCAGCAGCAGCGAACTCGCATCTGCGTTGTCCACCAGCGACGACACGCGCGAATGCTTCGCCCGGTACGTGTTTCGGGCGAACGCTGGCGAAAGAGCCGGGGCAGACGCGACCGAAGAAGCCTTCATCGAGTCCTGGACCCAGCTCGATGCGGATGAACAGAAAAGCTTGATCGAGATCCTGGTGCAATTCGCCGCGTCGGATCTGTCCGTTTACAGGAGTGAGCCATGAAAAGCCCCACGAGGCGCGCCTTCCTCAAGGCCATCGGCAGTGCCGGTGCATCCCTTCCCTTCGTCGGCATGCTGTCCGATTCCGCGGCCCAAGCTGCGGGTGAGGAGTTGCCGTTGCGTCTGATCGGCGTGTACCACCCTCACGGCATCTGCGCCGAGTACTGGGCAATGCAGTCCGGTGATACCGAAACCGACTTCGACATCACCTATGAGAACTGCAGTCTGCAGCCGTTCGACGACCCGACCACCTACGGCAAGAGCTTCAAGGACAAGATCCTCCCCATCGAGGGCATCGACTTGCTCTCGTCGGCGAACGGCCACGAGACCGCGGCGACGATTCTGACCGGCAGTCGTGTGGCGGGGCAGCCGCTCAACATCTCTCTCGACCAATACCTCGCCATCGAAAAGGGGCTCGGGGCCGACACGCGGCTGGCCACTGCAGCGCTCGCCATCGGCGACGACGGATCGGAGCCGGGCACCACGCTCAGCTACGGACCCGGTGGCGCACCCTTGCCCAAGATCATCGATCCCGTGCAGGCGTTCGATCTCTTCTTTGCCGGTTTCGTCGTTGGGGACGATCCGGAGGCGCTCGCGCGTGCGGCGCGCCGGCGTGTTCTGGGGCAGAGCGTCATCGATTTCGCGACCGGGGAGATCAACCGCTTGCACGGTCGACTCGCTCCGCGAGAGCAGCAGAAGCTCGACCAGCATTTGACGTCGTTGCGCGAGCTCGAAAAGCAATTCTCCGAGGCAACGGTGGGGGCCGGTTGCATGGTACCGACGCCCCCCAACGGTTCGGCCTTTCCCTCGGTCAGGAGGTACAACGGCGGCGAGCCCTACTTCACGCCGATCTCCGAGGCAATGATCGACATCCTCGCTCAGGCGATGGCATGCGACATCACGCGATTTGCCACCTTGTACCTCGCCGACCTCAGCTACGAAGGCAACCCCCTCGGTCTGCCAGCGGACAACCACGGGGGCGTGGCGCACACGTACTCTCCGTCTCCAATCGGTAACAACTACCTGCCGGGCGGCGATGGCGATCCAGCGACCTGGCTGCCCCTCGCGCAGATCAACCGCTACAACTACGGCCAGATCGCGCGCCTGATGCAGCGCCTCGACGAGTTTGGCGTGCTCGACAGCACGCTCATCTACGCCTCGAGTGATATGGGTAACGCCTCCTTGCACAGCACGCGCAACGTCCCGACATTGCTCGCCGGCGGTGTGAACGGCAAGTTCCGGATGGGGCGGCGTCTCAGGATGGTCCGGGACTGTCCCGAGTCCAACCCGTGGTGCGGGCCCGACGACGCCGACAACCAGGGCGTTTCGAACAACCACTTGCTCGTGTCGATCCTCCAAGCGTTCGGTGTGGAGGAAAACTCTTTCGGAACTCAACCGGACGAGGCCCACACGACGGAAGCTCTAGCAGACCTCGTCTGAGGGCGAGGCGCGGGGTAGCGAGTCGTTCGCGAGCGACTTGCTCTCTCGCGCCGGCTCGGTTTGGCCATCGCTTCGATCGCCTGCTGTTCGTTGGCGCCGTAGTCGGTGCCGCAGTGGGTGTGTCCGCTGTCCACGTAGCCGATCTTCGCCCGCCCCTGAGTGCTTCGTACGGCGTGCGAGCCGCCTCCGACGGTGTGATCAGTGCGGCTGAAAACTTGCGTCGCCGCGGGATAGTGGGGGCGGCGTAAGACGAGTCGGATCGGTTCAGCTTTTTCAGTCGCGAAGTCTTCGTGCGGTCGTGAGCGAGTGAAGTGACCTGGAGTCACCTCGAGATTTCGCTCGTCGAGATGACAGTGGTCGTTCCGTTGCGCGTTGCTGGGGCCTCTGTCCGATGGCGAGAGCGGGGGTCTTTCGGCGCAACTTATGATCTTGCGGAGGCGCTACCGTGCCCTGCGGGGAGCGTGGGTCCGGGGCGACGATGGGAACCCGGTGGTGAGGTGTTGCCGAAGCCTCGCCAGACCAGTGGCGTCGGTCCGACCGAACGCGATCGGGTCCCTCCGAGAGGCGCCGAGCCTGCTCACGGCGAGGCGTTCGGGGGAGCCTGGCGTAGCGGCACGTGGCGTTCCGAGGGGAGCGCCTTTCGTTCAGTAAGCCCGTCGGCGCGCACGCTCGGCATTCGCTCATCGAGGGGAGGATCGGGTGGGGGGCGTTGCGCCGTGGAAAGGCGTTGGACGCGCCCCCGAACGGTGGTCTGGTTGTTACCGGTTTGCCCTTGGTCTAGCGTCGAGGCGCGATGCGGATTTGGCCTGGCGGACCACTACGGCAAGGGGCCACTTGGGACGGGGAAGGCGTCAACTTCGCGCTCTTCTCCCAGAACGCGACGGCGGTCGAGCTCTGTCTGTTCGACAGTCCGCAGTCCACCCGCGAAACCAGCAGAGTCCAGCTCAAGGAACGGACCAACCGCATCTGGCACGGGTACCTTCCGGATGTGCGGCCGGGGCAGCTCTACGCCTACCGGGTTCACGGGCCGTACGCACCGCACCAGGGGCACCGCTTCAACCCCAACAAGCTGGTCATCGACCCGTACGCGCGCGCCATCGCGGGCGCGATCGAGTGGCACGATTCGGTCTTCGGCTACCAAATCGGGCATCCCGACGAAGACCTGAGCTTCAGCGATACCGACAGCGCGCCCTACGTTCCCAAGTGCGTCGTGGTGGACGAGGCGTTCACCTGGGGCGACGACCGCCCCCCGCAGGTTCCGTGGAGTGAGACCCTCATCTACGAGGCCCACGTCAAGGGGATGACCATGCGCCACCCCGAAGTGCCGGAGCGGCTGCGCGGTACCTATCTCGGGCTCGCCTCCGACGCGATCCTCGACCATTTGCTCGCCCTCGGCGTGACGGCCATCGAGCTCATGCCGGTGCACCATTTCGCGGCCGACCGTCGCCTGCGCGATCTCGGGCTCACCAACTACTGGGGTTACCAGACCCTCGGTTTCTTCGCTCCCGATCCGCGTTACTCGACGGGCTGTTTGGGACAGCAGGTGAACGAGTTCAAGACGATGGTGAAGGCGTTTCACCGCGTCGGAATCGAGGTGATCCTCGACGTCGTCTACAACCACACGGGCGAGGGCAACCAGCTCGGTCCGACCCTGGCGTTCCGCGGCGTCGATAACGCAGCGTACTACCGCCTCGTTCCCCAGAACGAGCGCTACTACCAGGACTTCACGGGTTGCGGGAACAGCCTGAACGTCCTTCACCCACGGGCGCTTCAGCTGGTCCTCGACAGCCTCCGCCACTGGGTGACGGACATGCACGTCGACGGTTTCCGCTTCGACTTGGCACCGACCCTGGCGCGCGACCCTTTCGAGTTCGACAGCTTCTCGCGCTTCTTCGGCACCGTGCAGCAAGATCCGGTGCTGAGCCAAGTGAAGCTGATCGCCGAACCTTGGGACGTGGGGCCCGGAGGCTATCGCTTGGGTGCATTCCCTCCGCCTTGGGCGGAGTGGAACGGTCGCTACCGCGACTGCATTCGGCGTTTCTGGAGGGGCGACGAAGGACAGGTTCCCGAGCTGGCGTCGCGCCTCAGCGGTTCGAGTGACATCTTCCAGGCGAGCGATCGCGGGCCCTATGCCAGCGTGAACTTCGTCACCTGCCACGACGGCTACACTCTGCGCGATCTCGTCAGCTACGAGCAGAAGCACAACGAAGCGAACGGCGAAGGCAACCGGGACGGTCACGGCGACAACCTGAGCCGCAACTGGGGTCACGAAGGAGAAACCAAGGCTGCCTGGGTCACACGCATGCGCGACCGCATGGTGAAGAACTTCTTCGCCACCCTCGCCTTCTCCCAGGGTGTGCCGATGATCTCCCACGGCGACGAAGTCGGCCGCACCCAGCGGGGGAACAACAACGCCTACTGCCAGGACAGCGAACTATCCTGGATCGACTGGGACCTCGACGAACACCAGCAGGAGCTGCTCGAGTTCGTCCGCCGGGTCTTCAAGGTCTCCAAGGAAAACCCGGTCTTCCGGCGGCGCCGCTTCTTCGCGGGCGATCCCGTGTCCGATCGGGGGGTCAAGGACGTTCAGTGGCTGCGTCCCGATGGACGTGAAATGACCCATGACGACTGGGGGATCTCGAAAAACCGCGTCCTCGGTATGCTGGTGCACGGAGATGCATCCGACGACGTCGACGAGCGCGGTCGCCCGAACAAAGGGCAGACGCTGCTGCTTCTCATTAACGCCAGTAATCGCGCCCGGCAGTTCCGGCTTCCGGACCTGGCCGAGAGAGGCTACTGGCACGAGCTCATCAACACGGCACAACCGACGCATCGCATCCCCAAAGGAACGACCCTGAACGTCGCGCCGCACTCGCTCGTATTGCTCTGTTACGAAGGAAACGAATGACCCAAAGCGCTTTGGACAGGCTGCTCTCAGTCGAACCGGAGGCGCTCGATGCGCTCCGTCGCGTCGAGCACTTCAACCCGCACTCGATTCTCGGGGCGCACCCCGTCGACGAAGCCCTCGGTGGTGGGGTCATCGTGAGAGCGTTTCACCCCGACGCGGAAGCCTGTGATTTGGTCGCGGCCGGCGAAGAGGCCCGTCCCATGCAGCCTCTTGGCGGTGGCGTATTCGGCGTCGTTTTGCGCGAGAAGTCGCTACCCTTGAAGTATCGCCTGCGGTTCACCTTCCCGGGAGGAAGCACCTGGGAGCGGGGCGATCCCTACGCGTACCTTCCCACGGTCGGGGACATGGATCTCTACCTCTTCGGAGAAGGCACTCACAAAAGGCTCTACGACGCATTCGGCGCTCGAGCGATGGTCGTCGATGGCGTGCCCGGTACGAGCTTTTCCGTGTGGGCTCCGAACGCCAAGCGGGTGAGCGTGGTCGGAGAGTTCGACAACTGGGACGGACGCCTGCTTCCCATGCGTTCCCTCGGCTCGAGCGGCGTATGGGAACTCTTCATCCCGGGGGTGGCACCGGGTCAGCTCTACAAATACGAGATCAAGACGCAGTCGGGTGACCTCAGGACGAAGACCGATCCGCTCGCCCGTCAAATGCAGTGTCCTCCCCAGACGGCCTCGGTGGTAACCGAGTCCGACTACCATTGGAACGACTCGGAATGGATCCGGGAGCGCGAGGCGAAGGACATCACGCGCGAGCCGGTGAACATCTACGAGCTCCACGTGGGCTCCTGGGCCCGCGTCCCCGAAGAAGGACATCGCTCGCTCAGCTATCGGGAGCTTGCTCCGCGCCTGGTCGAGTACCTGAAGAAGCTCGGCTACACCCACGTGGAGGTGATGCCCCTTGCCGAGCACGCCTTCTATCCGTCGTGGGGCTACCAGGTGACCGGCTACTATGCCCCGACGGCACGCTACGGCGATCCCGACGACTTGCGCTTCTTCGTCGACTACTGCCACCAGCATGGCATCGGCGTGATCATGGACTGGGTGCCGGCGCATTTCCCGAAGGACGATTTCGCGCTTCGGCGCTTCGACGGTACCGCCCTGTACGAACACGAAGACACCAGGCGCGGCGAGCATCCCGATTGGGGGACGCTCATCTTCAACTACGGGCGTGCCGAGGTGCGCAGCTTCCTCGTGTCGAATGCCTTGTACTGGCTGAACGAGTTTCACATCGATGGCCTGCGGGTGGATGCGGTCGCGTCCATGCTCTATCTCGACTACAGCCGCGAAGAGGGACAATGGGTTCCGAACGTCTACGGCGGCCGGGAGAACATCGAAGCGATCGATTTCCTCCGTCAGGTCAACGCTGCGGTGCGGGACGATTGCCACGGCGCATTCACCATTGCCGAAGAATCGACGGCCTGGGGCGGCATCACGCGGCCGCCCGAGGTGGGTGGGCTCGGGTTCACCTTCAAGTGGAACATGGGGTGGATGCACGACACCCTGAGCTACTTCGAGAAGGAGCCGGTTCACCGAAAGTACCACCAGGACCAGATCACCTTCGCGATGCTCTACGAGAACACCGAGCGGTTCATCAACTCGATCAGTCACGATGAGGTGGTGCACGGCAAGGGATCGCTGATCGAGAAGATGCCGGGAGACTTCTGGCAGAAGCTCGCCAACCTTCGTCTGATCCTCGCCTACCAAGCGACCCGTCCGGGCAAGCAGCTCACCTTCATGGGCACCGAAATCGGTCAGCATGGGGAGTGGAACCACGACGGGTCGATCGATTGGCACCTGGCTGACCATCCGCAGCGGCAGGCGTTGCTCCATTTCGTGGCCGAGCTCGGCCGGATGTACCAGGAGCGCGAGGAGTTCTGGCGTGGCGATCCGGACCCAGAGAGCTTCGAATGGATCGATTGCTCGGACCGCGACAACTCGGTGCTCTCCTTCGTCCGCAAGGTGGACGGTCATCACAGCGTCGTGGTGTTCAACCTCACGCCGGTGCCTCGCGACGACTATCGCATCGGAGCGCCGCAGGCGGGGCTGTACCGGGTGCGCCTCGACACGGACGCGAGCGAATTTGGAGGCAGCGGCTACCCCATCGAGGGCGGGATCCACACCGATCCGGTTGGTGCGCACGGGCGGGATCAGTCGTTGAATCTGCGTCTGCCGCCGCTCGGTGCGTTGGTGCTCGTCCCCGATTGAGCCTCTCCGCGATCGTCGCTTTCCGCTATTGCTCGAGACCGGTGCGCGCTCAGCCGCGGCCGGTCTCGGCGCGACGGCGCCTGCGCAAGAGCAAGAGAGAAGAGAAGATCGCGAGCAGCAGAGCGGGCCAGCTGGCCACCGGTCGAGGCGCGATGTGCGCTCCGCCGCAGCCTCCACCGGGTTCGAGGTAGAGGCTCGTCACGACGGCGCGATCACCGTCGGAGAGCTCCCGCTTGTGGATCTCACAGGCGCTCGTGCAGCTGAACATGGTGGCGCGGGAGTCCTTGTAGTTTTCTCCGAGCCCCCAGAAGTGACCGACCTCGTGTGTGAGCACGTTCTGCAGGTCGTAGGTCTGGCCGCAGATCGTCGGGTCGAGGGTTCCGTTACAGGACTCGGCGTAACCCAGCACCGCGCGGCGATCCATCATGGTGAAGGTGTGCCGCGAGTTGATCACGATGTCGGCTTCGGTGATCTCGCCAGTCTTGGGGTTGGAGAACCCCACGGTGATCGCCAGGTCCATCTCGTGACCCTCGAAATCGATGGGCGCCACCATGACCGCGTTGATCCCGTCGGGGGTGAGGCTCGGTGTGAGGCCCTGGGCCCGCTCGAACACGACCTGGGGTAGGTTGGCGCCGCTGCGGTTCCAGGTTTGGAACGCCTCGAGGACTGAGGACTCGGAGAAGAGGCCCACTTGGGACAGGGACGAGTCCAGGGTCACCACGACCTCGGGCTGGAGCCACCGCTGCTGGGACCCGGTTCCTGCTTCGGCGAGCCCGGCGCCGCGCCCGTGAGCCGAATACGTGATCACGGCTCGGCGAGCGATGGCCGCCACCGCCAGGGTCAACAGAGCTGCGGCACAGGCGAGGAGGACGCCGCGAAGCCGTCGCCGAAGTCGGCGCCGGTGCCTGCGGCTCTCCCGGGTCTCCCGCGGGTCCGTGGAGCTCCCTCGGGCAGAGGTGGGCTTCGTCGAGCTCCGAGGCTTGGGAGAGCCTGGCGATCGTGGTGGCGGTGTATCGTCGACGTCCACCCGCCCCAGCCCCGGGGGGAAGGCACGTCGACTGGGGGCCCCATTCGAAAGTTCGGAGCTGCGAACGCTATCCACGCCGAGGTAGCAAAACGGCCCTCCTGGGTCGTCGCTTGAACCTGAGTCCCGCGATGTGACGCGACTTCATCCCCGATACCTTAAGCGCGAGCGCGCCCGTCAAGATCGGCGGGCATCCTGGTCCGTTAAGATACCGGCGGTGGACGCGACTTCAGAACGAACCGAGGGCAGTTCGTCGCTCGCTGATAGCGGCCACTCCGCGCTTTTCGGTAAGCTCACGCAGCTTCGAAATGTTCGAATCCCTTCTCGTCCAGAAGCCCGCTATTGCGCCCCCCCTCGACGACGATTTCCGGCCTGCTTGGTTGGGCAGACGGACGTTTTCCGAAGCGGTGCGCGCGGCCGGCGGGGGCGAGCGTCTCGCCTTCGCACTCGAGCGCGGTGACGGTAAAGTGGCTCGATTCGATACGCGCGTCCTCCCGTTGGATCACTCCCGTGCCCGGGACAATCTTGTCTTCGCGTCGCAGGTCGTGAAGTTCTTGCTTTGGCAAAAAGGAGGCTTTCGGCTCCTCTTGTCCGGCCCGCCTGCCGTCACCGAGCACCTCGCTCACGAGTACTCCTCTCGTGGGGAGCGCGCCTTCGATGCGGCGTTCATGGCTGACGTCTATCAGCGTGCTTTCGTCGTCGAACGCGTGCCATTCGACGCGCTGCCCGAAGAGCACGAGAAGCCGGATGCCGTAGGTGGCCACCTTGCGGGGTGTCGCATCGGTTTCGACGCGGGAGGCAGTGACCGGAAGGTCGCAGCCGTGATCGATGGCGAGGAGGTGTTTTCGAACGAGGTCGTCTGGCACCCCAAGGACCACTCCGATCCGCGGTACCACATCGAGGGCATCCACGACTCGATTCGCCGCGCGGCCGCCCATCTTCCCCGCATCGATGCGATCGGCGTCAGCTCGGCGGGCATCTACGTGGACAACCGCACCTGCGTTGCGTCCCTTTTTCGTCGAATCTCCCCCGACGACTTCGATCGGTACGTCCGCAACATCTACCCGGATGTCGCCGAACGGTGGGGCAGTCCTCCGCTCCGCGTGGCCAATGATGGAGACGTGGCAGCCTTGGCGGGGGCCCTGTCTCTCCAGGGTCCCCGGGCTCGGGCGGCCTCGGGTGGTCGCTCCGTGCTCGGCATCGCCCTCGGCACGAGTCAGGCGGCCGGCTACGTCGACCGGCAGGGGCTCATCACTGGGTTCCTCAACGAGCTCGCGTTCGCGCCCATCGACGCTTCACCCGGGGCAGCCGTCGACGCCGAGTGGTCGAGAGATCGCGGGGTGGGCTCTCAGTATCTTTCGCAGGACGCGGTCCTGCGCCTCGCTCCTCGAGCGGGACTCGAACTCGCCCCGGGTCGGGCGCCTGCGGCTCGGTTGAAAGAGGTGCAAGAGCTCTTCGAGAGCGGTGACGAGCGGCCCCGCCCGATCTATCAGAGCCTCGGGGTGTACCTCGGCTACGCGTTGCTGCACTATGCCGACTTCTATCAGCTCGATGACGTGCTGCTCTTGGGGCGGGTCATGTCGGGGCGCGGTGGAACCGTCGTCGTCAACCACGCTCGGGAGGTGCTTCAGGCTGAAGCGCCCGAGCTCGCCCCCCGAATCGCCCTTCATCTGCCGGACGAGTCGGGTCGCCGCGTCGGGCAGTCCATCGCGGCGGCCAGCCTTCCAGTGCTTCCCTGACTCCGCGCCGCCCCGCGAGACGTTTCAGCCCATGCAGCTCTCCCAGTCGACTTCCGAGATCTTCGTCCACGACGAAACGAGCGCAGCGCAGGCGGCAGCTCGGACCACACACCTCGGGGTGGTCGCTCACCAAGACGACCTCGAGATCCTCGCGATCCACGGCATTGTCGAATGCTTCCAGAAGGCTGACCGCTGGTTCAGCGGAGTCGTGGTGACCGATGGCGCGGGGAGCGCGCGCGCTTTCGACTACGCCGCGTACGATGACGCGAGCATGCGGGCCGTCCGCCGGAAGGAGCAGAAGAAGGCGGCTTTCCTCGGTGAGTACTCGGCCTTGTTCTTGCTCGACCACCCGAGCGCCCGGGCGAAAGATCCATCGGACGAGCAGGTCATCGACGATTTGGTCCAGGTGCTCGAGGCGACTCGTCCCGAGGTCGTGTACACGCACAATCTGGCGGACAAGCACGCCACCCACTTGGCGGTCGCGCTGCGTTTGATCGCTGCGTGCCGTCGGCTTTCGACGGACTGCAGGCCCTCGCGCGTCATCGGCGCGGAAGTCTGGAGGGATCTCGACTGGCTTCCCGACGAGCTCAAGATTGTCATGCCGGTCGAGTCCCGAGAAAACCTGCAGGCGGCGCTGCTCGGGGTGTTCGATTCGCAGATCGTCGGCGGCAAGCGCTACGACCGAGCGACCCTGGGTCGGCGCCGTGCTCACGCGACCTTCAGTGAAAGCCACGGCATCGATTCCGCCACGGGCCTCGTCTACGGCATGGACCTCACGCCCCTCATCGCCGACCCGGATCTTGATCCGGTCAGCTACGTGGAGGAGCTGATCGTCGCCTTCCGGCAGGAGGTCCGTACTTCGGTTCGCAAGCTGCTCTGATTGCCCCGAGCTACTGAGTTCGCCCAGGGGCAGCGAAAATTGCTCGGTCAGAGCGTCGAGCCCGACCCGCTCGCTCGGACGAGGTGGCAGAAAGCTCCCCTCCAGCGGCCCCAGGGCGTTTTTTGCCGGCGAGCTGGAGGGAAGGGAATGAGCGTTCTAGGCTGCCGCCGTGACTCGCCCCGCTCTTGCTTGCCTCGGACTTCTCGCCCTGCTCGTGGGAGGCTGCTCATCAGCTCAGGTCGCGCGCCTCGAGGATGGCTCGGTGCGCATCAGCTGCAGCGAGTCCATGAGCCGTTGCGGTCGCCAGGCTGATTTGGTGTGCGGTGACCGCGGTTACACCGTGATCGGGGGTGGCAGCCAGGGCGAGATCATTGGTGACGCCAGTGGCCACCAGGCGTTCGTTCGCGGGGCCGAGCTGGTCGTGCGCTGCGGTCCTCCGCCGGCAGCCGATGCAGCGAGTGTGATTCCGGAGCCACGATCTGTGGCCGGAGAGCCCCTCTCCGAGGCGTCCGGATCGTCCGGATCGTCCGGATCGTCCGCGGAATTGGCCGGCGCCTGTGTGCCAGGTGTGACGCAGGAATGCGTGGGGCCGGGAGCCTGTGCCGGCGGCCAATCCTGCCTTCCCGACGGGAGTGGCTTCGGCGCATGCGACTGTGGGAGCGCGGCGCAAGGGACACAACCTGCACCCGCACCGGCCGAGTCTTTCCACCCCGAGGTTGATCCCGCCGGGAATTCTCCTGAGATTCAGCCGGGATGGGGCGCAGCCCCGGCCGGACCCGCGCCCGTGCCCCCGCAGGCGGAGCCTGTCGCGCCTGCGGAATAGGGGCCCAGCCTGGCGCGGCTGGCTGGCTCAGAGTGTGCCACTGTTTTGCAGCCGTCGCGGAATCGCGGAGGTGACTCGCCCGCGAGCCACCACCTTCTGGTCGAGAGTGACCAAACGGTGAGTCCACGGCGGCGCGTTGGCGGGTTCTCGAAGGGCCACGCTCACCTGGCATTGATCTCGCATTGGGACGGACATGCTTCATGCCGTCGCCAATCAAATGCCCACGCCAATTTCTACGCCGCGCGAAGTGAAAGCCGACGCCACTGTCGGTGAAACCATCCGAGAACTTCGCTCGATGAAACCCCCGCGCACCGTTCCGGCGGCGGCGGCCGTCGGCCGCGTCGTCGTCGACCGGTTGTTCGCGGGAGACCTAGCGCGCATGCGCGAGCGAGGAACTCGCGACAGTCGCCTTCGCGCCTTGGTCAACTCGCCGCAGATGCCCTTCAGTCAGCCGGTGCTCTGGCGCTGCTTTGGCATCTACGAAATGGTCCTGGAGGACCCTAGCCTGAGCTCATCTCCGTTCTTGGGTGTGACGCACCTTCGCGCGGTGATTGGCCTGCCGACCGAGGTTCGTCGTCGCCTTCTCCGTCAAGCGGAGACCGAACGTTGGACGGCCGAAGCCCTCGTGAGCATGGCCGCAGCCGAGCGCGTGACCGAACGACGGGGCGGTCGTTCGTCGAAGGCGTTGCTCCAGCGCACCGTGCGCCTCGCGGAGCGTGCAGCAGGGGACGCGGAAGCGCTGCGTTCGGCGGCCATCGTCGGGGCGATCGCCGCCGGTCAGGTGCAGGATGCCCGCGAGCGCCTCGCGGATGCCGAGCGGTCTCTGGCCGCCCTGCGCGACGAATTGGAACGACGCCTGGCCGACGCGGACTAACGCTAGATCCCGGCGCGCGAAATGAGGCTCCGGAAGTGGTGGGCCCCCTTCGGGGCGAGGGCCCGCCACTTCCTCCGTACCCCCCAGTATCGCCGGCTAACAGTTGTTTCTTCGGAGTCTTTGCAAAGACCCCGCCCCACCGCTTCGCGGCAGGGTCCCAGCCCAAAACCGCTCCGCAAAGAGTTTCCCGCGTTTTTTCACCGGGAGCTAGCCCAAAGCAGGAAGACGCAGACTCTCCTGGGCTCCCATCGATCGCCCGGCCTCGACTGAGGCGAGGTGGCCCGGCTGGGTCGCGGCGGTTCGGAAAGGACCGGCCGGCTCAGTCGTCTGTGTCGCGCGAGAGCTGATCGAGGATTCGCGTGGCAGCTGCCTCGTCGAAACCGAACCACGACGCGAGCTCTTGGATGAAGTCGTTCTCGGCGTCGGCGACTTCGTCATCGGCCAACGCGACGGCTGCGGCCAAAGCGAACGCACTCTCTGCCTCGTTGGGTTCGCGGGCAAGCTCGGTGGCGACCTCGCGCAGCCTCGCGTCGCGGCCTTGTTCGCTCAACCTGGTTGCGTAGGTTTCGAGCATGACGTTCACCGTACCCGCATGGAGCACATCCCCAGTGATGCCACGGATCGCTCCGCGGACCGCGGCGAGCTCGGTGTCGGCAACGATCCCATCGGCGGCCATCATCAAGAACAGGGTCTCGGCAATCGGATCGACCTGCTTGAGGGCGGCGGTTTCCGCTTCCGTCAGCAGGCCCTGTCGGGCGAGGATTTCATAGGCCGAAGAGAGCACGGCGCTCTCGCGCCGGCCGCTCTCCAGGAGGGCATCGCGCAGCCGCTCGATCGTCCCGGTTCGGATCCGCATGGCGAGGCAGCCTATCTGCGCCTGCGCGTCTGGTCCATCCCGACGCGCGCTCGCCGCTTGGGGGTCGCCTAAAGAAGCCGGGGCCCCGGGCGTATTCTTCCCTGTGTCCATGCCGCAAGAGGAATCCGTTGCCCAGCCCAGCTCCTCAGGTGCGCCGCGCGGCACCCTCATCGCCGTGGTGGACGACGACCCCACGGCGCGCCGTTTGATGCGATTTTGGCTTGAACGGGCCGGATATCGGACCATCGAGTTCGCGAGCGGTCGCGACGCCATCGACTACCGGGGTGAGGCTCCTGCGCTGGCCTGCGTCGACTTGGGGCTCGGCGATGTCACCGGAATCGAGGTGATCCAGCACCTTCGTGCCCAGGACGCTGACCTGTCGACCATCGTCGTGACCGCCCAGCGGGAGGTGGAAACCGCAGTTGGCGCCATGCGCGCCGGAGCCTACGACTACGTGACCAAGCCCCTCGACTGCGATCGGCTTCTGCACGCCGTGCAGAGGGCCCGGGAGCGGAGGGAACTCGCTCTGAACGTCAGGCGTCTCGAGAGCGCTCTGGAGGCGAAGGAAGTGCTCGGAGCCATCGTGGGTCAGAGCCGTCCCATGCGCGAGCTCGCCCAGCAGGTGAGCCGCGTCTTCGAGAGCGACGTGGCCGTGTGCGTATTCGGCGAGAGCGGGACTGGTAAGGAGCTGGTCGCGCGGGCCATCCACAATGGCGGTCCTCGCCAGCGCGGCCCCTTCGTTGCCATCAACTGCGCCGGGATCCCCGAGTCGCTCCAGGAATCCGAACTGTTCGGCCACGAGCGCGGCGCGTTTACCGGGGCAACCCAAATGCGGCGGGGCCGCTTCGAGCAGGCCAACGGGGGCACACTCTTCCTCGACGAGCTCGGGGAGATGAGCCTCGGAACGCAAGCGGCTCTGCTCAGAACGCTGCAGGAGAGGACCGTTCGGCGCGTGGGAGGCGCCACGGAGATCCCCGTGGACGTGCGCATCGTGTGCGCGACCCATCGGGATCTCCGCGAAGAAGTCGAGGCAGGTCGCTTTCGAGAAGACTTGTACTTCCGGCTCGTCGTCTATCCGATTCATCTGCCCGCTTTGCGCGATCGACGCGAGGACATTCCCATGCTCGTAGGGCATTTCCTCCGGAAGCTTTCGCCCGACGTCGGGCGCAAAGTCGATCGGATTGCGCCGGAAGCTCTCGACGCCTTGGCGCGCCACGATTGGCCCGGGAACGTGCGCGAACTCGAAAATGTGGTGCACCGGAGCCTCCTCGCCTGTCGGGGCGACGAGATCGCTCTGGCCGATCTTCCCGCTGACATTCGGCGAGGTGTTCTGCCCGTTCTTCCTCCCGCTCCCGAGCGTCCGGGTGCGACTCGTTGGGAAGACGATTTCCCCGAAGACGAAGTGGTCCCGCTCCGCGAACTCGAGCGCCGCGCGATTCAACACGCCCTCAAAGTGACGCAGGGCAGTGTCAGCAAAGCTGCCAAGCTGCTCGGAATCGGGCGAGCCACCCTGTATCGACGCATCGCCAGTCTCGAACTCTCGCAGGACGTGGCGTGAAATCTCCGGCGGCTTCTGTTTCCGGTGGTATCCCCCCTCCCGACGCGATCCGCGTCGTCGAGACCTTCGTCTCGAACATGAGCCACGAGCTTCGCACTCCGATGGCCGTGGTCCTGGGCTCGCTCGAGTTACTGGACGAGACGACCACCACCTTGGAGCAGGCCGAACTGATCGCGACGGCCCGCGGCGCAGGGGGCGATCTGCTCGACGCCCTCGAACGCATCTTGGACTTTTGTCGCCTCGAGGCGGGGCAGCTGGGCGTGGTGCGCCGGGCTTTTGATCTGAAGAGTGTCCTGGCAGATGTGGTGGCTCGCCACGAAGAACGGGCCAAGCATTTCGGGCTCGAGCTGTCCCGGCGCCTGGGCAGCGACATGCCACAAGAAGTCTACGGTGATGCCCGCCGTCTCGCCCAAGTGATTGACGTCTTGCTCGACAACGCCGTCAAGTTCACGGAGCAAGGCTGGGTGAACTTGCATGCGGAGGTCGACGGGACCGCCGTCGACGACGGGCTTTTGCTCCGCATCACCGTCACCGACTCCGGCATCGGGATTGCCCACGCGGAGCTCGACTCGCTGTTTTCGCCGTTTCGCCAGGTGGGAACGACCCGCGGGCGCCGCTTCGGAGGCACGGGGATTGGCCTGGCACTGGCCAAACGCCTGGTGGAGCTCATGGGGGGGTGCATCGAGGTTTCGAGCGTCGCGGGCTGCGGAAGCACTTTCAGCTTCACGACTCGGCTGGGGCTCGTTTCGAAGGGTGCTACCCCCCGGTGCATGGTCCCATTCCGGCCCCGGCACTCTCCACCGCGGGTTCTCGTGGTCGACGACGATCGATACAGTCGCGAGTTCGTCGTGCGCGCTCTAGCTCCGCTCGGCGTCGACCCGCAAGCCGTCGAAAGCGGACGAGACGCAATCCGGGCGGTGAGTGAAGTCCGCCCGGACCTCATCGTCATGGACCTGCAAATGCCAGAGGTCGATGGTCTTGCGGCCTCGGTCCGGATTCACGAGCTCGACGGACTTTCCGACGTGCCTATCGTCGGGTTCACCGCTGACGCTGCATACCACGAGAGCGACCGATGGTCGGAAGCCGGGATCAGTGACTGTCTCGCCAAACCCACCAGCGTCCGGGTGTTGCAGACCCTTGTGAGACGTTGGCTCGGGCTCGAAGGTGGCGGCGTGTCGGGAGCCGACCAACCTCTCGATCGCCGGCGGAGTCCGGTGACGCCGGTCTCGTCCAACGCGTCGGGGATCCCCGCAGTGTCGGGGGAACGCACTCAGCCTCAGCGGCGCGTGGGCGTCTCGGGAGCAGAGCACCCACCGTCTCGGGAAAGCTCTGCAGGGGTGCTTGATTTCGGACGAATCCAGGAGCTATCCGACCCCCTAGGCGACTCAGACATCGCTCGGGAGCTCAGTGAAATCTTCGTGGATGACATGATCTCCCGCCTCGAAGAGCTCGAGGTCGCTCGGGCCGCCGGAGACGTCGAAGAATTGCGTCGGTTGGGGCATGCGGTGAAGGGGGCGTCGGGGAACTTCGGCGCAGTCGCGATGGCAAGCATCGCGGAACGCATCGAACGAGATGCCGAGCCGGGAGCGCACATCGGGGAACTGAAGGCGGCGTTCGACGACGTCCGCATCGTGCTCGGTCGCACGCTCCTGGCACCGTCCAGCCTTGGTGGACCGACGCGCGCGAGCGGCGAGTAACCCGACCGGCGGGACGGGAAACCGGGCGCGTCCGTGGAGCCGTCCGTTCTCGGGTCCCCGGGGAGGCGAGGCGTGAGGTGCGTGAATGCCGCACACGGGCTTCTCGTGAGCGGTCGCGCACTCACG
Source organism: Polyangiaceae bacterium (assembly GCA_050289625.1). Taxonomy (GTDB): domain Bacteria; phylum Myxococcota_A; class Polyangia; order Polyangiales; family Polyangiaceae; genus NIC37A-2. The sequence continues at coordinate 4,628 of JBNKGC010000049.1, read as the reverse complement.
GAGCGCCCACGCGCCGGCCCCGAGAGGCGGATTTTTGGCTGGTTTGGTCGTGCCTCGGCCGCGCTGCCATCATCAAGTGCCGAGGGGGTTTGAAAAGCACCGCATATCCTGGCTTATACTCCCGCGCCATGAGGGAACGAATCAGCTGGTTCACCCAGCCCGTAGCTGGAAAGTCCTCCATCCAGCGTTCATGGCTCGCTCTGCCGAGCGTTTCACTGATCGCGTGCTTCACGGTGGCTTGTGGTGGTGCTGCGGTACCGCACCAGGAGCTCAACACCGCGGAGGCATCGATCCGCGCAGCCGAGGTCGGTGGAGCGCCCGAGTTGCCGCAGGCCGCGTTGCACCTGAAGTACGCCACTGACGGTGTGCAGCAGGCCAAGGCACTGATCGCAAAAGAAGAGAACGAGCAAGCGCAGTTGATCCTCCAGCGAGCCGCGGCGGACGCAGAGGTGGCCCTCGCGATGGCGCAACACGAAGAGGCGCTCGCGGAAGCGAACGAGGTGCTCGAGCAGATCAACCAGCTGATGGAGAAGAACAAATGACACGGAGCGACGTTCGAAAGCCGACCCTTACTGCCCTCGCCCTGATCGGTGCCGTCGCCTCGGTCGCGTGTGGCACAGCACTGCCCCCCAAGGAGCTGAAGGACGCGCGCGCCGCGTACGAGCAGGCCCAGCAGGGACCCGCCGGCAAGCTCGCCCCCGCGCAGCTGGATACGGCTCGGCAGAACCTTCAAGCTGCGGAGCGACTTTTCGAAGACGAGGGCCCCGACGCCCCGGAGACGAAGACTCAGGCGTACATCGCCCACCGCAAGGCCATGTGGGCCGATCAGGTCGGGCGACGTGAAGAGGAGATCCGCCGCAAGAAGCGCCTCGAGAAGGAATACGACAAGGTCGAGCGCGAGCGCTTGAACATGACTCAGGCCGAGCTTGCGGCCACACGGGATCGCCTCGAGAAAGAGAAGCGGCGCGCCTCGCAGATCTCTCAGGACAAGGAGCTGGCCGAGAAGCTCGCGGCCGAGGAGATCGCACGCAAGGAGGCCGCCCTCGCGGCGCAGCAGGCGGCTCTCGAGGAGGAGCGCAAGAAGCGCGAGACCGTCGAGAACAAGCTGGCTCTGGCCGTGAAGAGCCTGAACGAGCTCGCCAACGTGAAGGAAGAGGCTCGCGGCGTGGTCATCACGCTCTCGGGCTCGGTGCTGTTCAGCACCGGCAAGTACGAGCTTCTGCCCATCGCCAAGGAAAAGCTCAACGAGGTGGCCAAGGCGCTGAAGGACCAGGGCTACAAGAAGATCATCGTCGAGGGTCACACGGACTCGCGCGGCAGCGAAACGAACAATCAGAACCTCAGTTTGAGTCGAGCCGAGTCGGTTCGATCGCATCTCGTCTCGCAAGGCATCGAGGCTTCCAAGATCGAGGCGAAGGGTCTCGGCGAGTCGCGTCCCGTGGCGACCAACGACACCCCGGAGGGGCGCGCCAACAACCGTCGCGTGGAGCTCGTCGTCGAGCCTGAATGAGGATTTGCGACACGTGACACCCATTTCGCGGTGGTCACTCGTTGATGCCTTTTCCATCGTCTGGGCCCTCGTCGAACGAGGGTCCAGAGCGATGACCGATGGGGCCGACCGCAGAACACAGGTGTGGCGGCCGCAGAAGAGTGGCCTGCCGAAGCCGTTTTGGCCCCCGTCGATGTGAGCCCCAAAGGCGGTGGGCAGTCCTCGGTAGCGGATCGCCGCTTTGGTCGGCTCCGGGTGGCGCATTTCGGTTGAAGGCAGCCATCTTCGCTCTCTTCGACCATCGCAACTGATGCTCGTTCGAGCTGCGTCGGTTGCAGATCCGGCGCTGCGGTCTCAAAACACGCATCGAAGCCCGCGCGTGCTCGCCCGAAGGCACTCTTCGCTCGCCCTCGACATTCCTGGCGCCCATCCCACGTTGGGCAACGAGCCCCTTACAGCGGTCGAATATGACGTCTACTCAACGCTTCGACGTCGTCATCGTCGGGTCCGGCATCACCGGTTCGATTCTGGCGGCAATCCTGTCACGCAACGGGGTTCGCACGCTTCTCCTGGAGAGAGGCGTGCACCCCCGATTCGCCATCGGCGAGTCCACGGTTCCGGAGACCACCTTCCAGTTCGGGCTCTTGGCCGAGCGTTTCGGCGTCCCCGAAGTCGGGCACCTTGGCACGTTCAACAAGCTGCAGCGCAACATCACCACGACGTGCGGCGTGAAGCGCAACTTCTCGTTTGCCTTTCATCGACAAGGCGAAGAGCACCGGGCGAACGAGTGCTGCCAGATGCCGACCTTGTCTCCGCCCCTCGGCCCGGACATGCACATGTTCCGGCAGGACGTCGACGCGTATCTGATCACCGTAGCGGCGTCGTACGGTGCCACAGTGCGTCAGCAAACCGAGGTCTCCTCGATCGACATCGGCGAGTGCGTGCGGGTCGAGACGAAGCAAGGGGACGCTATCGAGGCGGAATTCATCGTGGACGCCGGGGGCATCCAAGCTCCGGTGGCAAAAGCGCTCGGTCTGCGGGAGAGCCCGCCCCCACTCGAGACGCATTCGCGCTCCATGTTCACCCACATGCTCGGGGTTCGTCCCTTCGACGCATGCACCGCGCCTCAGCGCGAGCACGGGCTGCCGAGCCCGTTTTCGCAGGGCACTCTGCACCATCTCTTCGAGGGCGGCTGGTTGTGGGTGATTCCGTTCGACAACCACCCATCGTCGACGAACCGGCTTTGTAGCGTCGGATTGACGTTGGATCCGCGGGTGCATCCGCCCACCGAGCTCTCCCCCGAGGCGGAGTTTAGGAGCTTCATCGGGCGGTTTCCTTCGATCGCGCGGCAGTTCGAAGGCGCCCAAGCGATCCGCGATTGGATTCGAGCGCCTCGGATCCAGTTTTGGTCCAAGGCGTGCGCCGGCGAGCGCTTCTGCTTGATGCCCCACGCGTTCTCGTTCATCGATCCGCTGTTTTCCTCGGGACTCTCCGTCTCCCTGGCAGCTCTCAACATGCTTGCAGCGCGCCTCATCGAAGCGAAGGGTGACGGCGACTACTCGGCGAAGCGGTTCGAGGCGATCGACGAACGGGTGAAGCGGGACTTCCGCTACGTCGACCGCCTCATCTCCCGGTCCTACGTGGCGTTTTCGAACTTCGAGCTCTGGAACGCCTGGTATCGGGTGTGGGCGCTCGGCACCGTGTTCGGTTCAGTCGGGACGTTGGAAGGGCTCGCCCGCTTCGAGCGAACGGGAGATCCCGAGAGCTTCGCCATGCTCGAGCAGCCTCCCTACGGTGGCGTTCTGGCTTCGCAGCTGCCTGAGATGGCGACCCTTTTCGACGCCGCTGTTGCTCTCGTCGACGAAGTGGCCGCCGGAACCCTGGAGCCAGCGGAAGCTGCGCGCGGCATCTTCGCTCGGATCGACGAAAGTGGTTTCTGGCCCGACGCTTGGGGTCCCGTGAGCGGAGAAGTGCGGCATCCGGGCATCTTCACGATCCCGCAGCTCGTGCCCTTCGTGCGCTGGGTGCAGACCAAATCACCCGAGGCGCTTCGGAATCACTACTACAAAGAGGTGGGACCGAAGCAGCTCGTGGCGGCCCTGTCCCGGGAGTGGGGATCCGAGCTCGCTCGGAGCGGGCGGTCGGTTGCGGTTCTCGCGCGAGATATCCTCCGCGGCTACAACCGCGACTGGGCGAACCGAAACATCTGACCGCGCGCCGAAGCGGTTCTTTCCGGCATGTTGCCGAGTGCGGCCAGGCGCCCAAAAAAAATGGGCGGCTGGGCCCACTACCGATCGATTTTTTGTTTCGGGCGCACCCGGGGGGAGCGAAGCCGCGGGGGCGACGAGCCGTCGGAAAGAATTGACGCCGGATCCGCTCACCGGTAGCTCATGGCAAATGAGCAAACTTGGGGTGGGCGCCACGGTCCGCGTGGCGCGGGGCGAGGGCATTCGGGGTCGAATCGTCGAGGTCCGGGACGACGCGGCGCGGTGCACTCTTGAAAGTGGACCGACCGTCTGGGTGACCTGGGCGGAGCTGAGCGAGATCGAGGGACCGCCGCCGGAGTCTGCGGCGATGAAGCCACCGGCGTCCGGTGCGACACCGCTCGTCGAGGGCCCGGGGACCCAGAATCCCTATCAGGCGTCGATGGTCGAGCCGGTGGCACTCGGCCCGGACGAGCGGGATCTGAAGTGGCTCCTGTTCTCTTTCGAAGGTCGCATTCCGCGAAGCAAGTACTGGTTCGGGACAGCTATTCTCCTCGCCACGGCATTGGGGGTCGGGATTGTTGCTGCGATCCTGATCGCTCTCGTGGGAGGCGACAGTGGCGACGGCGGTGCCGGAGTCTCGGGCGGCGCCATGGCGGTCATGGGCCTGCTCGGCCTTCTCATGATCCCGTACCTGTGGTCGAGCCTCGCCATCAGCGTCAAGCGCTGGCACGACCGCGGCAAGAGTGGCTTCTGGGTGTTGATCGGCCTCATCCCGTACATCGGGGGCATCTGGGCGTTCATCGAAACTGGGTGTCTGGCGGGTGATCCTTCGCCGAACGCCTACGGACCGCCTCTTTCTTAGGGGGGCGGACCCGCCCCCCTCGTCGCCCGAAGTGAATTCGCGCTCCTCACCCCACTGTCCCGCTGCGCTC
>JBNKGC010000048.1:0-34588 GCA_050289625.1 Polyangiaceae bacterium | reverse complement strand
CAGCACTAGTGGACCGGAATTTGTTTCACGGTGGACTTTGCTTGGGTCTTCTTGATGACCACATCGAGTGTGCCGTCTTTGAAGGTCGCCCCCACGCTCGACTCGTCGGCATCCTTCGGGACTGCGAAGCGGCGCAGGAAGCTGCCATAGACGGTTTCCCGCCGATGGTACTTGCGGTCCTTCTCTTCTTTCTCCTCGCGACGTTCACCCTGAATCGTGAGAAACCCCTCCTCCAGAGTGACTTGGACGTGGTCTTTGTCGATGCCGGGGAGCTGCGCGTGAACGCGATACTCCTGTTCGGTCTCGCTCACGTCACATGCCGGCTCCCAATCAGTCGTCGACAGGCTCTCGCCTTCACCTCGCCTGAGTCCCAGAAACTGGTTGAAGTGCTGGTTGAGCTCTTCGAGTTCCCGGAACGGGTCCCACGAACCGCCTCGTTTGATGATCTGCATGCCGAACGGTCTCCTTTCCGGGGTCACTCGGCGGTGTGGCTCGAGCAACGCCCCGTGTGCAATGATCTGGATCGCGTCGGGCGGTTCGGCAAATGACGAGGCTCCGCAAATCTGGAATTCCGTCCCTGAAGGGCTGGCGCGAGTTGCCCCCCCGCGGTTTGGTCCACAATGCAGAGGGGGCCTCCGTTCGTCGAGCTCCCGGACGTCTCTTGACCGTCTTCGCGCGATGACCACTGATCCGAGTCTTCCATCTCCCGGGGAGCGGTGGCATGAGCGCTCCGCGGCGGACGTCCTGTCGGAATTCAGGGCCGATGCCGAGGGCGGGCTCACGTCGACTGAGGTCCAGGGGCGGCTCGGGTCCGTAGGGCCGAACGAGCTTCCGCAAGCGAAGTCGCGGGGGCCGATCGTCGTTTTCCTCCAGCAGTTCCAGAGTCCGCTCATCTATTTGCTTTTCGCGGCAGCGGCGATCGCGCTTTCGCTCGGGGAGCGTCGCGACGCGGGGGTGATCTTCGCGGTCGTTTTGATCAACGCGATCATCGGCGCATTCCAGGAAGGACGAGCGGAGAGTTCTCTTGCTGCGTTGCGCGACCTGACCAAGCCGACCGCGCGCGTGCTGCGAGAGGGTCGCAGTCACGTGCTTCCGGGGCGCGAGGTGGTTCCGGGGGACATCTTGCTGGTCGAGGCGGGCGATGCAGTCGTCGCGGACGCCCGATTGGTGGAGGCAGCCTCACTTCGTGTTGCCGAGGCCGCCCTGACGGGCGAGTCGGTTCCGGTCTCCAAGCGCCTCGATTCTGTCCCCAGCGATACGCCCCTCGCAGACCGTTTCGACATGGTCTACGCGGGGACTCTCGTGACCTCGGGTAGGGGGCATGCAGTCGTCGTTGCCACCGGACTCGACACGGAGATCGGCCACATCGCGACTCTCGCGCAAGAAGCGGAGGAGCCGAAGACCCCTCTCGAAAAGCGGATCGCGCGCTTTGGTCGACACGTGATCGTAGCGGCCGCCGTGATGTTCGTCTTGGTGATTGCGGTGGGGTGGCTCCGCGGGACGCCGTTCGGCGTCATCGTCATGGTCGGCATCAGTCAGGTCGTCGGGATGATTCCGGAGGGGTTGCCCATCGCCATGACGATCGCGCTTTCCGTGGGAGTTCAGCGGATGGCGAGGCGTCGCGCCGTCGTGAGGCGCCTGGCGGCGGTGGAGACGCTCGGCTCGACGACCGTGATCTGCACCGACAAGACCGGGACTCTCACGCAAAACGAAATGACCGCGACTGCCGTCCACCTGCCGACGGGACGGCAACTATCGGTGAGCGGTGCGGGGTATCGACCTGACGGGGAGTTTTGCGACGAAGGAGGCTCGGTGGATCCGTCGGGGGTGCCCGAACTCGAAGCTCTGCTCGTTGCCGGCGTGCTCTGCAACGATGCTCGATTGCATCCGCCGGCCGACAGCTCCGACGATCGCGAGGGCGAATGGAGAGCGGTTGGCGATCCCACGGAGACTGCTCTCCTCACGCTGGCTCACAAGGCGGGAGTTCTCGTCGACGAGTTGCGCCGCGCTTGGCCGCGGCGCGACGAAGTGCCGTTCGATGCCGCGACTCGTGTCATGGCGACGGAGCACGAGGGTCCCTCCGGGCGCGTAGTGTATCTCAAAGGAGCTCCCGAGGTCGTTCTCGATTTCTGCAGTTCACGTCTGGAGGGTACGGCGTCGAGGCCCTGGGACGAGATGTCGTCTCGAGTTCGAGTCACGGAGGTGGCCGAGCGGATGGCTGCGCGCGCTCTTCGGGTCCTGGCCTTTGCACGGATCGACGACCAGGAGATTCGAGGACAGGGCCTCGAGGGTTTGGGAAAAGGCGCCGTATTCCTCGGGCTCGTCGGGCAACTCGATCCTCCACGGCGCGAAGTAGCGGACGCCGTGAGCGAATGTCGGGCGGCGGGGATCCGACCGGTGATGGTCACCGGCGATCACCGGGTGACCGGTGAAGCGATCGCGCGCGATCTCGGGATTGCTCATGATGGGGACTCCGTCCTCGACGGGCGTGCGCTCGAACGGATGAGTGACGCGGACTTGGCGGAGCGCGCGGGCTCGGTGTCAGTCTTCGCGCGAGTACAACCGGATCAGAAGCTTCGTATCGTCCGGGCTCTCCAAGACGAAAACCAAGTCGTGGCCATGACTGGCGACGGGGTGAACGACGCTCCGGCACTCGTGCGCGCCAACGTCGGTGTCGCCATGGGAAAGACCGGGACCGAGGTGGCGAAGGAGGCGTCGGCGATCGTGGTGACGGACGACAACTTCGCGACCATCGTGGCGGCGGTGGAGGAAGGGCGACTCGTCTACCGCAATCTGAAGAAGGTCATCCTTTACTTGCTCTCCACTTCGATGGCCGAAGTGCTGGTGCTCTTCTTGGCCCTCGTCCTCGGCCACCCACCTCCGCTTGCCGCAGTGCAGATCCTTTGGATCAACCTCGTGACGGAGAGCGCGGTCACCGTGAATCTGGTGATGGATCCGCGAGAGGGTGACGAGATGAAGCGCCCACCGGTTCCTTTGGAAGAACCGCTGTTGAGCCGAAACATCGTGTCGCGCATGCTGTTCATGACGCCGGCCATCACCGCTTCCACGCTCGGGTGGTTCATCGTTCGACTCTCCTCAGGCGCGCCCTTCGACGAGGTCCAAACAGAAACGTTCACGGTGCTTGCTGTGTGTCAGTGGTTCAACGTTCTGAACTGCCGATCCGCGATTCACTCGGCGCTGAACTTCCGGTTCCTCGAAAACCGCTGGCTGGTTGGCGGCCTCCTGCTCGGAAACTTGCTGCAGGCCGCCGTCGTCTTCCTCCCGCCCTTGAACCGGATGTTCCACACGGTGCCGATCAGCTTCGGAGAGTTTCTCGCGATCGGTGCGGTGGCGAGTTTGGTCCTCTGGGTGGAGGAGCTCCGAAAGCTCGTGGTGCGCCTGCGCCGGCGGCAGAACGTCGATCGGTCAGCCCACGTCAGTCGAGTTTGACGCGATCGCGTCGCCACACCGTTGACGGAGGCCGAGGCTCGGTCTCGGTCTGGCTCCACCGTGCGCAATGCACCAGCGTCAAACCGTTGGGGAAAATGTGGCACGTTGGGTAGTTCCTTTCGAAAAGATCGATCTGACCTGTCTTCCCGAAGTGGGCGGAAAGAACGCCTCGCTCGGGGAGATGATTCAGCGGCTTGGTGACGCGGGCGTCCCGGTTCCACCGGGGTTCGCGATCACCTGTGCGGCGTACTTCGAACACCTCGAGCGCAGTGACCTGAAGGAATTCATCCAACGGCGCCTCGAAGACCTGGACGTGAACGACGTCGGCCGCCTGATGGAGGTTTCGCGCGAGATTCGCCAGCGGATCCGTCAGGCTCCTCTCCCGCGGCAGGTCGCGGACGCCATCGAAAAGGCGTACGACGAGATTTCATCCAGGGCGGGGACTCGCGCCCTGGACGTGGCCGTGCGGTCGAGCGCCACTGCGGAAGATCTCCCGGACGCTTCGTTCGCTGGCCAACAGGACACCTACCTGAACGTGCAGGGAAAGGGCGCGCTCCTGGATGCCGTGCGCGACTGCATGGCATCACTCTTCAACTCGCGAGCCATCGTCTATCGAGCGGAGCGTGACATCGACCACCACGACGTGGGTCTCTCCGTGGGGGTGCAGCAGATGGTGCGAAGTGATCTGGCGAGCGCTGGGGTCATCTTCACCTTGGACACGGAGACGGGGTTTCGAGACGTGGTGCTCGTTACCGGCTCGTGGGGGCTCGGCGAAACGGTGGTTCAAGGTCGGGTGAATCCCGACGAGTTCTGGGTGCACAAGCCGACCCTGCTCCAGGGCTTTTCGCCCATCATCCAGCGCGAGAAGGGCGACAAGGCACTCGAACTGGTCTACGCCGAAGGTCACGCGCGACGCGTTCGAGAGCGGGCCGTGGCCGAGGAGAGGCGGCAAAAGTGGAGCCTTTCTTCGGAAGAGGTCCTGGCTCTTTCGCGATACGCGTGCCTGATCGAAGAGCACTACAGCGCTCGCCAAGGCCGCCCCACTCCAATGGACATCGAGTGGGCCAAGGACGGCGTGACGGGAAAGCTCTTCATCTTGCAAGCTCGGCCCGAAACCGTCCATTCGGTTGGTGCCCCCGAGCTCGAGGTCTTCACTCTCCGCGGGGACGGCCCGGTGCTCGTGACCGGCAAGAGCGTGGGCGAGAGTATCGGTGCGGGGCCCGTTCGCGTGGCCCGTACGGTGGAGCAGCTTCACGACTTCCAGGACGGAGACGTCCTGGTTGCGCCCATGACCGACCCCGACTGGGAGCCGGTTCTTCGAAAGGCTGCGGCAGTGGTGACGGACCAGGGGGGCCGCACGTGTCATGCGGCCATCGTGTCGCGCGAGTTGGGCGTGCCTTGCATCGTGGGGACCGAGAACGCCACCCAGGTCCTTTCCGCAGGGCGCGAAGTGACGGTTAGCTGCGCCGGTGGCGCGGTCGGAAAGGTGTTCGACGGGCGAATCGAGTTCGAGCGTGAGGTCATTCGCCCCGAAACGCTGCCCGAGCCGCGGGTGCCGGTGATGCTCAACGTCGGTAACCCCGAACTCGCCTTCCGGTTGGGGCAGCTGCCGAGCGCTGGAGTCGGGCTCGCCCGCATGGAGTTCGTGGTTGGCAACTGGATCGGCGTTCATCCGCTCGCCTTGCTGCATCCGGATCGGATCCGAGACGCTGGAGTGCGGAAAGAGGTGCTCGCGAGAGCGGCGGCGTGGGACTCCCCCGCCGAGTTCTTCGTGGAACGACTCGCCAGTGGCATCGCCCGGATCGCCGCGGGGTTCTATCCGCGCCCGGTGATCGTCCGCTTTAGCGATTTCAAGACGAACGAGTACGCGGGCCTTCTGGGCGGCGTGGACTTCGAGCCACGGGAAGCCAACCCGATGATCGGGTTCCGGGGCGCGTCCCGCTACTATTCCGAAAGTTACCGCGAGGGGTTCGGGCTCGAATGCGAAGCGATTCGGCGCGTTCGAAAGGACATGGGCCTCACGAACGTGAAGGTCATGGTCCCCTTCTGTCGAACGCTGGACGAAGGTCGGCGCGTGATCGACGAGATGACGCGGAACGGGCTCGAGCGAGGCGCCGGGGGTCTAGAGCTTTACGTCATGTGTGAGATCCCGAACAACGTGATCCTCGCCGAGGAGTTCGCGGAGATGTTCGACGGGTTTTCGATCGGGTCGAACGACCTCACGCAGCTCACATTGGGTGTCGATCGCGACTCCGAGACCCTGGCCCACGTGTTCGATGAGCAGGATCCCGGTGTGAAGAAGATGGTTCGGATGGTCATCGCGGGCGCCCACCGCAAGGGACGCAAGGTCGGCCTCTGCGGTCAGGGGCCGAGCGACCATCCGGAGTACGCCGAGTTCCTGCTCGAAGCGGGGATTGACTCAATCTCGGTCACTCCCGACGCCCTCCCGCGCGTCCTGGAGCGTGTCGCCGAGCGCAAACGCTGACGCTGCAGCGAAACGGCTCGGGTTCCTTCGGCTCTCAGGCGATGACGTCGACCGGTTTTGCATCGACGATGCGTGCAGCATCCGTTGGATTGAGCGAAACCAGATACCCGCGCTTGCCGCCGTTGATGTAGATCTTCGAAAGCTCGAGGATGCTCTTCTGGACGTAGACCGGCATCCGCCTGCGTGTTCCGAATGGTGAGGTTCCGCCCACCTGGTATCCGCTGTGACGATCCGCGGTCTCTGGCGCGCAGGGGGAGACGGATTTCAACCCCAGCTGGCGAGCGAGGTTTTTCGTCGACACCTCGCAGTCGCCGTGCATCAAGACGATCAGCGGTTCTTTGCGATCGTCTTCCATCACCAAGGTCTTGATGACCGCATGCTCCTCGACGCTGAGAGCAAGCGAACTGGCCCGGGTCCCGCCCCGGGCTTCGTAAGGATAGAGGTGACTCTCGAACGAGACCTTCGCGGCGCGAAGCACTCGAACGGCGGCGGTCACGGGGAACTTATCCTTCACCACGCTGAGGCTTCATAGCGGTAATCGAGCCGCCGCGAAACGGAACCGCGTCGCTACGAAACGGAGGCGCGCCCTACGGAGCGAGTCCGGTACGGCGCGGCTCCGTATTGCCCCCCCCGGAGGAGGAGCGTCGGATCAGGCGCGGATCTGCGGGACGCCGCCGGTGCAGACGTCGGCCCGACCGAAGGTCTTCACGCTTTCGGCCCCCTCGGGGGCGACCGCGTTGGCGAGCTCGACGAGGAGATCGTTGTGCGAGACGTCGAAAGGACGGAAGTACTCGTCGGGAGACTGCTGCGCCTTCCAGTCGGGTGCCCGGGTGAACCCGTTGCGGTTCGAGCCCAAAAGGTCGATGTACTGGCCGGTCTTCAGCTTCCCACCGGCGCCGCCGGCGATGATGATGGGCAGATCGGCGAGGTGATGGACGGTGCCGCTGACGCCGAGCTCGCTGATGCAGAGCACGGCCGTGTGGTCGAGCAGCGAGCTGCCGTCCTCGGCGCGGGCCTCGCTCAAGAGACCGAGGAATCGGGCGAGCTCCCCGGCGTAGGCCCGGTCGTGCCCCGCGGTGCCACCTTCGTGGGAAGCGAGGTGGTGACTCCCGCCACCAGTCCATCCGTAGGGAGAGCCGTGAACCGCCGTGTGCGAATACCATTGAATGGTTCCGACGCGGGTGATGTCGCACTCGAGAGCACGCACCAGCACGTCCACGTGGGAGCGTGCGATGGTTTGACCGCTCGGGATGGAGCGAACGTCGACACTACCCGGTGCATCCGGCACGGTGCAGTGCGCGGCAACCGCAGCGCCGCCACCGGTTGTGCTCTGTTCCATGCCGCGGATGTAGTCGAGATGCGCCTCGAGGCGCTTCCGGTCTTCGCCGCCGACACGACAGGTGAGCGCCTTGTAGGAGTCGCGCACCGCGTCGATGATGGATGCGCGACGGAGCTGCCGCGCATCCTCTGCTGCGGCGGCCTCGTCATTCCCGTCGGTGGCCGGAACGCCGTTTCCGAAGAGGCGCTTGAAGGCGGCTCCCGGATCCTGCTCGGCTCGCAGCGAGCTCACAGCACCGTTCGAAGCCTTGCCCCAGGACATGTTTCGCTCGTTGACGACCCCATGCAGGCTGGAGGCCACCTGGGTGGGACCCATTCGGCTGGCGATGAACTGGTCGATCGACTCGTTGTTGGCTCCGAGGATGTCGTCGCCGCTGACGTTGCAACGATCACCGGTGAGCATGTGGCCGAAACCGGTCGGGTGCGGGGCCGTGGACTGACCAGCGACCGACTTCATCGCGATGCCCCGAGTGATGATCAGCTGAGAATCGTAGGGCTGAAGGGGCTCGTAGGGAGTACCCGAAAGGTCCATGCTGGTCGGGTAGGAGCCCGACCCCGAGCCGCAGGGGGTGAACCACACGACGAAGCGCTTGGGAACGGCGATCTGCTGGGCGCTGGAAACCGAAGCTTCGAGGAAGGGAAGGGCGAGGGCTACGCCTCCGGCGCCCTTCAGAAACATGCGCCGGGGCAAAGGCTTTCGATTGATGAAGTTCATTCGCAGGCCTCCTGGGCGGGAACGTTCCGGTACAGGAACGGTTCCGAAGAAACGATGTTCAAGACGATTTCCTTGAGGTTTTGAGTCTCGCCGGCGATCTGTTCGACCGTGGCTTCGTCGTCGCGCGAAAGCTTGCGTCCCAACATGTAGGACATGGCTTGAGACGTGAAGCACGATGCGGCCGTCGGAGAGTCCGCGAGGGCGAGGGAGAGCTCGGTACCACCGTCGACTCCGACCTTGCCGCCGTCGAGCAGGACCTCGGCGGTGGCGTCCACCGGAGAGCCGTCTTCGTACTGATCGCGCTCTGAGCCGATGGCGTCGAAGTTCTCGAAGCTCAGACCGACCGGATCGATGAACTGGTGACACGAGGCGCAGGCAGGCTCGGACCGATGCTGTTCCATCAGCTCCCGCACGGTCTCCGCTTGGGAGTCTTCTTCGGGCAGCGCGCCGACGTTGTTCGGAGGAGTCCCCAGCTCGAGACACATGATCTTCCGGAGTGTGTACACGCCGCGGGCAATCGGGTGGCTCCGGTCGAAGACGCTGTGCGCCGACAAGTAGCTGCCCTGGGTCAGGACGCCGCGTCGGTCTTCGGGGAGAGAGGTCTTTTCGAACTCGGACCCGAAGTCGCCGGACAGCCCGTAGAGCTCCGCGAGCTTGTCGTTGATGAAGCTGTAGTCGGCCGAATAGAGCTCCGCGACGTCCCCGTTCTGGTTCCAAAAAAGATCCTCGAAGAAGAGGCGGGTCTCCTCGTGCATCGCTTTGCCGAGCTCTTCCGAGGCCATCGGGAAGAGCTCTTCGTCACGATTCAGGCGCGGGACGTCCTGAATGCCGAGCCATTGTTCGACGAAGTGGAACACGCCGTCGTGAGCCCCTTTCGTCTCGAGCAGTCGCGTGGCTTCCTTACGGACGCCTTCCGACGTGTCCAGTTTTCCGTCGGTCGCAGCCTGGAGGAGTTCGTCGTCCGGGGTCGAGTTGGTGAGAGCGAAGGCTAGCCGAGAGGCGATTTCGTATCCCGTCAGCCGCGCTTCGCCACCAGAGCTGTCGCCCAGGGCGATGTGGTAGAGAAAACTGGGCATTTGGAGCATCGCTGTCAGCACGCCTTCCGCGGCGCCTTCCGGGGAGTCCTCGATGGGGGTGGAGCGCAGCGTCTCGAACAGGCTCGTCAATGCGTCCTTTTCTTCGGTCGTCGGCGGACGGCGGAAGACGCGAAGACCGACCCTGTCGATGAAGTCACCGGCGCAGGCCGCTTCGTCTGCACCATCACAGGTGAACTCGACTGCGCCGGCGCTGAACGCTTCCTCCGCAACGGTGGTTGCCGTTCGTTCGAATGCCTCGACCAGGCTTCCGCTCGCAGACAGCCCAGACGCGTCGTTGTCGTAGACGTCGCCGTGAGACGCGATCTGCTCGGTCAGGGGTGCGGAATCGATGCCGAAAAGGTCCCGAACGGTGTTGTTGTATTGAACGTCGGTCAGGAGGCGTGCGGGCGTCGTGTCGACGTGGGTGCCGGTGGGAACGTCAGCCAGCGTGCCGCTGCCGCTGCCATCGCCACCGCTCTTCGAGGAGCCGGCACCCGTCGCGCCTTTGGATGAGCCGCTGTTCGAGCCTCCCGAAAGATCCGCGGTGCAGGCCGCGAACGTGGGAAGCGACAAGAGAAGGAGGGGAATGACTCGCTTCATGGGTTCCGGAGTGAACTGTTCGAAACCCGGTGGTGCCACCGTCGACCGCTGATCCGCGCTTACCTGGTATTTTGTTGGAAATGCGTGGGGTTACGGTTCCCCAGCCAGGGGTGATGGGGGAGGGACTTCCGGCGCGCTCGCCCAGGTGCTCCGGCAAATCACCTCCGAGGGTTAGCCAACCTGGGTCAATCGGCGAGGCCCGCCCGTTCGACGAAGCCGTTCGCGAAGGTGGTCCGCCCCGTCGGTGTCAAAAGTTCACGCCGCTCTCGGAGCCACGCGTCGACCGCACCGCCGTACATCTGCCGGACGCGCTCGGGCGAGAAGTCACCACACTGTCCCCAGTGCAGAGAAAATGGGATCCCGTCGGCATCGAGTCGCGGCCAAAGCTGGTCGAAGAATTCCGTGGCCCGTCGCCCGCCGGCACCGGGCAACTCGATGGTGCAGGTGACGGGGGAGAATCGCGTGAAAGCCAGCGTGGCCGAGGAGGCCTTCACGAACCGAGCCGCAACGAGGCCGGGGAAGTGTGCTTTGCGCGCCTCTTCCGCGATGGCGCGTACGGCCTCGGCGGCGCGGCTCAGGGGAATGCCCAGCTCAGCGCTCATCACGTCTCCGCGCACGTTGGTGCGGCTGAACGTCTTACCGGGTGTCGCTCGCTTGCCCGAGACCGGGGTGAGCTGCGCTTCGGCCAGCTGACTCACGAGAAGGGGGACGGGGGCGCCCGTCAGGTTCGTCAGCGTTCCGAGCAGGTGCAGAACGTCGTCTCCGGGTTCGAATCCCCCTCGCTTCGACGTGGCCGCAGCCGTCGTTTGCGGGGATAGCCGGTACATCGTGGTGACGTAGGCCCCCTGCTCCCCCTGACCTGGACGGTACGGATCGAAGGTGATCTCGAAGTGGTCTGGGATGGCCGGGGGTAAACCGTGGTCTGCAGCGAGACGAGGGAACTCGAGATCGAAGCGCTCGAGCGCGCGTTCGTGATCCACGCGAAAGCGGTGCTTCAAGAGGTCGTACAAGGGAACGGCCTCGAACAAGAGCCCGTGGATGATCCCGAAGCTCCCGAAGCTGACGAGGGCCGCCTCGAATAGGGCATCGTCGCGGCACAGCTCGGCGCCGAGGATGTCGACGAAGCGGTCGGAGACGAGCGGGGCGGAAGCGCGCTCGACGTACAGATGTCGACCGCCCTCGACGACCAAGTGGATGCCCCGAACGAAATCCTGCATCGAACCCACGTGCAGCGCTGCGCCGTGCGTCCCGGTGGAGACGGCACCAGCGAAGGTTTGTCCGTTGCTGGCGCCGCTCGTAGGCAGGGTGAGTCCGGCGCCCTCGAGCGCCGTGTAGAGCTCCATGACGTGCACGCCGCATTGGGCGAATACGAGCCGAGGGGCCCGAGCGGACTCACCGGCGAGTACTTGATCGGCCGTGAGACCCAGCGACAAGTAGTTGAGCGGTTTGGTGTTGACGAGGTAGTCGTCGGTCCAGGCGGCGTCCGAGAGCGACCACGCTCCGCCGTAGGCGCGGACCCGTTTCCCGGCTCCCTCGGCGTCCAGGACGATCTGGCGCAGCGCGTTCAGCCCGGCGACGAAGCGCCGTCTCGCGGGCTCTTGCCCGTCGCTGGTGCGATTCCAGACGTTGTAGAGCCGGGCGGCGACGCCCTCGACGTTGCGATGCTTGTTTCGCCAGCGGAAGTTGGGCTCGAAATGGATCAGCGGCTCTGGATCGAGAGTCATCGCGGGTTACTCCATTCCGGTGACGGGTTGGATCCGATCTTTGGCGCAACGCCACTCGAGCTGTAGGGGACTCCAAATCCCCAGTGTGGCAACGGTAAGCAGAGAGAAGCCGAGGTTGGTCGTGGCGACCACTTCGGCTGCGCCATTTCCCTGGCAATTCGGCTCCTCCGCCTGCGTTTGGACGAGGCCCCAAAAGAGCGAGTGCTGGGTCGTGCTCTCGGGCTCGGTGCCTGGGGGAGCATCGACGGGTTCGACGCGGTAGTGGTAGCACCCCGTCAGGGTGGCGAGGGCAAGGAGGAGGACGGCGGCAGCTCGCCGCGTCGAGCACCGGGACGCTCCGGGAGAGTCGAGGCCATCGTCGGTGGGCGGCTGCGTCGAACGCGGACCTGTCGGTATCATCATCCCTCCTCTGCGGTTCTCGTGAGCAACCCTGCGGTTCTCGTGAACCTCCGCAGCTCATAAACCACTCGTCGATCTGCGGCAAACCCGGATTGGGGGAGCCGGTGGCTGTGGGCCAAAACGGCGGAGAGTAATCAGGGCAACTGATCACCGCCGCTGGGGATCGTGATATGAGCGGGCCATGGTGGTGAGGGACCGTTCGGAAAGGAGCCAGGAGACCACGCACTCGACCGTTCGACCGAGTGCCTTCCCCGGCCAAGAAGTGCAGGTGAAGGGCCAGTCCTTTCACAGCGTGCTCGGGGCCCTGGAGCAGATGAGGGGCGACGGGTTTCGCGAGGACGTTCTGGCGGTGCTGGCGGGTGAGTGCGGCGAGGCCTTGCGAGGGGGATTCCTCTTGTCGTCGAATTTCTATCCCGTGTCCTGGTACAGGGATTTGTTTGCCGCGGCCTCGGAATTGGCTCCGGGTGCGCTCCACTTCGCCCGCGAGATCGGTCGCGTGTCAGGCGAGCGCGACCTCCGTGGGATCTATCGGGTGCTCGTGCGGGCCCTTTCGACGGAACGACTCGTTCGACAGTCACCGCGGCTCTTTCGCGTGGTCTATCAGGGCGGTGGTGTCGAAGTACCGGAGACCGGGAAAGGCGCGGCTCGTGTGCGCTACTTCGATTGTTTCGGATTCGATCGCAACGTTTGGCAAGACGCCATCGGAGGGGCTTCGGCCGTCTTCCGCGCCACGGGTGCGGAAAGCCTCGCCATGCGCGTCGAGTCCGGGGGCGGTGATGGTGATTCAGAAATGACCGTTTGCGTCACCTGGAAGTGACTCCATGACTGCAGCGTTGACTACGGGTTGAAAAGGAATTTTCGAGTGCGACAAAAAGGCGGCCAAGGGGCCGGTCGGCTTGTGCCGAACGAGGCGTTGTCGCGTAGGGTGGCCCCTGAAACCCTGGGTACCGAGGTTCCATGAAACGAGCTCATCCCCTGACGATCTTGTGCATCCTGGCCAGCGCGGCGGGCTTCGCCTTCGCGGCCGTCTCGACTGCCGATTTCGTCGCTCATCTCGATCGGCAGGTTCACGGCATCCACTGCTCTTTCCTCCCCGGCCTGTCTGCGGCGGACACGAGCGGCGAGAGCGGCTGCCACGTCACGCTGATGAGTCCTTACTCCTCCGTCCTACGCAGCTCGATTTGGGGAGGGATCCCCGTGGCCATGCCGGCCATGGCGGTGTTTGCCTTCCTTTCGTTTTGGTGCGCCTGGCTCATCGTGAACGGTCGCGAGCGAGACCCGAGGGCGACGGGTTTCTTGTTCGCCGCAACCCTGGTGCCGGCTCTGACGTCCGCGGTCATGGGCTACCTGTCGATCGCGAAGCTGGACGCTGCCTGCAAGCTCTGCATTGGGATCTACGTTTCCAGTGCAGTGGTGACGGTCTCGGGGCTCTTGCTGTGGCTCTTCGCCGACAAGGTATCGAAGCCGGGGGCTCCGACCCCGCCCGAAGGCGACGGCGCGCGACGCGGGAACGAAGGCGAAAAGCAAGCCGCTCGAAGGTCGAGCTCAGAAGAGAGGTCACGACCGCTGGCATGGTCTGGCCTGGGGTTGGCCTTTGCCGCCGGCGTCGGATTCGTGGCCGTGCCGGTGGTGGCCTACGCGGCGGCCGCACCGGACTTCTCGGCTTACGTGGGAAGCTGCGGCACGCTGCCGCACCCGAACCACGACGCGCGAGTCCTGCTCCCGTACGGACCTCAGCAGGGAAGGACCGAGATGCTCGAGGTTCTCGATCCACTCTGTCCGTCGTGCAAGGGCTTCGAGGAAAGGTTTTCTGCCATGGGAACGGCAGCCGACGTGGATCGAAAGCTACTTCTGTTCCCCCTCGACGAAAGCTGCAACTGGATGATCGACCGCTCGATCCATCCCGGGGCCTGCAGCGTGAGTGAGGCGGTGCTCTGCTCGGAGGACCCCGGGGTGGTGCTTCGCTGGGCGTTCGAAAACCAAGAAGCCATCATCGCGGCCAGCGCGAAGGACCCGCACGCGGCAGAGCGGATGGCGCGCGAACGCTTTCCCACCCTGTCCGGATGCATCGGCTCGGCCGAGGCGCAGGCGAAGTTGAACCTGGCTTTGCGCTGGGCGGTGAAGAATCGGCTGCAGGTCCTCACTCCTCAGGTCTTCGTGGAGGGCACACGCCTTTGCGGAGAGGACACTGATCTTGGACTCGACTACGCGTTGCCCCGTCTAATCGCTCGGGTGAAGAACCAGCCGCGGCTCAAACGGGAACCCGAATCCGAGCCAGAGTCGCGCACCCAGGTTCGCGCGGCGAGTCCGCGTCCCGAACGCCGTCAGTCGTCCTCTGGGTCGAAGACCAAGTTGGATGATGCGGCTGCGGAGCGAAAACGACCTTCCGAGGAGTCCGATGACTCGGAGGAGCAAAGCGAGCAAGCCGCGCTGGGGTCTGGGAAGGTCACTGAGCCGGGCGCCGATGAACCGCCCACGGCCGGGGAGGATGACGACGTTGCGGATGCGCCGCAGGAGCAGCCAGTCGAACCGTCCACGAAGAGCACTCCAGTGACCGAAGTCGACGAGAGCTCCCCCAGAGCTCTCCCCGTTCAAGCAAACCCGAAGCCTTCTCCGAAAAGCGAAACTCCACCCGCGCCCGCAGCGCCTGCGAGCCAGGTGACCCCGGAGGCAGAGTAATGAGGCAAGCCGTATCCGCCATCGTAGGTCTCGTGCTGCTCTGTTTGCCGGCGATCCTGGTGGTGCGCTGGACTGGCCAGGCCGAGGTGCGCCTCGAAGCCGCAAAGGCCGAAGCACAAGAAGCTCCCGAAATCGCCGTCGCCTCGCAGGCCAACGAGCAGTACTGCACGCCGCGTCTGAAGAAGATCCTCCGTCGCGTGCTCCAAAGCTGCGGCCTGATCGAGGGTGGAGGCGAGCGCGGCTGCCAGCCGGTCGACGCGAAAAACGTCGCCACCATGAGCGGCGAGGACTTCAATGCGCTGTTTCTTCCGATGAAGGAGCGGGGGAGCATCGTGCAGTTCGAGCAGAGCTCTCACGAGCTCGACGCTTCCGACCTCCAGACCATCGATCGCACGTTCGCCGACCGACGGGGCGCGAGCTACTTCTTCGTCGTTTCCCGCGCTTCCCCCGAAGGTTCGGAAGCGACGAATCGAGCGATTTCCCGTGCTCGCGCCGAGGTCGTCCTCGAACACCTCCAGAACAAGTTCAAGGATCCCGAGCTCGACGACCAGGTGGGGTTGCTTTGGTTGGGTGAGGAGTACGCTCAGCTGGATCCCAGCTTTTGCGATTGGAAGCGAAGCGGTTCCGAACGACAATGCACCCCCGACGACCTCAATCGAAGCGCCTTCATCACATGGATCGACTGCACCCTCTGAGAACTGGCCGCGCCCCTGGCACGACCAGCCCTCTCGCCCGTTGTCTGCCCGGGGGCGCTCTGGAGCGACGAGCGGACTACCGCTTGTCACGATCGGGCCAGCTCGGCGCTCTTGCCCTCTTGTTCGCTTTCGCGACCGCATGCGACGAATCGGCCGCGACGAAAGCCCCGCCTCCTCCCCAGCGATTCGAAGCCGTGACGGCGAAGCAGGAGATCTCGCCCAAGGAGCTCGACGGTTTCTGCGACGTGCGTGATCGCGGAAGCTTGGCGCTGCCAGCCCTCGACGGAAAGGCTCCGAAGGCTGAAGGTGCACGCTGGGTCAACGTCTGGGCCACGTGGTGCAAGTCCTGTGTGGAAGAGATGCCGATGATCGAACGCTGGAAGGGCAAGCTCGGAGCGGGCGTGCTCTTCGTCTCGGCGGATGAGGAATCGGAAGCCCTCGACGCCTATCGTTCCGAACACCCGGACACCCCGGCCACGCTGCGCATGAAAGAGCCCGGAAAGCTCTCCGAGTGGATGAGCTCGCTCGGACTGGATCCGGGGGCGGGCCTCCCACTTCACTTGTTCGTCGGAGGCGACGACGAGGTGCGGTGTGTGCGTGCCGGGGCGGTGGCGGAACATCACTACGCAGTCATCGAAAACTTGCTGCGGTGACGTGGCGTTTCGCACCTTGCGTCGGAGAATGACTTCGACGGTCTGGGAGATGGCGAGTTAGTCCGACGACCCACGTTCCGCACTCGGAGGGGGCGCCTCCGGGTGCGGCTTCCTCCGGGCGGAACCTCGCCGACCCCGCGAACGTCGGCGTTTGGGGGGCGACTCGCGGCCGAGCGCGCGCGCGACGTGTCGTGCTTCCTTTGGCCCGCAGCCGCACCAGGCAGCGATGCGCTTCTGCGTTTCGTCAACCGACTTCGCATCGTGGAGCTCTGCGACGATACGTTCGACGACGTCGCATCGGATGGCCCGTGTCCCTACGATTGGAAACCCGAGGGCGAGCGAGTAGCGGCGCTCGCTGTCAGCCGGTGAGGACCAAGAAACTCGCGCGGCCCCCGCGCGCAGTGGGGCGTTTCCCGAGAACGCCTGAATGAGCGCGGCCCGCCGCTCGATGGCTGCCTTGCGAAGCAAGGGTTTGGCGAAGACATAGCGGGAGCCCACGACGAGTCCCGTTCGATCGAGCGCGCGCTCGTCTTCGGGAAGCAGGGAGTCGAGAAGCTCACGGACTTCGGCGCGGGGCACCGTGCCGAGCCCGTTCTTCAGCTGATAGACCAAGCCTCGGGCAGAAGGACTCAACGCGCGTTCGTCGATCGAGGCGAGCGGGCCGAGGGTTTCGGCAACGAAGTCCTTGGCGAACGCTCGCATGCGGCGAAGGATCCGGCGCTCGAGGCCGGTTCCCTCTTCGGGCAGAACGAGCCGCACTTCGGGCTCGAGCAACGTGCGTCCGGGCGTAAGGCGCGCCACCGTAGTTCCCTCGAAACCGATGTGCACGCCTCCTGAGATGCAGAACGCGGAGTGCGGGGCCTCGGGGATCCGTTCGAGCACGGAGACACTGTCCGGCGCCTCGGTCCCCTCGAGCTTTGCCTTGAGCGCGGCCAGCTCGCCGAAGGGGGAGTCGGGAACCTTGCGAGCGGTCCCCGCATCGCGATGTCGCGCCGACGGAGCGGGGCTGCGCTTTCGTCGTTCGACGAAGCGCTCGACGAGTGCCCGATGCAGAGCATCGCTGAGCTCGTCTTCGATGCGCCGGGTCCGCTGTCGCCAGCGCTCCGGATCGCCGACCCATGCGTCTCGGCAAGCTACGTAGGTCCAGGTGCGAACGAACGCGATCCGGCTCGTGATCGATTCGATGTCGCCGGGGTGCCGGGTGAGACGTTCGATGCGCGGTTCGAGCCATTGGGACGCGAGCGTTCCCTCGTCCGCGAGCCTCACGAAGATTTCTTCCGCTAGGGTCGCATGATGATCGAGGAGAAGCTGCCGATAGTCCGGGATTTGGCAGACGTCCCACAGGAGCCGCACCCGCTCGGGGGTCGTTGCGCGGCGAAGCACCTCGGGGCGCCTCACCAGCTTCGTCAGCGTGACGGTGTCTTCGGGGTGGTGCACGAGGCGCAAAGCTCCGTGGCAGCTGCTTCGTCCCAGGGCCGCGAGGAGGGCGAGCGGGGACGTGAAGTCGAGATCGCTGTTGCGCCAAACCAGGGACTTCTGCGGGGGAAATCGGTGGTCCTCGATGGCGGCTTCCAAAGGAGCTGGGAGGCGTTCGCGCGGAGCGAGCGTGCCGAACGCACCGTCGTTCTGGTAGCGCCCCGCCCGGCCGGCGATCTGCGCCAGCTCCGCCGCGTCGAGGGGGCGGGCCTCTCGACCGTCGAACTTCCGGGTGTCCGCGAACACGACGCGATCGACGTCGAGGTTGAGGCCCATGCCGATGGCGTCGGTGGCGACGAGGTAGTCCACCTCGCCCGCCTGGTACATGGCAACTTGCGCATTGCGCGCCCGGGGCGAAAGCGCGCCGAGCACGATGGCAGCTCCTCCACGACGCGCCTTGATGCGTTCGGCCAGCTCGTAGACGCGAGCCGCCGAAAAGGCCACTACGGCCGTCCGCGGTGGCAGCGCCCCCAGAGTGTACGTCCCTTCGGAGCGCAAACTCGACAGGCGGGGGAAGCGGCGAAACTGTGCTGTCGGCACCAAGCGACGGATGAGTGGTTCCATCGTTTCGGCGCCCAAGAACCAAGTTTCCTTGCGACCGCGCGCATGGAGGAGGCGATCGGTGAACACGTGGCCGCGCTCCGGATGCCCCGCCAGCTGAATTTCGTCCACCGCCAAGAAGTCGACTTCTCGGCCTGGGGGCATCGCTTCGACGGTGCACACCCAGTAGCGGGGCCTGGCGGGGACGCGGCGCTCCTCGCCGGTGATCAGCGCGACGGAGCTTTCGCCTTCGGCTTCGCTGATACGGTCGTAGACTTCCCTCGCAAGCAGACGGAGCGGCAGTCCGATCATGCCGCTTTCGTGCTCCCGCAAACGCTGGATGGCCCGGTGGGTCTTGCCGGTGTTTGTGGGCCCCAAGGCCGCGACGATTTCGGACGCTTCCGGCATCGCGCACGGAATCTAGCACCTCGGCGGGCAAGCGCTGCGTAAGTCGCGAGTGGTCTTGGCATCCCCTCTGCGCCGGACCATCCTCGCCGAGCATGACCTCCGAAGCCGCGAACTGGCAGCGAATCCGACTGACCTACGGGATCACGCCCCCCAAGGAGTCGTCCCCTGAAGGGCGTCGGCGCGAGATTGCTCGGGTCCAGGCGGAGCGCATCGCAAAGCTGCCCGTGGACGCGCTCGTGGTCTACGACCTGCAGGATGAATCGAGCCGAACGGACATGGAACGGCCGTTTCCGTTCCTCAAGACCATCGACCCCCTCGACTACGCCTTCGACTACTTGAGAGCCGTCCCCCAACCGAAGATCGTCTACCGCTCGGTTTCCGGGCAGGATGAGGTGGCCCTCGTGAAGTGGCTTCTGCGTCTAGAGCAGGAAGGAGGCGCCACGGTGCTGGTCGGGGCACCGTCCCACGAGCAGAAAGTGAGCCTCCGGTTGAGCGAGGCCTACCGGATTCGGCGCAGCGCGGCTCCGAACCTACCGCTCGGGGGGGTGCTCATCGCGGAACGCCACGAGCGTCATGGTGACGAGGTCGACCGAGTCTCGAGGAAAGTCGACCAGGGGTGTCAGTTCTTCATCAGCCAAGCCGTGTACTCGGTCACTGCCAGTAAGAACGTCATCAGCGATCTGTTCTACAGGTGCCGTGCCGAGGGGCGCCCCGTGCCCACGCTTCTAGTCACGCTCGGCCCGTGCGGTTCGGAAAAGACCCTCGACTTCATGCGCTGGCTCGGGATCTCCGTGCCCCGCTGGCTCCAAAACGAGCTCACGCACGCTCGGGACATCCTCGAGCGGTCGGTCGAGCTTTCGCTGGCCGCCTTCGAGGAGCTCCACGACTTCGCCGATGAAAAGGGCATCCGACTCGGATGCAATGTCGAGAGTGTTTCCCTCCGCAAGGCCGAAATCGATGCCTCCGTGGAGATGGTGCACCGGGTCGCCGCGATCCTAGGGCGTTGAGTCTTCGTCGGCGCGGGTGCCCCCGCGCGACGACGCAGCCGCGCACCGGCACGGGGTGACCACGAGGGAAGTCCTCGAGCGCAAGAACGCAGGTCCCTCGAATTTGAAGGACCTGCGCTCCCGCAAGGTGCGCTGCTCCACGCGCCGGGCCTCGCCCAGACCACGCGTCTCGGGGGACGGTCAGTGCATGCCGCCGTCCATGCCTGCTTGCATCTTTTCCATCACGCGATCGAGGTTGAAGGCAGCTGGCTTCTGTCGGGGCGGAAACTCCCCGAGCGTCTCCGCCTGCTGCGCGATGACTGCCTGCGCCGGCGCGAGCATGAAGGCGTGATCCAACAACCAGTCCCAGTAGACGTTGGCGTTTTCGTCCGCCCGCTCGCACGGGTCACGACGGAGATTGAAGATCTTCGGAACCCGCAAGGGAACGAACGGCTCCGCCCAGCACTGCATGGCCTTGGCTCGCTGTTCCATGAAGACGAACTTCCAGTCCTGATAACGAAGTCCGACCACGTCGCCGTCGTCGCTCACGTAGAGGAAGAACTCCCGCGGGCTTTCTTTCTCCCTGCCGGTGAAATACGGCAGCATGTCGTAGCCGTCGATGTGAACCTTGTAGATCATGTCGCCGGCCTTGTGCCCCTTGCGGAGCTTTTCGACGATGTCGGTCTCGCCGGCGGCCGCGAGCAGGGTCGGAAGCCAGTCCTGGTGCGAAACGATGCCGTTCAGAGTTTCGCCTGCCGGAATGTGCCTCGGCCAACGCACGAAGCAGGGGACGCGGAAAGCGCCTTCCCAGTTCGTGTTCTTTTCGCTGCGGAACGGCGTGATGCCTGCGTCGGGCCAGGTATTGTAGTGCGGACCGTTGTCGGTCGAGTACATCACGATGGTGTCCTCAGCGATGCCGAGCTCCTCGAGCTTGTCGAGAAGCAGCCCCACCTGCTCGTCGTGCAGGACCATCGCGTCGTTGTACGGACCTTGGCCGCTCTTGCCTTCGACGTTCTTCGGGATGTGCGTGCGGAAGTGCATGTGGGTCGCGTTCCACCACAAGAAGAACGGTTTTTCTTCCTGCGCCGCCTTCTCCATGAACGCGATCGCCTTGTCGGAGACCTCCTGGTCGATGGTCTCCATGCGCTTCTTGTTGAGTGGCCCGGTGTCGGTGATCTTGCCGTCCTTGCAGTGGAGCACTCCGCGCGGGCCGAAGCGCTTCTTGAACTCCTTGCCCTTCGGGTAGTCCGGGTTTTCGGGCTCCTCTTCGGCGTTCAAGTGATAGAGGTTGCCGAAGAATTCGTCGAAGCCGTGGTTGGTCGGCAAGAACTCGTCCTTGTCACCCAAGTGATTCTTTCCGAACTGCCCGCAGGCGTATCCGAGCGGCTTGAGCAGCTCGGCGATGGTCGGATCTTCTTTCTGCAAGCCGAGATCCGCCCCGGGCATGCCCACCTTGGTGAGGCCGGTTCGGAACGGGTTTTGCCCCGTGATGAAAGCGGCTCGCCCGGCCGTGCAGCTCTGCTGCCCGTAGTAGTCGGTGAAGCCGATTCCTTCCTTGGCCAGGCGATCGATGTTCGGCGTCCGGTATCCCATCAGGCCATGGTTGTTGGCGCTGATGTTCCAGTAGCCGATGTCGTCACCCCACAAAACCAGGATGTTGGGCGGTTTGCCCCTCTTCTTCGCCATAGGTCCCCCTCGAGCGTGGACGGTCGGTCGGTGGTGCGCGCCCTGCCTCCGGTGCCGTTCGCTGGGCGAGTTTGCCCGGGCGAGGGTCGCGGAAGGTCGTGCCTCGTCGTCTAACTGAGCGCGTCGTTCGAGCTCTGTCCAGAATGGGCAGGCTCCGTAGGCTCAGTTGGGAGCACCGTTTTCCCGAGCGTTCCAGACCCCAGCATAGCTTGTGTGGTGCGAGGCGGCTCGGCGCATGATGAGAACCTTCCGGGTCAGATGACTCACCTGGAACGGCCGTCCTACGGCAGTGTGCTCGGTGGCCGTTCCGAGTACCGTGGCCTCTCGTGGATACTCCCCCTCCGACACGGGATCGAACGGTGGCCGTCGTCGTGGAGAAGACCGCGCGGGATGCCTTGGCTTGGTGGAAGAGTCGCCGGCCCGAGCTGCTCGAGAACACCGGAGCTCGGTTGATCGTGGAAGAGCTCCGCGGCCGCTTCGATGCGCTCGAAGCAGCCATCCTCCGGTACGACGCCGATCCGACCCGGGCTCACTTCAAGGCCATGTGGGACGCGACCATGGAGGCGATGATCTCCTCCAAGGGCGCGGGACCTGCCCCCGCAGCGGCGGGGCGCGGGACCCGGGGTGAAAAGCCATCCTGATCGGGTGAGAAACACCACCCGCTCGGGAGGGGCGCGATACAATCAACGGATGGATCCGATCGCCAGTGTGAAGGAGCTCCGGAAGGAGGTGCCGAACCGCGTCGTCGTGGACGCCCGCCCCGATCCGAAATGCTACGCCGCGGAGGGCCATCTGACGCGAGCCGTGTACGCGCACCTGGAGACAGCCCTTTCGGCTCCAGCCGAAGACGCAGCGTTCGGTGGAAGGCATCCCCTGCCGGAAGTACAGGACTTCTGCGAAAGGCTCGGGTCGTGGGGCATCGGGCCCGATACCGACGTGATCGTTTACGATGCCTACGACGGGTCCAACGCGGCTTCTCGTTTCTGGTGGATGCTGCGCGCCCTCGGACACCAAAGGGTCCGCGTTCTGGAGAGAGGCTACCGGGCCATCATCGCGGCGGGGCTTCCTTGCGTCACGACTCCCCCGGTGATCGAACCTCGTGAGCCTTACCCGGCAACGGTCTGGGGGTGGCCCTTGGTCGAACTGAACGAGGTCGAGCAAGTGAGCGAGGCCTCGGCTCGAGGGAACGCATCCCAACTCATCGTGGACGTGCGTTCGACCGAGCGCTTTCGCGGTGATCGCGAACCCATCGACCCCCTGGCGGGGCACTTGCCTGGTGCCAGCAACCTGCCGTTTGCAGAGAACCTGGAGGCCGATGGGCGTTTCAAGTCAGGCGCAGCACTTCGAACCCAGTACGAGAGGTTCCTTGGAGACGTCACTCCGGACCGCGTCATCGTGCACTGCGGGTCGGGCGTGACGGCGTGTCACACACTGCTCGCTCTGGAACGCGCAGGCCTCCCCGGCGCGGCCCTCTATGTCGGGTCGTTCAGTGAGTGGTGTCGCCGATATCCCGACCGAGTGATCCGGGAGTCGTAGCTCCGGCGGCGTAACCCGTCGGAAGAGGGGGAGGCCCCTGCACGGGCGCCTCTCTTCCGAGTTTGGCCCCGTGTTGCGAAAGACGATCGAGGAGGTCCTGTGTGCCCATTTTCGCCCGTCGTACTCGTGAGGCAGGCACGAGATAGACTTGGCCCGACGCCGTGTTGGGTGAGCTCGGTACGAACACGACCGTTCTGTCGTCGTCCGTCTGATCGATCATGAGACCGAACACCTCCGCTCCAGTCCCGTGCAGGTCAACGGCGATGGTGGCGTACTGGTCTTCGTGCATGAGCATCGATCGCGACATCGCCTGGAGCATCGCGTAGCCCGGCATCTTCGAGAGAATGGTTTCGGTGAGCCACTGCACAAGGCGAGAGCCGAGTGCCGTCGAAATGAACAGACCGACCGCGAACAGGACGAGAATCAGCCCTGCGACCGCTAGGATCGTCGTGGCGCTCACGCCCAGCACCGTGCGTTCGGGAAAAAGCGCCGCCACGGGGGCAAGAAGGTTCTTCAGCCGAAGAAGGATCCTCACGGCGAAGTACGCGACGATGAGAAGCGGTAGTCCGATGACGATTCCGTTGACGACGATGCTTCGAAACCATTTCACTGGATGTCGGGCTTCTGTCTTTTGGGCCACTTGCAGACCTCCCGCCTCATTGTGACCTCCGGTGTTGGAGCGATCACGGAGGCCGTGCGGCGGAGCCGCACGCCGTCTTCTCTCCGGTCCAGGGCCAAAACGGCTAGCCCCTGGGCGCAAAGCGCTGGGTTCCACGCACCGGAGGAAGGGCAGGAGCGCGGCGCGCGCCTGCCTGCTATGGGAGCGCCCCATGGGTCACCGGAGCAAACGGGCAGCGCGTTGCGGTCGCTGCCGCATGCATCTCTCCCGTTGCTTGTGTGAAGCGATCCCCTCGCTCGATCTCGCGACGCGGGTCGTTCTGGTCATGCACTGCCGAGAGGTGAAGAAGACGACGGCGACCGGCCCCCTCGCCCTGGCGACACTCCCGAACAGCGAGCTTCACGTTCACGGCGAGCGCGACCGGCGCCTCGATCTGAACCCGCTGTTCGAAGACGATCGGCGGGTGCTTCTCCTCTACCCGAGTGAAGGAGCCCAGCCGCTCACCCCGGATCTCGTCGAGGCCGATCCGCGACCGGTGACGCTGGTCGTGCCCGATGGAAACTGGCGTCAAGCCAGCCGCGCCGCCAAGCGGATTCCAGGGCTCGAGCGCGCCGAGCGGGTCTTCCTGCCCGAGGGAGTCGCCACCGAATGGGGCGTGCGGGTCGAACCGAAGCAGGGGGGGCTCGCGACGTTCGAGGCGATCGCTCGCTCCCTCGGGATCATCGAATCGGTCGAGGTACAGGAGTGTCTGGAGACTCTGTTTCGCAAGATGGTCGATCAGACGATGGCCATGCGCGGCTATCCGCCGAAAGCGGGGGCTCGTCGTTCGAGCGAAGCCCTTTCCATCCTCTTCGAAGACGATCACCTCGTGTGCGTGAACAAGCCGAGCGCGATGCTCGTGCATCGAGGGTGGGCAAGGGACGGGCGTCCCGCGATGCAGATCCTGAGGGATCAGCTCGGCGAATGGGTATACCCCGTCCACCGACTCGACCGCGCCACGAGCGGCGCTCTGCTCTTTGCGAAGAGCCCCGAAGTTGCGCGACAGTTGCGGACACTGTTCGACGAAGGCGCGGTCGACAAGCGCTACGTGGCCCTCTGTCGAGGAAGGGATCCGGAGCTCGTCCGAGTCGATCGACCTCTGTCCAAGGTGGAAGGCGGGGAGCTCCGCCGTGCCATCACCGAGTTTCGTCTGCTCGGCGTGCATGGTCGCTACGGACTCTACGAGGCCCGCCCGCTCACGGGTCGTAGTCATCAAATCCGCCGTCACCTGAAGGCGGTCAGCCACCCCATCATTGGAGACGTTCGCTACGGAAAGGGGGAGCACAACCGCTACTTCAGGGAAACCCACGGCTTTCGTCGCCTGGCCCTCCACAGCCATCGACTGTGCTTCACGCACCCGCGCACTGGAGTGCGACTGGAGGTCGAGGCGCCCCTTCCCGCCGACTTCCAACAGCTGTTGGAGGGCCTTGGGCTCGCTTCAACGCTGCTCGACTGACCGCGATCTCCCCGCGAGGGCTGCGTCGAGGGTCATCACCGCACCGTGCAACAGGGCCTGGGTTGCAATCGAGCGACCGATCACCGCTGTCACTCCGCCGCGCGTCGCAAGGGCTTCTCCAAAGGAGAGGCGATCGTTCGCCGTGTCCAGGCGAGCGAGACCCAGTTCTAGAAGGACCGCCTCTGCCAGCTCAGTTGCACCCGACTCACCGAGGAGGTTCACGAGCTTCCGCGCAACGGCCGGGCCCACCCGTGCCAAGGCCGCCACGTCAGTTGCCTCGATAACGGTAGGATTGCTGAGACAGGCGAACGTCGACCGCGGGTGACAGCGACCTGATTGCCGAGACGAACATGGGATTTTCCATCCCCATGAGCAGGAAGTCGTTGCGATAGGAGGTGAGCTGCACCCGTCGAATTTCCGCTTTTTCACCGTCCGAAAAGGCTCGCCCGGTTTTCGCCGCGAGGCTGTCGAGGTCCATCTCGACTTGCTGACCGAGGAGACCATCGAACGCCTCGAGGATCTCGAAGTATTGCTCGACCCCTGCGTCGATGGCGGTCTGATCGGCTTCCTCGACCAACCGGCGCATTTCCAGCACGTCGATTTTTGCGTGCTGAGCTTCTTCGAGCCAGTGGTGCTTCAGGAGATTGGTGAAGAGCGGATCGAGAGACGCATTGTCCTTCACGCACCCCACGTAGTGCTGCTGCGTCATGACTTCGATGTGCAGGGTGATCAAGAGGACGGCCAGCGGCGAGTGCCCGAGGATGACATCCGCGACTTGAGCCGCGCTGTCGAGCACTCGCGCTGGCGCCCCGAAGTCGCGTCGGAAAGCATCGCAGTAGAGCTGAAAGAGTTGCTGGTGCTTCAGCTCCTCCTCCGCGAAGCGCAGTAGTGCGCGGATGGCGTCGTGGTCGCCGAACATCTCCGCCTCGGCGTGTCGCACCACTTGAGCGATGATGAACTCCTCCACGAAGCCGAACAGGTTCATGTAGGAGTAGCCGCGGATGTGATTCAGATGGAGCCGCTCTTCCTTGTGGAGGCAACCGATGAGCTCCGTGCCCGCAAGGACTTCAGGCAGGTGCGGACGATCGAAGGCGATCTGCGTTCCTGCCGGAAAGAGCTCTTCGATTCGCCAGGTGACGCGCTCGGAATGGCGAATGACCGAGCCGTAGCTATACGAAATGTCCGGGAGCATCTGCATCGCAATCTCTCCTCGGCGAGGCGCGACGCCTCGCGGTTTGACGAAGAAACGTCATTCCAGGAGCGCCATTAAGGTTCGTTCGAACGTGACGCTGAGGCACCGGAGTGCCTCAGCAGTCCCGCATTGAGACCTCCCGACGGGCGCCCTCTCTGGTCGAACCGCCGTTCCGGTTTCGCCGACGCGGAACGCAATCAGCGCAAGTGGTTCCCGATCTAGGCCGCGCTGCCCATCCCGACCGCGTACGACGGTCGCGCCTGAAACTCCTCGATCCATGCCGACACACGTGCGTGTCGAGAGACGGGAGCGCCAACCCAGGCACTGTAGCCAACCACCGACGCGACTACGAGGTCCGCCAAGCTGAACTCGCTTCCGAGCATGTAGCGCTTGCGGGTCAAACGATCCTCCAACAAACCGAGGAGGCGATCGAGCTCGCGGTGGGCGAGCTCGGCCTGCGCCTTGTTGTGCAGCTCGGGATCGATCCTTTCGTTGGTGGCGAAGTGAAGTCGCCCCAGGATTGACCCATAGGTCACGTAGGCCCAGGTGCACCAGGACAAGGCTTCGAGTCGCGCGGGGTCGCTCGATGCAGGCCAGAGTCCGCGTTCGACGCCGTAGCGGTCTCCGAGCCACAGGAGGATCGCCAGCGCTTCGAACAGAGGCGTGCCATCCACGGTCAGGCAGGGGACGGTCCCGTTGGGATTCAGGGCCAGGTATTCAGGCTTCTTGTGGTCGTCGCTTTTCGAGAGGTCGAATTCGACCCGTTCGTGAGGGATCCCGAGCTCAGCGAGGGCACTGGCGACGGGAGAAGCGCTCGATCGGGGGGCAGAGTAAAAAACCAGGGACATGACAGATTTCCTTTCCGTTTGCTGGGCGGCGTCTTCCGCCCAGAACATCTCTATCTGGCATTGAGGACAGAAACGGTCCGCAATAGAGAGAAAGCTTCACGACGTCTCTTCGAGCGTTCCGGCTTGTCTGTGCTGAACCCCTCCGCCCGCCTGCTGCGCCTCTTGGCGCTCCTTCAAGCCCGCCAGTTCTGGTCGGGGGCGGAGCTCTCGGAGCGCCTCGAGGTGACCGGCCGGACCCTCCGCCGAGACGTCGAGCGCCTCCGCAGTCTGGGTTACCCAGTGCAAGCGACCCCCGGGGTTGCAGGTGGCTACCAGCTCGGAGCCGGAGCCTCACTTCCACCGCTCCTGCTCGAGGACGACGAAGCTCTCGCCATCACGATCGCTCTGCACACGGTGGCGGCCGGGAGCGTGTCCGGGATCGAGGACGCGGCCGTGCGTGCGGTCACGAAACTCGAACGCGTCTTGCCGTCGCGACTGCTTCGTCGCGAGCGCGCGCTGCGCGCGTCCATTCTCACGTTGAACCGGGCGGGACCGCGAGCGAGCTCGACGGCCCTGTCGGCTCTCGCGGCTGCCTGCGGCGAGCACCAAACGGTGCGGTTCCGCTACGTGGGACGGAATGCCTCGGCCGGAGAGCGTTTTGTCGAGCCGGCCGGATTGGTGCATACGGGGCGCCGCTGGTACCTCGTGGCCTGGGACGTGCATCGCGAGGCTTGGCGAACGTTCCGCGTCGACCGCGTCGATGGTGAGGTAGCGGTTGGTGAGCGATTTGCTCCGCGGGCTCCTCCCGAGGGCGGCGACCTCCGTCGATACGTATCTCACTCCGTTTCGGTCGACGCCTACCAGACCAAGGCGCGGGTGCTCCTCCATGCGCCGCTCGCGGTTGCCGCCGAGCGGGTGTCCCAAGCGACCGGGGTTCTCGAACCGCGTGACGAGCGGAGCTGTGTTCTCGAGACGGGAGCCGAGTCTTTGGCGAGCCTCGCCTTCTGGATCTCCTTCCTCGGTTTCGATTTCGAGGTGCTCGAACCCCAGGAGCTCATCGACGAGCTCCGCGAGCTCGGGCAACGGATCGGACGCTCGCTCGGCGCATCGGCTTCCCGAACCCGGTGACGGGGCGCGGGCGGACGGAGGCTGGCGGAGTGCCTCAGCGGCCGGTGTTCCGGCCGCTGGATGGGAGCTGCCAGCTCGCGACGGGGCCCAGGCGACTGTAATGTAGACACTACAGGGTGTAATGTGGACATGACTCATGGCTGAGCG
Organism: Polyangiaceae bacterium; assembly: GCA_050289625.1. Taxonomy (GTDB): domain Bacteria; phylum Myxococcota_A; class Polyangia; order Polyangiales; family Polyangiaceae; genus NIC37A-2. Next base: position 6,734 of record JBNKGC010000048.1, on the reverse strand, counting down.
TCCCCTCCTCAATTTCCTGAAAAAGCGACGAGAAGTCGCCGGTTGGTCGCAGCTCGCGCTGGCCGAGCGGGTGGGGGTGTCGCGTCAGGCCATCATCGCGATCGAGGCGGGGCGGCAGGTTCCCTCGACGAGCCTGTCACTTCTGCTGAGCCGGGCGTTGGACTGCACCGTCGACGACCTGTTCCAGCTGGCTCCCAGCGAACGGCTGGTTGCCCGTGTGGCCTCGGGCAGCGGTGCCGATGGTCCGCCGGTGTCCTCTTCGGGTCGGGTTGCGATGGGACGAGTCGAGGGGCGATGGGTTGCCCATCGCCTCTCGGACCGCCGCATTACGCCCGCCGACGGGATCGTCGCGGAGGAGGGGCAGCGCGACGGGCCAGCCATCATCGAACCTCTCACCGAGCTCTCCCTCATTCGGAACAACGTGCTCGTGTCCGGATGCGCGCCACTCCTCGGGATCTTCGCCGAACGGACGGGGCGCCGCTATCGGGACACGCCCGTCACCTGGCTCCCAACGAACAGCGGACGAGCGCTCGACATGCTTCGGGACGGCACGGTTCACGTGGCCGGAGTGCACCTGATCGAGGAAGGGGCGTGCGATCGCCACGACCAACTGCGAAAGCAGGTTCCGGGGCGTTCCCTGCTGGTGGTCAACCTGACTCGCTGGAGACAGGGGTTGGTGGTTCCGGCGGGAAACCCGTTGGCGCTCCGAGAGGTCGGGGATCTTTGCCGACCAGGGCTCCGCGTTGCTCGTAGAGAACCTGGGTCCGGGGCAGAAACTCTTCTCAGCCGTCGAGCGCGCGAAGCCGGCGTGAAGGTCGAGGCCCTCTCCCCGGGTCCGCGCGCTTGGGGCCACGTCGAAGTAGTCGATCTCGTCCGGTGTGGAGCGGCGGACGTGGGAATTTCCATCGAAGGCGCCGCAATTGCGGCCGGCCTCGACTTCATTCCTCTCTCGGAGGAGCGCTTCGAACTGATCGTGCCCCGAGAGCTGGCCACCGAAGGTCCGGCCTCGCGGCTCCTGGCGATGCTCGGTGACGGTTGGTTTCGCTCCGAAGCGTCGCGCCTTCCCGGCTACGACGGGTCTTTGACGGGGCAGGTCCATGTGCTCGACGCCGCTTGAGGAGCAGCCATGAAGAGCAGCATTCTGACCTTCGGTTGTCTGGTCGTCTCGCTCGGGTGCGGAACGTCCTGCGAACGGCAGCAAAGCGCGCAGACGGAAACCCTGTCCGTCTTCGCGGCATCCTCGCTCACCGAAGCCTTCGAGGATCTCGAGCGGGGATTCGCGAAGGCTCACCCCGGCGTCGACGTCGAGCTCACCTTCGCCGGAAGTCAGGTGATCCGGCTACAACTCGAGCAAGGAGCGCAGACGGACGTATTCGCTGCTGCTGACTCGGCCCACATGGATCCTCTCGTCGCGGAAGGGCTCGTCGACGGCGCTCGAACCTTCGCCGAAAACGAGCTTGCCGTCATCGTGCCTCGAAGGAGCTCGGGAGCAATCGCCTCGTTTGCCGAGCTGCCTCGCGCCCAGCGTCTCGTGATCGGAACGAAGGAAGTCCCGGTCGGGATCTACACGCGAAAGATGTTCGACAACGCCAAGGCGGAATTCGGTGCGGATTTCACTCGGGAGGTCGAAGCGCACGTGGTTTCCGAGGAAACCAACGTCCGCCTCGTGCGTGCGAAAGTGGAGCTTGGTGAAGCGGATGCCGCGGTCGTCTATCGAACCGACGCCCTGGCGTCCGATCGGGTGGTGACGGTTCCCATCCCGAGCAACCTGAACGTGCGCGCCAGCTACCCGATCGGTGTGCTCCACCGAGCGAGACACCCCGAGCTCGCTCGAACGTTCGTAGGCTACGTGGTTTCGGCCGAAGGAAAGGCGACTCTTCGGCGCCACGGATTCCTCGTGGAGCCGGGGTGACCACGCAGCGACCGCCGAGTGCTTCGACTCGGATCGGGCGGACGGGGCGTCGCGTCAGACCGGTTGGGATCCTATTGGGGATGGTTCTGCTCGTCGTCTTGGGATTGCCCCTGCTCGCGCTGCTCCTGTCGGCTTCGCCCTCGAGCCTCCGGATGGGCATGCAAGATCCTCGTTTCGGTCCGGCGCTCGCATTGAGCCTCCGCACCACCGTCGTGAGCCTCCTCGCCATCGTCGTCACCGGGACTCCTCTGGCCTGGTGGATAGCCACTTCCTCCTCTCGTGTGGCACGCGTGGCGGAGCTGGTGGTCGATCTCCCCGTCGTCATCCCCCCGGCGGTCGTTGGCGTCGCCCTTCTCCAAACTTTTGGTCGCCGAGGAATTCTGGGTTCGGCACTCGATACCTTCGGGGTGACGATTCCATTCACGTCGACGGCGGTGGTTCTGGCTCAGATCGTCGTTTCGGCGCCTTTTTTCGTGCAGGCCGCGGCAACCGCCTTTCGCCGGGTCGACCCCGATCTCCTGATTGTGGCGCGGACCCTCGGTGCTTCCCGATCCGGGGCATTCCTCCGCATCGCCGTCCCCGTAGCGCTTCCCGGGCTCGTCGCCGGCGCGTCGTTGGCTTGGGCCCGCGCCTTGGGGGAATTCGGGGCGACGTTGCTGTTCGCGGGGAACCGAGTGGGGACGACCCAGACGTTGCCCTTGGCGATCTTCTCGGCGCTCGAATCCGACGTTCGCATCGCGCTCGTCTTCTCGTTGGTGCTCGCCGCGCTCGGTGGGCTGCTTCTTTTGCTCTTGCGGCTTGCTCCCCGCGCCTTCGGATGGCTCGGAGCTCAGGCGCGCCCCGACGGAGGGGTCGAGCGGTGAGCTTTCGGATCCGAGTGAAGGCCTTCGTTGGCGCCCTCGCCCTCGACGTAGAGCTCGCCGGTGATGACCAACCGCTCGCGCTCGTCGGTCCCAACGGGAGCGGCAAGACGACGCTCCTTCGGATGGTTGCTGGTGCCGTCAAGCCGAACGAAGGAGAGATCGAAATCGCGGGCGAAGTCGTTTTCGACTCGACGCAGGCCATCGACGTGCCGAGCGAGCGACGACACGTGGGCTACCTGCCGCAGGGCTATGGGCTCTTTCCTCACCTTCGCGTCGTCGATAACGTGGCGTTCGGACTTTCGACGGGACCTCGCAAGAAGGCCCGAGCCGAGCGCCGAGCCATCGCCCGGCGTCTGCTCGCGGAGCTCGACTGCCTCCACTTGCAAGCGCGCCTTCCGCGGCACCTTTCCGGCGGCGAACAGCAGCGGGTCGCGCTGGCCCGCGCCTTGGCGGTGGATCCGAGCCTCTTGTTGCTGGACGAACCTCTCGCGGCGCTCGACATCGCAGCACGCAGGGCGGTGAGGAGCTTCCTTGCTGAGCGTCTTCGCACAATGGGACGTCCCTCGATCTTCGTCACCCACGACGTGCGCGACGTTCATGCGCTCGAGGCTACGGTGTGCGTCCTGGACGCAGGTGGCATCGTGCAGCGAGGCACTCCGGAGGAGCTTCGTGCCGCTCCCGCCACCGACTTCGTCGCTGAGTTCGTGGGGCTTTGAGCGCGTACTGCTCAGTGCAAGTTGGAAGACTCTGAAGTGCTCGCCCGGGGCCACCTCTCCCAGATCTTCACGGTTCGATCACCCGATGAGGTGGCCATCAACCGGCCATCCGCGCTGAAGCTCACGGCGTATACGTTGGCAACGCGTTGATGACGGAGAACTTGGAGGTGCCCCAGCGTTCCCTCGTCCTTGAACTGGAAGCTCCGTACGCGACCGTCATGGGAGGTGGCGACCAAAACGTCGCCCGAAGGACTGAAGCGGACCTGATGAATCGGACCGCCAAACTCGTCGTTTTCCGCGGTCTGCGAAGCCGATTCGAGGTCATAGACGCGCAGGGAGCGCCCTCCGACCGCGAGGTAACGGTCGTCCGGTGACAGAGCGATGCTCCGGGCCCCTGGAGGTGCGTCGAGCACATGGAGGACGCGGCGCTGTTTGAGATCCAGGACGTCGATCTTGCGCGTCTCGGGGTAGAGGGCGACGAGCAGATCGTGGCGCCGTGTGAGCTCCCAGTCGCCGAGGTGATCGCGAAGATCCAGAGTCAGCGCTGGGGCGAAGGAGAGCTCCGGGCTGGCCAGGTAGAGCTCGAATCGACTTGCCGAGCCACCCTGGGGAACGTGGACGCTTCCCACGGCGCGGCCGTCGCGACTGGCGCGCGCTATTTCACCAGGAGAGGGGATCGATTCCCCCACCGTGCCCGTTTCCAGATCGATCAACCGATGGCCGTGGCGGCTCACGTGGAGCAACCGAGGCCGCTCCCCGGGGACCGGCCAGAGCGATACGTCGTTTGCGGCGTCTTCGTCGAAATCGGGCAGCGGAAAATCACCGAGCGGATAGCCTGTCTTGGAGCTGTATCGATGAAGCACCCCGTCTGCCTCACTGAGCGCCGTGACCCATCGACCGTCGGGACTGATTTCGGCGAAAGTGAGGCGTGGTCGGCCGACCCAGATGCGTAGTCGGGACGCCCAGAATCCGAAACTGCGAGGGGCGACCCGATTAGGTTCTTTCAGAGGAAGCTCCCAGGGTCGAAACCGCATGGTGAAGCGCGCGAGGCGCCCCGCCGGAAATGCCTGGGGAGCTGTGAAGTCCGCGTCTTCGCGCGGAATCGACGCCTCCGTGGCCGGTTCCGACGCATCGGGATCTTTCGCACGAGTGCCCGTCTCTGTGAGGACGGCTGCGGGAACGGGAGCCTTGCTCACCGGTTCCGGGTGCGCTCGCGGTGCCGCGCGTGCGCTCGGGTGTGGTTCGCGTGCCGTGCAGCTCGACAACGTGGCCAAAATCGAGGCCAGGAGCCAGCGCTCGGTGTGTCTCCCCCACATCACACCACGGTGAGCGGTTCGGTGAAGGTGCTGTGGGGCGAACGTATCGTTCCGACGCAGGCGCGTTCGTCACAAAAGCGCCGGAGCGCCAAGGCGCTGACGCGCGACTCGGTTGAGGACCCCGGTGCGGCTCAAGAGGAGCGCGCGGGCTCACGGTCTCATCACCCACAGGGCTTGCGAATAGCAGGCCGCGCCACCCGCGGGGAGTTTCAGCTCGACGCGAATGTAGCCCTCGTCGCCCGTCGGGGTGTAGCTGGCCTCACTGGTGCCGCTGACTTGGTGAAGCTGTCCGCCGTTCTTCCCCACGAAACGAATCGTGCCCGATCCGTCGAGACGGGCCACCACGACGCCATCGCGCACCTCCACCTCGGGATTCTTCACGGGGGCGTAGCTCTCGCTGTTCACGCGACACGCGAAGAAGTTGCAGGCGCTGACCTCGTCGAAGATGCCTTGGCGCGTGGGCGGGTTCTCCGACGAGCTCACGAGCTGGTATCCGGTCGTCTGCCCGTAATCCGTGCCGTGAAGGTCGTTGCCGCCCGATGCGCAGGTGTACTTGCCCGCGCTGAGGCGCGCGTCCATGTGGGCGTAGTTCCCCGCGACGTCGGTGCCTCCGCTCACCACGCCGATGCCCCAGAGCGCGTCGCCGGTCTGAACGACTTCCTGGATCGAAGGTGAATAGCGGGTCGGGTGAGCGAGCACGCTCAGGCCTCCTGCCGCTTCGATCACACCGGGCAGATCGTGCAGGGTGTACTTGTAGCGACCGAAGGGCTCGGCACTCGTATCGGCGAGGTTGCCGTTGGGAAGGAAGGCCAGCATGTGGGGCGTTCCTCCCGAAGGCATCGCCTTCGTGTAGACCTCGATACCGAACATGTGGAGGATGCCATCCACGCCGGGATCGGGAGCGACGAACTGGTGGGTGGTGAGCCACACGAAGTCGTGCGCATGGTCGCCGGAAAGATCGCGCAGCCGTGCTTCCTGCGTCGCCGGGTTGATGCCCGAATGGTCGGGAGCCGCGTGGGTGTGCCCGCTGCCCTGGTAGAGATACTCCTTCGAGCGGTGCGGGTTGTAGAGGTAGGCGCCGTTTGCGATGGCTGCCAACGGCCGCTCCGGCATGAGGCGGCTCGGTGATCCCAACGGACCCGTCTCGAGCTGAACCTGATCCGGGTCGTCACCCGTGTCCCCCGGCTTGTCGACTTCGCGAGGCGGGTCGTCCCCGGTACTACCGCCGGTCGACCCTTGCCCCCCGGTTTCCGTGATGGAAGGGGCACCCGCCTTGCCCCCCAGTCCCTCCTCCGACGGGGGCGTGTTCGGATCCACGCCTGTGCTGCCACCTGTCGTGGCGGACGGAGTTTGGCTCGCGTTGGGGGAGGAGATCGTGCCGTCGTTGCACGCGATCGCCCCCACGAGCAGTGGTGCGCAGGCAGCGACGAAACCGCGACGTCGGAGGCGTGGTCTGCGCTGCGTGTGGTTGGTTGAAGGACAGGGGGTGACGGTGTTTTCGGTAGAAGAGCAAGTCACGCGGCCAGGCTATGAAGCCGCCAGGCTTTCACCAGCGATGAGCGCTTACCTCCGCTTTCTTTGAAAAACCTCGTTGTTCCGATAATTTGCGAATCGCGTTTGGTTCGGTTGGTCCGAAGCGCACGGGCGCTACCCGCGGGTCCCGAGAGCGAAACGAGCCGGCTTTCCGCTGTGACTCACATGAGCCGAATCACACGAGTCTGACAAATACCCTCCCGCACGACCCGCACCCCGGGCTACTCACTCCCGACGATGAATGACTTGAGCTCCGTCACACCCCCGCCCGAGTTAGCGGAGCTCCGTGAGCGCCGAATCACACTGGTCGGAGCAACCGGGGTCGGCGTGGGAGCCACCGCGGGGGGCACCACCACCTGGGGGGGCAGCTGGGCACGGGAGAGCCTGAGCCGGA
>JBNKGC010000047.1:0-34602 GCA_050289625.1 Polyangiaceae bacterium | reverse complement strand
CGACGACGCGGCGGCCGAGCCGCGGCTCGCGGATGCGGGTCGGGGATGACGAATTCGTCATCCCCAGGGGGCGACAATCTCGCCGACTTACCGGTTGTGATGCCGGCATTAGAACGGGAGCGGTCCGAAGCGGAGGCGGCGCAGGTCGAACGGTCCGTCTCGCAGGACCGATCGGGCACACCCGCGCCTGATCGAGGCCTCGTCCCTATCCATGAGAATGCCGAAGATGAAACTTTCCACTCCTTCACACCGATTCTTTGCCTCCTGCGCTCTCGGAATGACGACGCTCTGCTTCGTCGCTTGCAGCGCGGGCGATGGATCCGATGACAGTTCGGGATCCGGCGTTGGCACCGGAGGTGCCACCGCGGGCACCGGTGGCGCGGCCAGCGGTGGGTTCACGGCCACTGGGGGTGTTGCTACGGGAGGCACGGGCGTCGGGGGCACGGGCGGCGTCGTCAGCACGGGCGGCGTCAGCACCGGAGGGGTCAGCACGGGGGGAGCAAACACCGGGGGACTTCCGGCGACCGGCGGCGCGCCGGGTGGAGGAGGGAGTCTCGGCAGCGGGGGTGATCCGGGAAGCGGCGGAGGGCCCGGAACCGGCGGGTCGGGCGGGTTCACGCCGAGCACCGGACCGGCCCGCTCTTTGGGATACCTCGGCTGCTCGATGTCCGTGAACGTCGCCGAGGGCTACGAGATGCAGGGCGGCGAACGCCTCTGGCCTCCGATCGGACAGTACAACGGGCAGGTCGTGCAGAACTGGGCCAACAACGGGGACGCCGTTTGGTCGGCTTTCGACAACGCGGTCAATCAATACGGCGAACCGGAAGCCGTGTGGGTGATGCTTTGCATCTTCAACAACATGGTCACCCTCGACGAGGCGAAGCAGATCGTCGGAAATGTTCGCTCCCGCGTTCCGAACGCCACCATCTACATCACCGGACAGCCCCTGTACGACGATCCGAACAGCTGCTTCCTGGCGGGCAACGGAGGCCCCGACCTGACCGACAGCGTCGCTCAGCAGGCCGCCGCCGACCCGAGTCTGAACGTCGTCTACCCGGGCAGCCTGGGCCCGCTCGGGTCCGACCAGAACACCGATGGCTGTCACGCCAACGACAATGGGCGTCTGGAGCTCGGCCAGCAATTCATCGACTGGTTCGGGGACTGAGGCTCGGCCCTCACTGCGCGATGCAGTTCTGCTCCAGAACACTCCAGAGGACCGACGCCGTCGCCGCCGATCCCGCCTCGGTGGGAAGCACCCCGCCGTCTTTGAGGTAGTCGGCTTCATGCCCCGCGAAGGTCGGCCGAAGGTCGACGAAGTGGCAAGCTACTGAGCTCGAGTCGCAGGCGGTCTCGAGCTCAGGACGCAGCACGTCGAACTTGGCTGCCAGGGCTTGGTCCTCGGGGTCGGGGTAGAAGAACAGTACGACATGCTCGACGCCGTCGGCTGCCATCTGGGAAAGCAGTGCTTCCGTCCCGGTCACGGCATTCGCGAGTGACGCGCAGTCCAGCGTCGGGGGTTCGGGACAAGTCTCGAGTGCGTCCGGACCGCCCGCGTTCAGGATCACCGTGCGAATGGTTCCGTCGTCCCGTGCGCTTTGGTATTGCGACACGACGTCGGCCGCCTCCCCAAACGGATCGGTCAGGGTCGACGAGTAGTCGCGGTAGGTCTCACCAGGCGAGAGAGCTCCGGAACTGCGCGCGAGCTCCTCGAGCGACGCGGTGAGCGCGCCGGTTTCTGCCCAGAAGAGATCGCCAAGCAACACGACTTCGCTGGGCGCGGTGCCCCCTCCATCGCAGTCCACCGCGAGCCGACGACAATAGCCCCGATCGCAACGGTGCTCGCCGCTGAGGGCTTGGCAGTCGCCGTCTTCGCTGCAAGACACTTCGCAGCTTCCCGAAGTCCCCTGAAGGCCGCAGGCGTGGTCGGCCGGTCTAGCGCCCGGGAAAACGCACGCGGCCTCCGGTGCGAGCACCGCGCAGTCGTCTTCGACCGAACAGGAATCGCTGCAGACCCCGCAGACGCACTCGAGGCCTTCGCCGCACGGCATTTCCGAAGAGCAGTAGCTCAGAAAGTGAGTCTCGCTGCCCGTGATCGGACCTTCGCCCTTGCAGCTTCCCAAGAGCGTGATCAGCGCGAGGGTTGAAAGCAATCGTGCCGTCATTTCAGTCAGAGTCCCCGCTCTCGTCGTCTGAGCTTTCGTCGCCAATCAGGCATTGACCGACGTAGAGCACGACCCGGGTATGGTCCTCGGGCACGCCGTGCTCCGCGTTGTACTCCTCCACCCGCGCGCGCTGTGCGCTCAGCTCGGCCCGCAAGCGAGCGAGCGTGCTCATCGCTTCGTCGGCGAGCGGGTGCCCTTTCCAGACGTCGAGCGTGTAGGTGGCGCCTCCCACGCGCTCCCGCTCCTTGCGGCTCGCGAACTCGCGTGTGAGGCGCGTCGTGATCGTGTTGACCATGGCCTTGTAGTGATCGAACACGGCGGCTTCCCAGCCCACGGGGGCATCGAGCGGGATGAAGAGGTCGTTCGAGCGGTATTTGACCTGTCCGTCCTCTTCAGTTTCTTCGACGCGGCCGGCCCCGACGAGCCGCTCGAGTGCCGGGGTGAACTCCTCCCCCGTGACGCCCACGTCGGCGAGAAGTGCCTCGCGACTGAGCGGACCGAGGCGATAGACGAGCGCCCAGATCAGCTCGTCGAGTCCTTCCTCGGGTCGCACCTGACGCAAGGCGCGGAGCTCCTCGTCGCTTGCCGCCCGGAAGACAGTTCCCGACCCAGTCCCCGACGAAAAGAGGAGTCGGCTTTCGCAAAGATCGTGCAGCACGCTCCGCACCTGCGACTCGTCGTCGCTGACGAAGCGCAACAGCACGTTGCCGCGGGTGACCATCGATTGCTCGCGCACGTACGCCAGGACCGCTTCCCACAACGAACGGCCGCGATCCGTCTGGCTCTCGCTGAGCCGTTGGATCTTGCGTTGGTAGGTGCGCAGCCCGAGACCGAACATGTCCGCGCTCACGCGACGACTCACCCCCTGCCGTTCCAGCTCGCGCACGAGCTGCAAGAACACTTGGTCGGCCACCTGAGCTAGCGGCGCTCGCGCGCCGGCCGCCGTCGCGAGCTGCGCGATCAGGATCGTGGTCTGGCGCACGATCGAATGGATCAAGAGTTCGAGGGTCATGTAAGCGGGCTCCCGACACGAGGCGCGCGTCACCGGGGCCAGAAATGACTACCGTAGGACGCGGCGCCCAGGGGGGCGACAAAAACGTCACGGGCACGAGGCCCCCGAGCGCGCAGGTTCAATGGGGCGACATCGACGTTGAAATTTCCTCGCCGGAACAAGTGACACGAGGCGCAATTTTCGGCGCCCGGCTGGTGATCCTGCATGTGCTGATGACAGCTCGTGCACGTCGCGCGGTTACGCCGCGCGCTCGTCGTGTGCGGCTCGTGGCAGGTCTGACAGCTTTGGTGCGCCGGAACGTCGTGCAGGCTCGGAAGGCTCGACTTGGTGTGGCAGCTCGTGCAGGCGGGAGGACGGCTGGGCCCCGGGGGACCCATCGTCCCGAGCGGTCCGTGCGGCTGATGGCACGTCGCGCAGCCCGCACCCAAGCTGACGTGGGGACTTTTCGCACTCTGTTCCACGTGGCAGCCGCTCGCACGAGCGGACCGGGGTACGCGGGTTGTGCGCGTGCGGATCGTGGCAGCTCTGACAGCCGCGATGCCCGGCGGGCGCTGTCGCGTGCTCGTTTCGATGACACGTGGAGCAGGCCCTGGCGAGGGTGCCGCTGTGGGGCTGGTGGCAGCTCGTGCACGCGTCGTGGGTCGACGTCGCCGCCTGTTGCGGTTCGTGGCAGCGCGCGCAATCGAGACGTCCGCGCTCCGGATGATGCGGGAGGCCCGAATGGCAAGCGCCGCAGTCCGCGTGGCCTCGGTAGTGCCCGACGTCGCTGGCGGGCCCCGCATGACACGACGCGCACAGGCCCGCCCCGGGGCTCGCTCCCGGGGTCGCCTGGACGCTCGCGACGAATGCGTGGGGCTGGTGGCAGGCGCCGCATTCCAGCTGCTTTTTACCGTGCCCGCCGTCTTGGTGAGGCTCGGCATGGCAACTGACGCAGTCCTTCGGAACGGAACGCGCCTGCCCGGCGGCGCCGGGATGCGGCTCGTGGCACGTCACACACGGTCCGAGCGCTCCGTCAGTGACCGGATGATCGGTGTGCGACGACTCGTGACATCCCACGCACGCGTCGTGCGCCCCCTGCTTCACGTCGTGTTGGTCGTGGCAGTTCGTGCAGACGCGGTGCGCAGGCGCGATTGCGGAGGCCAGGGCACCATGCCCCTCGTGGCAGTTCGAGCACGCACTGGCCGCCGAGGCGCGCAGATCGTGACTGCGGTGGCACGAAGCACAGGACTCGTGTCCCCCGGCAAACACGGCGGTCTCGGGGATTTTCGGTTCCTCGGACGAGTGACACGTCGAGCACGCCTCACCCGCCTGGTGGGCGGGTCCGTGCGGCGTGTGGCAGTCGAGGCACTGGTCGTGCACGACGCGGTCGGCCGAAGAACGAGCTCCGTGGTGGAGCTTCACCTGCTCGTGGCAGTCGAGACAGCTCACCGGCTCGAGTGCCTTTTCCCCATGAGGACGGTGGCAATCGAGGCAAGGCTGATCCGCGTGCACGACGACCGCAGCGTGGGCTTTCTGCGGCTCTTCGTGGCAACGCAAACATTGCGCGGGTTCGTGGAAGAGCCCGGGCGGCGCGCCGCCGCCTCCGAATTGGGGCACGGCGAGCTCGGCTTCGGTCGAAAATTCGTGGCAAGTGGTGCACGAAGCGGACGGTTTTTCACTGCCGTGATGCACGGGCAGCTCCTCGTGGCATTTGCGACAGACGTCGGCGGAGGCTAGGAAACATAAACGTGCAATCCAGCCCTCACCCAGGGTAGCGGCGATGGCGATCCCGGTCGCACTCCACGTCGTCGTCGAGTGAACCCGCCCCAAGACACCAACCGCCGCGCCGACCTGTGCCCGAGCGTCCTGCTCCGCAGCCCCGAGACGCACGTCCGCCGCAGCGCGCCTTGCGGGAGCACGAGCCCGCGGTCCACTTGCCCGGAGGTTACGGTCGAATCAGCTGCGACTCAGCGGCGCCGACTGCCGCGTCTCGCCACCCGCGTCGAAGCGGAGCTCCAACTGCGCCCACGGCGCCGACGAAAACTCTACCGGCGGTGGGCCCCTCGGCTCGAGGCCGTGGGCTCTCATGACCCGATGGATGTCGCGCCGCTCTCGGCAGACTTCGAGCCACTTCATGCGGCCCCCGCAGCCGGGACAGGTGGTGACGTCCACCAGGAACACGTGGCGCAGGAGGAACGCCCACGGGTGCCTCAGCGGCTTCGGCTCATCCTCCCCGAACATCCCGAGCTGGTTGGCGTCGCCGAGCTCGGCCGGGGACGCGTCGGCGAGGGACCTCGGCTCGTGGCTCAGCACCACCTGAGACCGCAGGCGCGCGTTCGGAGCGAGCACACCGTGGTAGCGGATCATGTTGAAGCGAGGAGGTGGGATCATCGCGCACAGCCTGGCGATGAGGTCGAGCGGCCCGAGCAGGATGGCGCGGGTGCCGTCGCGCCAGACCTTCTTCATGGTGTAATGACTCGCTCCGAGAACAAGGGGGGGGTGCAGGGGATACGATCTTTGTTGTCGGTGCTCGCCGGCGGATTTCCGCGCCTCGCCACTCCTCAGGCTTCGCCTTCGCGTGTCTCGGTTTGTTCCGGGGTGCTCGGCTTTCTGGGGTCTCTAGCTTCTTGCGCCGAGGAGCACGCCCCGTTGCGCCAAGTCGGCAAGGACTTCGGCGGTGCCCGCGAGGACGGTGTCGTCGAGCGTTTGCTTTTCTTCCTCGCAGCCCCGAACCAGGCCCTCACGCAAGGTTGCTCCGTCGAGGAGGCGCCGGAGCACGGAGTGCGCCACCGCGCTCAGCTCGAGATAGCGGACCTCGTGCTCGGGGCTTCGGTAGACGAGAAGGTGAGTTTTCGCCGCGAGGGGAGTGGAACGGTCCGCTTCGTCCTCGGGGAGTCGATGGACCGCGTGTGCAAAGGCCATGAGTCGGCACGCTTCCGTGAACCGCACTCCCTTGTCGAGGGCGAGCGCATCGGCTTGCGCCGCGGTCGCGTCGGATTCGGTTCTCGGCGCGCTCGGATTGAGCTTCGGCGATCGCGGCTGAGCCGCGATTTCGATTTCCACCGCTTCGAGCCGAGCAAGCTCGATCATGTAGCCGGGGAAGCGGGGATCAGCCGCCCACAATGGTTCGGCAAATCGGAGGAACTCGCCGGTGACATCGCGGAGGTAGTGCGAGCGTGAGGCTCCCGCCTCACAAAAGGCGTCGAAGGTCTCGTCGAACAGCTCTCCCAGGCGAGCCGCCACCCGCGGAACTGCCAGGAGAATGGCTTCCCGCAGATTGTTGCGAATCAGCCTGCGGTAGACGAAAAGGCGCGCCGGGTCCGAGCTCCGGACGTGCCTCTGGTCATCGGGCGGTAGTTTGCCGGCTCCCAGAGCCCGCTCGAGTGGCACCGGGAGGCCGCTCGGAGACGGGCCCAGGGTCACTTCCCGCCAGAACGCCTCTTCCAGCGGGCGCGTCGCGGGGGTCTGTGCTGGAGCGCCCCCCCCGGGCTGCTTCGCCGGTGTCGCGTTCCCGACCCCGGGAGGCGTCGCCCTCGTGGCTTCGCTGTGGGCCAAAGCTGACTCGTAGATGCGTCGCAGCTCGCGCACTTCGTCGAGCAGCACGTCGAGTTCTGGAATGTCATTGTCTCGCTCCAGAAGCACGGGCACCGGCCCGGTGCGCTCGATCGTGAAGGCCAGGAGTTCTTTGACCGGATCGATCACCCGGGCCCCGTGGGTGTCGAGCAGCATTCCCCGAGCGGGGTGATCGTCACCGAGACACTTGTGGCCCGCGATGTGCAGCTGAATCACGCGATCCAGCGGGAGCGACTCGATGAAACGCCGCGGATCGTAGCCGTGATTGACAGCGTTGACGTACACGTTGTTCACGTCGAGGAGCAGACCGCAGTCAGCCTGTTCGATCACTCGGGTGATGAACTCGGCCTCCGTCATCAGCGGTCGCCCGGGCAGGGCGTAGTACGAAATGTTCTCGACAGCCATGGGCAGTCCGAGGCGCTCCTCCACCTCGATGAGCCGGCGCGCCGCACGGTCGGCGACCTCCTCGGTGAGTCGAAGCGGTAGAAGATCATGAAGCACTACGTCGCCGGCCGTGCTCAAACAGAGATGGTCCGAGTGCCAGGGGCTTCCCACCCGTTGCGTCTCGGCTCGGAGCTCGGTGAGGTACGCCGTAGGCGGCGGATCGATGGCACCGATGCTCATGGTCAGGCCGTGTGTCACGAGCTGGTAGCGCTCACGGACCCTCTCGAGCGCCTCCGGAAAGTACCCCCCGCGACGCATGTAATTTTCGGGGGACACCTCGAAAAATGCGACGTCCGCGTCCGGACCTTCGAGCACCTCCTCGAGGAAGTCCCACCGGAGGCCCAAGCCGATGCCGGCGAACTTTCGACCGGCATCGCGTGCCCGCTTGACGGAACCTCGGCCCATTCGGTGCCTCCTTTCTCCTCAACCGCAGGTGCCCGCGCCACAGCCCCCTTTGGCTCCGCCTTTCTTCTTGTGCGGCGTCTGAGTCGGGGCGGGCTTGGTTTCGCCGGGCTTGGTTTCGCCGGGCTTCGTTTCGCCGGATTGGGGCTTCGGGGTCCCTCCGGCTCCTTTCGGTGCGCCTTCTGGCAGTGCCGCCTCGGGCTTCTCGCTGGGGGGCGCCGTTGCGGCGGGCGTCTCGTTTCCTGGTTCACCTGCGGCTTTCGACGGTGTCGCCGGGGACCCTCCTTCGGCGGGCTCTTCCGCGGGCGCGCTTGCTTCAGGTTCTCGAGTGGGTGCGCTAGCCACCTCGGGCGCGGGCACCTCCGTCGTCTCCCCGCTTTTCAGATCTTCGGTGATGACGGGGCCGGGGGCGACCGGCGGGTCGAGCTCTTTCGCGTACACCGGCGTGGGTGCCGGGGTTTGCGCTGTCGGAGGAGCGCATCCGACGGCCGTGACCGTGCCCAGAGCGGCGAGGACCTCGAAAATCTTGGTGGCGGACAGGTGCTGCATCGAGGAGAGCATAGCCGAGAATCCTGCGCGAACAGGCTTCGAACACTCGCGGAGTAGCGGGGCGCCCCAAACCGCATTGCGAAGAGAAGCTGGCGCCATGGGAGCTCCGGTTCGCACTTCGAGAAATACGAGACTCGGGGCCCTTGGGTTTCAGGGCTCTGCGACGAGATCAACGTCGACGCGAGCCGTGCGCCCGATCACCCGCCCGAGAAGCTCCATGTCTTCGGCGATCAGGCGTCCGTGGGCATCGCGCGGTTGGACTTCGTACTCGACGAGCGGCACCACGAAAGGTGTGGGCGTGCGGATCTCGATTCGACTGGGGCGCAGGCCCGGAGTCGCCTGCGTGGGATAGTGGAAGTCGACCTGGAGGCGCACGCTCCGCTCGACCCGCAGGCCATTCATCTCGAGCTTTCCTTTTGCCGTCAGGGTCAGGCGACGTCGCTCCGCGTCGGGCGCTTGGGCAGCTCGGCCGTCGGTCGGACGCTCGTCTTCGTCCGCTCGATCGCCCTTCGAGCCATCGGCGTCTTCGGCCCGAGGCTTCTCCGGCGGAAGTCGGCGAGCGTCGTGGGGTGCAGGATGGGATAGATCCGAGATCGACTCGATCTCGAATCGCGCCGTCCGCAGCCGTTCGACGTCGATTTCCGGTCGCGACGAACCGAGCTTCATCCAGTTGAGGGCTCTCGCCGTGTTTCGACGCTCCTCGTCGCGATCCTCGCCACCCATGCGGAGGGAACCGAGATCCACTTCGACCGTTCCTCGCGTCCGACTCGGATCGATCAGATCGACCTCCAGCTTTCCCCGTACGACACGAAACGCGCCACTCGGCTTGGCTTCCTTCGCTGGCAAGGAAATCCGCACCGTCGAAGTCGGGAGCACTCGGTAGGCGACTGTCGGACGAGCGGGTTCCTCGGTGCCCTCGCTCGCCCGACCGGAGGCGGCCGCCGTCGTTGCATCGGGAGCGCGCCAAGGCTCGGTTTTTTCAGGCGGAGGTTCCTTCCGCTCACAAGCCAACATCGTTCCGGCTCCCAAAAGGAGCGCCCAACAGCCGCGCGTCATCAATACCAAGCTCCTAGCGCAACACCCCACCCGAAGTAATCGCGTGCCACATCCGCCGCTCCCCGCAAGCGCCACGTGTAGTCGTCCCGCAAGAGTCCGAAGACGCTGAAGGTTCCCAAACGGAGGTCCGCACCCAACGTGCCATGCAACCGGGCCCCATCCGGGTTCGATGCAAAACGGCTCGGTTCGAGATAGGTGCCCGCCCGCGCAACCACGTACCCGGGCACCGCTTCGGTTTCCACGCCGAGGCGCGGCGAAAGCGTGGTCACCTCGCCGGAACGGTTCACCGTGCGCTCGAGAAAGGACTCGATCCCGACGGCGTTCTTCGCTGGTCCGTCGATGATGAGAGCGGTGGTGACGAGAAAATAGAATCGCTTGAGGGCTTCGATGCGCGCCTTCAAGCGCTCGCGGGTCACGGCGACCGCCTGCTCGAGGCTCGCCTCGTCGAGGGCGGCCTCGGCGTCCAGTTCCGCATCGATGGCCGCCTTCGCACCTCCGACGTCCCCGCCCGCCTTCTCGGCCGTGGCATAAAGCCACTCGCGCCGCCGTTCGCGGTCGGCGCGGCGAAAGGCGACGTAACGCTCCGTCCCTTCCACCAACTCGGTCGGATCGAACCAGGTCGGGTTGAACACGCGCCCGAACTGGTAGGCGAACCCTACCGCCACTTCCCACGGGATGATCACCGAGTCGGGCAGATAGAGCTCTTCGGGAGTTCCCTGAAACACCACCTTCGACCGCGTGATGGTTTCGTCGATGACGGACTCGATCTTTCCGCGCACGGCGGCGCCGATGCGATACGAGCTCTCGTTGGGGCGGATCAGGGCACCAAGCGCGTAGTTGCCACCGACGCTGTTGAAGAGGGTCCCTTCAGCCTGATTTTCCGCATTGCGATTGAAGACCTGAAGGCCTCCCGTGGTTGCACCCAGCCCAAAGACGAGCTGTCCGTCGAGGAAGCCCCGCGCGATCTGCAGGTCGAGTCCGCCGATCTGGGACTCCAATTCGTCGCCCCCGTCGTCGGCTCGCGCGAGCCCGTACTCCTGGGCCCGGATCCCCAGGCCGATCCCCCAGTGGCCGAACTGGAAGTTGCCGGCCACTTCGAAGAACACGAATCCTTGCTCGTCCGTGTTCAAGAGCGAGGTGCCTTGCTTGCCCGTGTTGAAGAAGTCCGACCCGGAGACGGTGGAGGGGAAGGTGAAGCCGATGCCCGCGTCCCAGTCGTAGTAGTCCAGGCTGTGCGCGGCGCGCACGCCGGGCGCTGCCGGGTTTTGGGTGTTGCCTTCGACGAACTCGGCCACCGCAACGTAGGCTCCCCCGAGGCCGATCACCCGTGTGCTCGCCAGAACGGGCCCTTGGTAGAGGTCGATTGAGTAGTCGTTGGTCTGAATTCGAGAACCGTTCGCCCCGAGGGATTGGGCCTGAGCCCCGCCCGGGAGTGATCCAACGGCGAACCCCAAGCACGAGCTCAAGACCGCGCCCAGCGCCGTGCGGAGGGGGGCGCGCATCGATCGGGGAGGACGACTTCGGGATCGCCGTTGGGGGACCGCGAGGGTGCGCCCCCACGGGTTCATGGCGCCGGGGCTTTCTCTCGGCGCTCGCGCGCCAGGCGAAGCTCCGTCTTGATCACGCTGAGCAGGACGCCCACGGCTCCAGCGCTGAACACGACCAGCATCGGTCCCAAGAGGCCGACGGTTGCCGCCAGGAAGGTCAGAAAGACGAACGTGTCGCGCTTGAAGAGGGGCTGGATCGCCGCCATGAAGCGCGACTGCCCTTCGCCCGCACTCAGCGGGTACTTCAGCAGATCTCCCGACCCGATGCGGATCAAGTACCGATACTCGAGGCCGCTCGCGATCACCCCACACAGCACCACGACGATGCCAGCGTACAGGTAAGGTTGGAAGCCCGTGGCCTTTGCGAGCCCCCAGGCGGCTCCGAAGTAGAAGCTGTAGTTCGTGACGTCGTCGCCGACGGTGTCGAGCCACTGCCCCTTCAGCGAACCGCGGTAGGTGATGCGGCTCATCTCGCCATCGCATCCGTCGAGCACGCTCTGCATCTGGAAGAGGAACGCGCCGAGCACGACCGAGGGGTAGTCTCCGCGTGAGGCGAGCCACGCGCCCCAAAGCCCGATGGCCAAGATCCCGATCGAGACCTGATTCGGCGTGAGGGGCGTGCGCACGAGCAGCCGCGAAAGGAATAGCGAGATGTACCGGTTCAGCCAGCGTGCGGTCCAGCCGTCCTGCGGCTTGCGCAGGGCGCGGAAGGCGTTTTCGCTCGCCTGGCGCGCGGTAGAAGCATCGACGACCTCGATCGGAGGGAAAGAGAAAGGGACGTCCGGCTGGAGGTGCTGATCCGCGGGGAAGACGTCGCGTTCACCGGAGACCCCGGCTTGCGCTGCACCGGTGATGGACGAAAAGAGGCCGCGGTGCACGAGCAGGTTTGCCGGACAGACGATGGCCCTCACGTCCTCCGGGCGCTCCGAGATGATGGGCAGCTGCAAGCGCTCGTCGGCGAGGATCGGACGGAGTCGCTCGGTCTCCGGACTGAGCACGACCGCCTCTACCCCGCCCGCTTCGGCGTCGAGGGCGAGGCGAAGGGCCAACGGAAGGCCTGCTACGACGCGCTCCGGATCCCCCGAAGGAGCCGTCAGAATCAGCACCCAGCGCTCCATGCGGGCGGCAGATGGCCACGACGCGGAGCGTCTGGCAAGGGCCAAACGGCCCTGGAATGCGTTCGGGATTCGCCCCTCGACTGGGGCGGGATTGAGAATATAGTCCGCGCCGTGCCGTATTCAGCCGAGTTCCGCTGCTTCAAGGGGTGCCCGGGCGCGTGGCCCGTCACCGAGCCGATTTACACCTGTCCCACGTGTGGTGGTTTGCTCGAGGTTGCCCACGACATGGACGCGCTCCGCGACAAGAGCGGTCCCGCTTGGACCAAGCTCTTCGACGAGCGCTACAAGCTGAACCAGTGGCCCTACGGCTCTGGCGTGTGGGGCAAGCGCGAATGGGTGATGCCGGGCGTCGGAGACGACGACGTCGTGTCCATGTACGAGGGAGGCACGAACCTGTTTTGGGCCGAGCGCTACGGTCAGAAGCTCGGCCTCGAGGACGTTTGGGTCAAGCTCTGCGGCAACAGCCACAGCGGCTCCTTCAAAGATCTCGGGATGACCGTCCTGGTCAGCGTGGTCAAGAAGGCGGTGCGCGAGGGCAAGAAGCTGAAGGCCATCGCCTGCGCTTCGACGGGAGACACCAGCGCGGCTCTGGCGGCCTACGGCGCCGCTGCGGGGCTTCCGGTGGTCGTGCTCTTGCCCCGAGGAAAGATTTCCACGGCGCAGCTCGTCCAGCCGCTGGCACATGGCGCCCTCGTGCTCGGCCTCGACACGGACTTCGACGGCTGCATGGCCATCGTCAAGCGCCTAGCGGCCGAAGGCATGGTGTACCTGGCCAACTCGATGAACCCCCTGCGCCTCGAAGGTCAGAAGACCGTCGGCATCGAGATCGTGCAGCAGTTCGGCTGGGAAATCCCCGATTGGGTGATCTTGCCGAGCGGCAACCTCGGGAACGCCTCGGCTCTGTATGCCGGCTTCCGCATGATGAAAGAGCTCGGCGTCATCGATCGCTATCCGCGTCTGGCGGTGGCGCAGGCCGAAAATGCCAACCCCCTGTACCGCGCCTGGAGCGCCGGGAAGCGTGAGGTCGAACCGATCACCGCGAAGCCCACCCAGGCCACGGCGATTCAGATCGGCAACCCGGTGAGCGCGCCGCGAGCCATCGTCGCTCTCGAGGCCATGAACGGCATCGTGGAACAGGCGAGCGAGCAGGAGCTGGCCGATGCAGCGGCACGAGCCGACGCGACCGGCATGTACACCTGCCCGCATACGGCGGTCGGCCTCGCGGTGCTGGAGAAGCTCCGCAGTCGGGGTGTCATCGGCGACAAGGAGCGGGTCGTGTGCGTCTCGACGGCCAACGGACTCAAGTTCACCGAGTTCAAGGTGCGCTACCACGAAGGTACGATCGAGGGCGTCCAGAGTACGCACAGGAACCCGGCGGTGATGCTCGACGCCAACTACGACCAGGTCGTCGACGCGATCAACCGCCGCTTCGACTGACCGGTCATCGCCCTCCTGTAGCGCTCGCTCCACGACGAACGCAGCCAAGAGAAAACGGCAGACCGAAGGGTCTGCCGTTTTTTGATCAGCGGGTGGCTCGAGTCAGAACGTCCAGCGCGCTGCCGCTCCGCCCGAATTCGGTGTGACGTAGGGAGCCACGACCAGGCTGTTGTCCGCTCGGGCTGCGTCCTTGGCGTCGTCGCCGTCGTCGTCCGTGGTGAGAAGCACGATGCCCGTCACGCCCAGGGTGATCGCCACGCCGAACGCCATGTCGGCGATGAGCGAGTTGCGCTCGACGTCATCGGCTCGCTCGGTCGTGGGGTCGTCGTCGTACTCGCTCTTCTCGTTCAAAGCGACGATGCCGAAGATCGTTCCTGTCACGGCAGCGGCACCTGCGATGCCGAGGGTGACGTACGCCGGAACCATGCTGCGCTCGGCCTTCTCCGCGGCAGGAGGAGGCGCGGGCGTTGGCGCGGGCGCCGTGGCCGCAGCGGGTTCCGGAGTGGTCGCCACCAGCTTGAGCTTCTGCTCGACCTGCGCACCTCCTTCGAGCTGGAGGTCGACGGCCACGGCGTCGTGGCCATCCAGAGTGGCCTCGATTTTGTGGGTTCCCGCTGGCAGTTTCACTGTCAGCGGACTGGTCCCTTCCTGGACCACACCATTGATCAGGACCTTGGCTCCGGCCGGATCCGTGGTCACGGTCAAAGTGGCCGGCAGTTTGGCCTTGAGCTCGGCCAGGCGCGCCTTCGCGGTGGCGACCTTCTCGTCGCCCACCATCGACGCGCTGGGGTTCGAAAGGAAGGTCTCGTACGCGGCTGCAGCGTCGGCTTCGCGGTTTTCCTGCCCGTCGAGGGAAAGAGCCATCCAATACTCGGCGTGAGGCGAGGGAATCAGCTCCTGCGCCGTCTTGAACTGGTCGTAGGCGGTCGCGTAGTCGCCCTGGCCGTAGGCTTCTTGCGCAGCAGCGAACGCAACCCGTGCCTTTTCCTGGGTCTCCTTGCTCGGAGGGGCAGGGGGCGCCTCGGCGGGGGCTTCCTCAGCCGGCGCGGTGGCTGCGGGAGCGCCCGCTGCGGGAGGCTGAGCAGTCTTGGGCTGGGCCCCGGTGGGAGCGCCCGCGGGCGGCTTTTCGGCGGGTGCGGTCGTGGCTGGAGCCTCGGGTTTGGCTCCGGGAGAGGCATCAGCCTGGGCCCGCGCGGCGGGGAGACTGGTTCCAGTGACGAGGCCGCCAACCACAAACGATGCGATCAGGCGCCGAAAAGGCGAAGATTGTTGCATGAGTACTTTCTCCTCCCAAAGGGACGAGACCGGGTCCCCGAGGGGTCGCGACGAGGCTAATCTCCCAATGTCTCGGGCCACAAGGGCGCTTTGGCTATTATTGCCCCCACCCTCCTGCGCTTTTCGCCCGAGGTTCATTAATCTGCCATGAATACGTCACAATCCGGCGGTGTCTCCGGCGATGAGAGGCGCGCGCTCGGCCCTCCGGCAGCCGATCAGGAGGAGAGCTCGCCCCCCGTCAGCTCGGTGCAGGAAGTGACCCCGCACTTTCAGGGCCCACCTGCGGCACTCGCATCGCTCGAGGCACAGCTCGATCGCGCCTGCGAGGACGGTGACGTGGAAGCCGAAGGGCGTTTCTGTGCGTCGCTGGCCCGCACCTTGGCCCGCCGCGGCGCAGAAACCCGAGAGATGTTGGGTCTGGCCGAACGCGCTTTGGCCCGGGGTGGGGATGGCGCCCTCGCCGGCGATCTCTCCGGCTGGTGGGTGGGCGTCGGTGATCCCGTCCGCGGCGCGCGGGTTCTTCAGAAGGCAGAGGCGCACGCGTCGCCCGCACAGCGCGCGGCCATCCTGACGCGTATCGGTGTTCTCCTGGCACGCGCGGGCGATGGTCCCGGCGCGGCTGCGGCCCTCGAGCGAGCTGCCGAGTCGGACCAGACGAATCCATTGCCCTGCGAACTCCTCGGCATGCTTTCGGCTTGGGACGGGCTCCCCGCCGACAAAGCCGCGCAGGCCT
Organism: Polyangiaceae bacterium; assembly: GCA_050289625.1. Classification (GTDB taxonomy): domain Bacteria; phylum Myxococcota_A; class Polyangia; order Polyangiales; family Polyangiaceae; genus NIC37A-2. The sequence continues at coordinate 19,315 of JBNKGC010000047.1, read as the reverse complement.
TCACGAAAGCTGCAGAGCGCCACGTGGCGCGTGGCGAGGGCACCGCGGCGTTCGAGGACTGCATTCGTGCTTTCGAAGCGTCGCCGGGCAACGCTCTCGCTGCCGAGCGTTTGGAGCTGGCTCTGCGCGAACGCGGCCGCGAAGGCGCGGCGGAAGAAGTTCTGCGCGAGCACGCCCGAGCGGGCTCGGCCTCGCGACGGGCTGGCATCCATCAACGGCGCTTCCATCGCGCCCTCGAAGCGGCGGACATCCGTGTCGCTCTGGGCGCTGGCCTCGATGCCGAACTCGACGTCGCCCTGGATCCCGATCGTTTGGGACAGCTCCTGCGGGGAAGCCTGCCCGAGCATCCCAGCGACTTCGAGTCGCTCTTGCTGCATCTCGGTCGTCAAACGCCGGAGCTGCTCGAGTGGCTCTTGGCAGCGCTCGATTGCGGAGTCTCGGCATGGGGACCGAACGAGGTTCAGTCGCTGCGCTCGCGGATCGCCACCGAGCTCTTGGGTGAACCCGACCGGGCGCCTCTGCCTCAGGAACTCAGCCACGGCGGTACGGAAATCCTTCGGCGCGAGACGCGAATCCGTGAGCTCTTGCTGAGCGAGCAGGTGGAAGAAGAGCGACTCCGTTTGCGTGCCGAGCTGGCGCGCCTGGCCGCGGCACGCGGCGCATGGCGGGATGCGCACGAAGCGATCGGTTCGCTCATCGGGAAGGGCGCGCCCCTTCCCATAGCGTGCCTAGCGGCCGTGATTTCGGTGCGTGCCCGCGAACCCGAGACGCGGGCTCGGGCGCTGTTGGACGTTGCGCGGGCATTCTCCGGATCGATTCGGGCCGTCGTGGCGGCAATCGCTGCGGAGCTGCTGCTCGATGCGGGGTTCACCGCCGACGCCGCCGTGGCCGTTGATCTCGCCGTGGAGGCGGACCCTTCGTGGCAGCGCGGGATTGCCGCGCAGGCCCTGTTGGCGCAGCGCGATCCCGACGCTTCCACTGCCGCCGTGCTCGAGCGTTCTTTGGCGGTCGTTTTGGCGCGAACGCAGGCTTGCGCGGTGTTGGCGGAGTCGTCGGAGCGTCGAGGAGCCCTTCGTCTGGCGCTCACGTGGACCCAGCGGCAGCTGTCGCTTCGTCCCGGAAATCCTTCGATCGCGCGGCAATTCCTGCGTCGCGCCGTGCTGTCCGGCGACGGGGAAAAGCTGGCCGATGGCTTGGCCTGGCTCCTATCGCAGCCGATTCCCACGGCGGAGCTCACCGAAGCCGTGGCGAGCTCACTCCGAGCTCTTTCGGACCTAGCTCCCGAGCGCGCCGCAGAGGCTGCCAAGCGCGCCCTGGACGTGATCGGACCGCGTTCGGAGGAGCTGCGTCAGGCGGTGATCGACGTCGCGGAAGCTCGAGGCGACCGCAGCCTCGGAGCTCAGGTGGTCGAGCGATGGATCGTTTCTGCTCCTCACGAGGACCGCTCCGAACTCTTGCTCGACCTCGCACGGCGTCGCTCCGAGCTGGGGGATGCCACCTCGGCGGCTCGTGCCTTCGGACGTGCTCTCGACGCAGGCGCGCCTCCTGAACTCGTCCTGTTCGGTCTCGACGGCTTGCTCGAGCCCGAGGACTCCGACGCGATCGTGGCCGTCCTGACATCGCGCGCGCGGGCGATGGCGGCGTTGGCCGAACGTTCCGACGCGACGGGGGGACGTGAGCGAGCCGAGGTCTTGCGCCGGCTGGGTGCTGCTCTTTGGGATCTCGCCGACAATCAGGAGGCTGCGGTTCGGGCCTGGTTCGAAGCGCTCGATTTCGACGAGGCCGGTGAGGATCGCCTCGCGCGGGACCTCTTGGCGTTTGCCGGCCCCGAGCAGGCTGCCCGGAATCTGGAGCGAGCCGCGGAGACCCAGGAGGGGAAGTCCCGGGGGCTCCTCCTCGGGTTGGCCGCTCACGCTGCCCTGGACGCCCACCAATCCGAGGATGCGTTCCGCTTGGCGCGGAGCGCGCTCGAGGAAAATCCGCAGAACGCAGACGTGCTCGCGGTGGCGGAGCTCGCAGCGAGTCTCGAACAGGTCGACGCCCTCGATCAAATCTACGACCGCCTGGCGAAAGCTACCCTCGGTCGCTTTGGGGAGCGCGCCGTGCACTACCGTGCAGCACAGCAAATGGAGAAGCGGGGCCACTCGGGCCACGCGCTGCGCCATGCGATTTCCGCATTCGAGTCCGTGCCGGCCGAAGGTGTGTCCTTCGTGCTCATGGCACGTCTGGCGGACCGGGCGTCCGACAGCGAATCGGTGGTGCGGGCCATCGAACGCGTTGCCGCGTCTGCCTCCGACAACGACGCGCGAGCACTGTGGCTCGAACGGGCAGCGGCTCTTGCCGACACCAGCGAGGGTGGACGCCGCCAGCGTGTCGACGTGCTGCTACGCGCCTTGGCGGTCCGACCCGAGGCCGCGACGTTGAGCACGCTGAGCGAAGCGATACGTCAGCTCTTCGAGGTTGCTCCCGAGGATCGGAACCTGCTTTCGATGCGTTTTCAGAATGCCCTGGACAGCTTGCTACCGAAGGTGGCGGGTCCCTCGGGCGCGCAGTTTGCCATTCTCGGAGCCACCACGAGCCTGTCGCTCTTCGGTGACGCGACCCTCGCGCTGCGGGCGATTCGACGGGGCGCGGAATGTGACGGTGAACTCCCCGCCTTCGAGGAGCTCCTCGGGCGCGAAGTGGAGCTCGCATCGGCCGTCGAGGCTGCGTCGAAACTCGTGGGGTGGGGCGTCTCCCGCGCCACGCAAAAGATGGCGAGCATGGGACGGCCGCTGGCAGAGGTGCTCGCCGGCATCGCTTCCGAGCTGAACGATTCCGAGGCGCGGTGTCGTCTCCTCGTGCGGGCTGCCCAAGAGGAGCCGGAAGACGAAGCGTTGGTTCGAGCAGCGCGGGATTTGGCTGCACGGGTCGGGGACGCCGATCTGATCTCGGTGATCGAGGCGCTCCTTCCCGCGGACGAACGAGCGCTCAGGATCGTGGAGGACGTTCGATCCCTTCCGGTCGACGACGCGCTCGACCGGCTCCTCGAGATCGATCTCGAGGACCTCGGCTTGGACCTGCGCGCGCTCGTTCTCGAGCATTTGGCCGTGCGTCAGGAGGAGATCGGGCGACTGAAGGATGCGGAGGCCAGCTACCGTCATCTGGAGGATGTTGCCCCGATCAACGAGGTGGCGCTCGCGGGGCTCGAGCGGGCCGCCGAGCGAGATCAGGACTACGAGGAGCTGTGTCGAGTGCTGGGCGTCCGCGCCGATGCCGCCACGTCGCCGGCGGAATCCCGTCGCCTCCGCGTCCGGCGCGCGTCGCTCTTGGAAAAACACCTCGGGCGGCCCGGTCAGGCGCGCGAAGAGCTCGAGGAGCTGCTCGAAATGGGAGGAGAGGACCTTGGAGCTCTGACCCTTCTCGCCGATCTGTGCGCTCGAGGTGGGGACCCGGCGCGCGCCGCTGGCCTTTGGAGCCGAGCGGCGCAGGCGAGTCAATCGACGGACGAACGCGCCGGGCTCCTGTTGAGCGCTGCCCAAGCGCACTTGGACGCGGGTGACCCTTTGTCCGCGCGGCGGGCGCTGGAGCGAGTCGACGAGCACGCAGCAGGGGACCGACTGTTCGAGTTGCGAGTCGCGGTACTGCGACGATTGGGGGATACGCCGGGCCTGGCAGACGCCCTGGAGCGTCTCGCGGAGATTCGGCAAGGCAATCCCCCGCTTGCGGGTGGGCTCCTTCTCGAAGCCGCTCAGTGTCAACTCACGCTCGGCGAGACCGATCGGGCGGCCTGGCTTGCAGCCCGGGCAGCCGAAGCGACCCCGGAAGAGCCGGAAGCGCAGCTGCTTGCGCGAAGGCTCGAATACAAGGAGCGCGGAGCCGGAGGTCTCGAAGCGGCTCGGGAGACCGTGCGTCAGCTGCACGCGATCGACGAGGGGCTCACGAGCCGACAAGCCGAGCTGCGCGCGTTCCTCCTCGCCGAAGCGCTGGACGTGGCGGAGGGAGGCGGAGCAGGGCGGGCTGCGCTCGAAGCGGCGGTGGAGCGGCTCGGCGCGCGCCCCCTGGTGTCCGTCGCTCTAGCCGAGCGGTTGGACGACGACCCCGCCCGGGCGCTGGAGCTGCTCGATTCAGCTCTCGGAGCCGATCTCAGGGGATTGCGCAGCGAGGGGCAGATCTTGATTCGCGCGGGCAGCATCTCGCGGCAGTTGGGCGAGAGGGACCGCGCTCAGGCCTATCTTTCGGCCGTCTCGGCGGAAGATCCTCGGCAACCCGAAGCTGCGGCGCAGCTCGGAGAGCTGGCTCTGGAGCGCAAGCGGCTCGAGCGGGACGCGCAGGCAAAACGCGAGCAAGCCGCACGCGAAGCCCGAGAGGCTCGCGAGGCGAAGGAGCGAGCCGAGCGGGAAGAGCGGGAGCGTGCCGAAAGGGAACGCGAACGTCGCGAGCGAGAAGCTCGTGAGCGCGCGGAACGTGAGCGCGAGGAGCGCGAAGAGCGCAAGCGGCGCGAACGGGAAGAGCGCGAACGCAACGCCCGCGAAGCCCGGGAACGCGCGGAGCGGGAACGCGCAGAGCGGGAGGCGCGCGAGCGAGAAGAACGCCAACGCAAGGCTCGGGAACGCGCAGAACGGGAGGCGCGCGAGCGAGAAGAACGCGAACGCGATGCCCGAGAGCGGGAAGAGCGAGAGCGCGCGGAGCGGGCGGCGCATGCCCGGACCAAGCGTGCCGAGCGAGAGCAAGCCGAACGCGACGCCCGAGAGGCTGCGGCGCGCGCGGAAGCCGAGCGTGCCGTAGCGGTGCGTGACGCCGCGGAACGGGCTGCGGCGGATCGCGCGGGGGTAGAGAGGCCTCAGCTTCCCTCGGAGCCGGCGCCCACTTTGCTGATGCGACCCAAGGCACCCGATCTCCATTCGATCGAGCCGCCGGTTTCTCCGCCGCCATCGCCCCGTCGCGATTCGTCGGCGCCACCCCATCCGCTCGGTGGAGAACCGGACTCCGCGCCGCAGAGCCAGAGGCCGAGCGCGCTGGACGAGATCGAGATGCGACTGGTCGCCGCGCTCGAAGGGGGTGACACGGACGCGGGGCGTGAGCTCGTGACGATGCTCCAGCCCGACTCGAGTCGCACGCGGGATCTCGTGCTCGTCACTTCTCGGCTCGCCAGTTTCGATCCCGGTGACGGCTGGGTGCTCCAGCAACTCGCCGAAGCAGCCGAACGAGACCGCGATCGCCCACGAGCTCTCGCAGCGCGTCACCTCTTGGGCGCGTTCGGAGCTGGTCCTCCCGTCGCTCCCGTCCCGGTCTCCCGCCTTCGCGAGCAACCCGAAGCCGCGCGTACCGTCCTCTATCGCGGGACTCCCGGGGCCGCCGCTCAGGCAACCGCGCTCGTCTGGGAAAGTGCACCCCACGCCTTCAAGCGCGACATGGGTACCTACGGCATCACGGGACTCGAACGCGTTCCGCCCGGGGCGCCCACACCGCTCGGAAGCGCCTACGGCGATGCAGCGCGTCTCTTCGGCATGTCTCGGACTCCGCTGTTTCAGCGACGGGGCGGAGGGGCGATCACCATGGCCGTTGCTTTGCTCGTTCCTCCCGCGCTGGTGATCTCCGGCGAGGTAGACGAGGTATCGCCCGAGTTGACCTTCCACCTCGGTGCGATGCTGCTGGCGACCGCTCCGGAGCATGCGCTGCTGTTTGGTGCGGATCCGTCGAAAGTGAGGACGCTCTTCGAAGCGCTTTTGGTTTCGTTTGGTCCGCCGTGCTCCGAACGACCGAGCGAGGCGGTGACCCGCCTCGCAGCGCTGCTCTGGGAGTCCATTCCCCCGCGGGGTCAGAGGCGCCTGTCTCAGCTTTGTGAGGATCCGTCGGAGCTCAGCTACGAGATGGCGACGGCGCGCGCTCGCCAGGTGCTCCGTCACGCTGGGCTCTTGCTGTGCGGCGACATCGGCATCGCCGTGGCGGCGACCTGCGCCGAGGAGCGTCTCGAGGTGCCTCGGACTCTCGACCAGCTCGCGCAGTGTTGTCGTGACAGCGATGCGGTGCGGGACCTGGTCCATCTCGCCACGACGCCCGAGTACGCCGAGGTGCGCTGGAACGCTTCCTGAAATGGGCCTCTCGAGCGGTCTCGGCAGTCTCGCCGTGAGGGGGTGGAAGCGACCAGGGACCGAGCGTTCGTCCGCGGCCGCGACAGCCTTGTCATGGTGGACGATGCACTCGCGCGGTGGACGGGAGTCCAGCCAGGCCACCCCAGTCACCTCTGCGCTGTTTCTCTTTGGTTTTTCTCAGGATTGCCGGAAAATCCAATGGAACTTTCCGTTCCTGGCACGCACTTTGCGTAAGTCAGGAGACGTGTTCCGTACTCCCCTTGACGACGCACCGCATCAGTCCCAAGGCCCCGGTGCGATGATCCGGGCGAGCGCTGCAAAGTTCCTGGCGACGACTCTGCTCGTCGGGGCGGCGTTCCTGCCGTCGGGGTGCAGCGTCGATTCTCTGGCGACCGTCGAGGGGGGAGTGGCGCGCAACGAATGTTCGTCGAGCAGCGACTGCGGTGACGGGATCTGCCGTGACGGACAATGTCGCGCGCGCGAGGGGCAAGTGAGCGCCCTGCTGCTGTCCGTGACACCCCCCGCCGAGGTGGCTGACATCGCCGGTGTGCGCTTCCTCACATCGGTGGGTGACCTTTCGCCGAAAGGTGGAAATCTGGAAGTCTTGTTGGGTCACGTCTCGAAGATCACGGGCTCCGTGACGGGAGTGGCCATCGACACCGAGGCGGCCTGCGTCGCTGCCGAGCCCGACGTGGAAGCAGGGATGGCGCCGGACGGGAGTCTGTCGGTGCGCGTTTCGATGGTGGCGCGCGAACGGTACCTCGGCCTGGCCAATCCGGTGCACACCGCCGAGGTCCGCCCGGGCGAGGGCGCGGAAGACTCCTACGTCTTCGGGCTCAGCGTGCCGCCGGGTACCTACGACGTATACGTCGAACCCCTCGGGATGGAGCAGGACTGCCTTCGTCCTCCGCAGCTTTTCTCCGCACAGGAGATCGTGGCCGGCGACGTGAATTTGAACCTCACTCTCCCCGCGCCGAAGTCCTTGGACCTCGTCGTGCGCTGGCCCAGCGAAGACGACGCTCTCGAGGGGTGGACCGTGGATGTGATCGAGCGTGGATCGGGGAGGGTTCTGTCGACTCGCGAAAAACTTCGAGAACCCGAAGTGACTCCCTATGGGCTGGAGTACAACGCCCTCATTGCCTACTCCCCCGTGGTCCGCCCGGAGATGGCGGACGTTGCGGGTTCGGAGTTGGTTCGCTTGTCGCCGCCGCCCGGAGTAGCCGCGCCGGTGGTCATCATCGAGCGAAGCGTGGTGGAACTCTTCCAACAAGGCGTGGGCGTCATCGATCAGCTCGATCAATTGCCCGCGCCGGTGGAGCTCACGGGACAGGTCACGGTGACGGACAGTCCGGAGGCGGTTCCGGCCACGGTGACGCTGGTGGCTACGGATCTGCTGTCGATCGATGCGGGCATGGTGGCCGCCTACCAGCGGACGGTGGAGGCGGACGAGAACGGTGCGTTCGTCGTGGACGTGTTGCCCGGCACCTACCGAGTCGTTGCCGTGCCTCCGCCCGAGTCGGGGCTTTCGGCTGCGGAGGCGATCTGGGACATCGGCAAAACTCCCAGTGTGCAGGCAGGCAAGGTGATCGAGCTTTCCACCTCTGCTGCCGTGCGGGGGCGAGTGGTCGATCCGGGGGCGCGTGTCGCCCTGCCTGGTCTCTCGGTGCAGGCGATGGCCTCACCCGCGGTGACGTCGGCGGATGTGCTCGGTCAGGCGCTCGGCCACGTTTCTTTCGTACCCCGTGCGGAAGGCACTGTGTCCCATTCGGACGGGAAGTTCGAGCTCCGCTCCGATGGAGGCCTCTTCGATCTCACGGTGCGACCGGAAACCAACACAGGGTTCGCGTGGCTCGTCCGCCCGGTCGTGGAGGTCGGGGGCACAGGGGTCGATCTCGGCAACATCAAGCTTCCTCTGCCCGTGATGTACGAAGGGGAAATCACCTCGCGGGATTCGGGCACGGTCCCCGCCGCCCTGGTACGTGCCTATGCGTATTTGCGGGACGGCGAGCTGACGGACGACCCAAGCGAGGCCACGTCCGTGATTCAAATCGGCGAGACGCGGGCTGACGAAGACGGGGCGTTCCGGCTCCTTTTGCCCGCCTCGTTCGACTGACGCTGGAACGGTCGGGCGTGCCGCTCCGCATCGTTGTCCGAGGCCAGCTCTCGAAGAGGAAGGCTTGGGTGGCGAGCACCCGACGGACGGTATAGGGTCGAGCGTCGTGATTGGCCCTTCCCCCGCAGCGCCCACTTCGGGTGCCGAGCGCGAACTCGCCGAGGATGCGAAAAGCGACTCGCTCGGGTCCGGTGAGCGTTCGCCCCGCACGAACGCGGTCGATGCAGAACTCGCGGGAACACTCCACGAAGTGTCGAATGCACTCACCGTCGTGCTCGGGTGGCTCGACGCCGCAGAGCGCGCGCGTGACGCCGACGAAGTGCACCGGGCGCTGGACGTCGCGCGGCAGCACGCCCGGCGCGGACAGCTGATCGCACGTCGCGCCATCGGTGCCGAAGTCGACTCACAAAAGGGAGGGCGCACTGCTCTCGAGCTCGCCGACTTCGCGCGCACTTCGATCCGTCCTCGCGCTGACGAGCAAGGAGTGGATCTCGTGCTCGAGGTGGACGGCGGGGCCGACGTCGTCATTCACGGCGACGATCAGGCGCTGCAGGTGCTGACGAACCTGCTCCTGAACGCGATCGACTTTTCTCCCGAAGCGGGCGCGGTCACCCTCGAAGTGCGTCGCGAGGGCGCGGAGGTCGTCTTTGCCGTTCACGATCAGGGCCCAGGGATTTCGCCGGATCGGCGCGCCACGCTGTTCTCGAACCCCGTGAGCACGCGCCAGGGGGGGGCGGGCATCGGCCTGCCCCATTCTCGCAGCATCGCCCGCGAGCGCGGTGGCGACCTCCGTTTGGTGCCCTCGGAGCGAGGCTCCTCCTTCGAGCTCGTGTGGCCCGTCGAGCGCGCCGCGCCGCTCCGCCCCAGCCAACGGGTGCCGTCACCGCTCAGTTTGGACGGCTTGCGCGTGCTGCTCGTCGAAGACGACCCCGCGGTTTCGTCCCTCGTCGAGCTGAGCCTCGAGGCACGCGGCGCCCAGGTGCTTGCGGTGGATTCCCCCGAGGCGCTCACGAACGTACTCGCCGGTCGCCCGGTGATCGACGCCATGCTCCTCGATCTCTCCCCGGTGGAAGGTCGCGTCCGCGAAGTCCTCGACGACATTGCCGAGCGCGCTCCCGATGCCCCCGTGCTGCTCGTGAGCGGCGCGCCAGAAGGCGTGCCCGCCGAAGCGGAAGGTCGCTTTGCTGCGTGGGTTCGCAAGCCCTTCGACGTGGGAGAGCTCCTCGGCACGCTGACCGACGTGCTGCCGCCCCGCTGAGCCGCTGAGCCGCTGACCGACGTGCAGCTGAGCCGCTGAGCCGCTGAGCCGCTGACCGACGTGCTGCTGCGCCGCTGCGCCGCGGAGCCGTAGAACCGCGGAAGCGAAGAGCCGCCGGCGAGTGCAGCGCTGAGCGAGTGGTTTTTCTGCGGCCCCGCTCTTTGCTCCGACCGCCCCCCGTGAGCTCTTGACATGTCGCGCCGTGCGCCTAACTTCCCCGGCGCCGTGACGACTTCGGGCCTTGCCCGGAACCTCGTCAAAGTCCACGCGAAGGTGGCGGAATGGCAGACGCGCTAGCTTGAGGTGCTAGTGGGGTAACTCCCGTGGAGGTTCGAGTCCTCTTCTTCGCACAAACGAAACGCCCCGAGACTGTTAGAGTTTTCGGGGCGTTCGTCATTTTGGCAGACCCACTTGCGTGGAGGATTTCGGCCGAAAACGGGTTTCTCCACGTTTCTCCATGAATGGAGTCTCCACGTTTCTCCACGAGGATCGTGGAGAGGCGCGTTCTCGCAGGTGTGTGGACTGGCCCTCACGGCGCTGGGTATGAACTGGACGGGATTTCATCCGCGAGGGGAAAGAACGTGAGCTGGAAGTCTTTTGCGACAGCATGCGCGCAGGCGCGGCGACAAGGGGCGCGGGCGCAACGTGCGCATGAACGGGAGTCCGCGCGACGGCAGAGGGAGCTGGAGCGCGAGTATCGGCGCGTCGAGAAGTTGGAGAAGCAGAGAGCGAAAGACCATGCGCAGCTTTCTTCGTTTCCGCCGGACCGCCCTCTGCAACGCGGCTTTCCGTTCGGCTGCCCTTCAATGCATCGCTGCGGCTTCCGTCGCGTTCGCGGGGTGTGGCGCTGACGAGAGGCCGATCCGCGGAGAAGACGTCGTGCCTCAGGAAACGGGCGGCTTGGGAGGAATGGGGGGTGCAGGCGGGGGGCGAAAGCCCAGGAAATGGGTGCCGCTGGGGCGAATGGCAACTCCGCTGGAATTGATGCTGACGGAGACGGCTGGCCCGCCTTCGCCGACTGCGGCGACGACGACCCGTCGAGCTTCCCGGCTGCGGACGAAATGGCCTACGACGGCATCGATCAAGACTGCTCCGGCATCGATTGGGCGGATCTCGATGGCGACGGCTTTCCCGACGGGGATGACGGAACTGACAGCGACGATGCTCTCGCGAACGTGCATCCGGGTCGCCTGGAAGTTGCCCTCGACGGTATTGATCAGGACTGCGACGGAAGCGATTTGGCGGACGTTTGATCGACCAGACGGGCGTTCCACTGGACAGCGTCTTCGCCGTGTCCTCCGAGCCCAATGTGGGTGAGCCTACGGCGGCGTCTCACACCGACGGATACTTCGTGGCCTACCGGCGTGGCGCCGGAACGGTGTCTGCCCGAGCGCAGCTCGTCGGAGCAGACGGCTCGGTCGTCGATTCCGAGGCGAGCCAACGTCTCTCCGCCGACACCATCGGCATTGGCGATCTGGAGGCCGTGTCGGCACGCGGTGGCCATTTCGTCGCGTGGCGCGACGAGCGGCATCGGATCTCGAGTCCGCCGTACGGCGCCAGCGCTGGCGTCCTCCGCATCCGCGGACTGTTACCGCTGATTTGAGGTCCTTCGTCAAGGGTCTCTGTCGTCAGCTCGGACAGGTCGTGACCGACTTGTGACGACGCGCAGGCCAGGCGCTCATGGAACCGGAACTTCCGAGCGAATGGACAAATTCAAGACCCAAGGTGAGTTTTTTGAAAGTCCAGCGTCGCTGAATCCGGGGATTTTTCCGCAACATTTCGTTGTGACAGTCTGTCGATTTGCATTGATTCGATCCCGCGAGGTTCGCTAAGGGCATATCCGTGAGGCTCACGCGATCTGTTCTCGCGGAGTGAGTCGTTCATTGGGACTTCTGGGATTGACTGTGGCTCTGCAGCCCTCGGGATGGCGCCTGTCCGTGCGACGGTGCGCATTTTTTACGGCACTCGGTCTCGTCGCGTGCAGCGACGCCGGCGACTCCCCGGAGTCGGGAACGTTGCTGAGCACGGCTACCGTGGGCCCGGACGCTCCGACGCCGCTCTTTCCTGACGAGTCGCCTTCCGGAGGTTCGCCGGGTGCTGCGGGCGCGGCATCGGGTGACAGCCCGGGGACTGGGGGCGAGACAGGGGGTACGGGCGGTTCAGGAAACGCGGCCGGTTCGGGGAACGCGGCCGGTTCAGGAAACGCAGCTGGTTCCGGGGGCACCTCGGGATCCGGAGGGGAGGTCTTCCCCGCCGATCCTCCGCCGTCGGGGCTGAACTCTTTGTACTGCGGTGATTGGGCTCGAGACGCCGAGCTCGAGGAGTGCGACGCAGGCCCGGACGGGCCGTTCACAGCGTGCTCCGCAAACTGCCAAACGCAGGATTTTCTGCTGATCGAGCCCGCTGCGACCGCGCCGGCGCCTCAGGAGGTGCCGAATCGCATTCTTGGTCAGGGGCGTCATCCGGCAGCCGCGTCGGCCGAGCAAGTCGCCGTGGCGTTCGTGCAGCCTGACGCAGAGCCGACCGCTGTGGGTCTCGAGCTCTTGGACGCGCGGGGTGGGCGCATGGCGTTCGTCGACGTCGCCGCGGGCGCCAACCCGACGCGTTTCGCTGATCCGGTCGTGGCCGCTTTGCCCGACGGTTCCTTCGCCGTTGCCTGGAACGATCTGAACAGCGACGGGTCGGAGCTGGGTGTGGGGCTTCGGCGCGTGTATCCGGATGGAACGACGGGTTTCGTCGAGTTCGCCAACGAGGTTGCGTTCGCGGCGCAGTTCGACGCGGACTTGATCTGGACCGGCTCGGAGCTGGTCGCCGCCTGGACGGACACGAGCGACCCGCTGAACGGGCCGGACATCCTCGTCCGCCGTTTCGACGCCGAGCTGACCCCGCTGAACGGCGAGATGGTCCTCGGCGGGACGGCGCAGCCGGAGGGCAACGTCGCTCTCGCGGCGATGAACGGCAGCTGGATCGGCGCCTGGCGGCGCGGCGAAGCGGACGGTCAGGACTCGATCGTCGTGGCCACGGCGGAGGAGAAATGGACGATTCCAAACGTCGGGCAACCTGGTCCGGCGTCGGATCGGCCCGCACTGATCGCCCTCGACCCCTCGCACCTCTTCGTGGCGTACACGGTCGGAATCGACGGCACCGTTCGTGACGGGAACACCGGCGTGATCACGCCGCGCCTTCACGCTGCGGTGGTCGATCTGGAAGACGGTACGGTCCAGACGCTCGGAAGTGTCGAGGCCCTCGACTCGGCTTTTGCCGGGGCCACGACCATCGGGCAGACAGGGCCGACGGCCACCGCCGTCGGGGGCCGCTTCTACCTGGGCTGGCATTCGGAGAGCCCCCTGGGTGACGCGCGTGGTGAGGAAGTCTGGCTGAAGCGCATCTACTGGGATCCGGCGAGCGAGTTCCTCGATCTGAGCGTTTCCGAGGTGCTCGCGCCGCGGGCGGCGGCGCACACCGCGGGCGATCAGCGGGACTTGGCGCTCACCGCCACGTCGCTGGTGCCGGAAGGAGCGTTGCTCCTCGCCTGGACGGACTTCGGCCTCGGTCTGGACGCGAATCAAGGCGCGCCCGACGTCGTGGCACAGCTCGCTCCCGTGCCGATCCTGCGCGGTCCCGGCAAGGAGACCGACTGCAGCACGTCGCCCTGCAGCACGGGCATCGGTCCCTGCGCGGACGACAGCGAGTGCGTCAGTGGGCATGTTTGCGCCGAGGGGCGTGGCCCCTGGTACGGCTACGGTCCGACCACGGCGGTGTGCGTTCCCGCGCACTGTGAGAACGGGGCCGAAGACGCCGGGAGCGGCGAAACGGGCGTCGACTGTGGCGGCGACTGCGGGACATGTTTCGAGTGTCCCCGTGAAGAGAACGGCGAGCCTTTGGAGGCCTACTTTGGTCTGTCGGGTTTCTGCAGCGCCGTGTGTCCTTGTGCACCGTTCGAGGGCGACTGCGACTCGGATACGGATTGCCGTGGGGATCTCGCGTGCGTCGAAGACGTGGGCGCGCGGCGCATTCCGCCGTTCGAGCCGGAGATCGATATTTGTCTTCAGGCCGAATGCACCGACGGTGTGCGGAACGGCGGCGAGACGCGGATCGACTGCGGCGGTCCGGACTGCGCGGCATGCCCGGTGGGTGAGGCGAACTACTGCGTCGCCGAAGCGTGCGCGGAAGGCGAGGGGGACTGCAACGAAAGCAGTGAGTGCCTGGCAGGGCTTTCGTGTGTCGAGGGTGAGGGGCCGCGATACGGTCTCGATGACGATGTGAACGTCTGCTTCCCCGACGCGTGCATCGGGGCCACCGGAGCGCCAGACGATCCGAGCGAGGCATACTGCACCGCGACCTGTCGTTGTGGTGCCGGTGTGGGGCACTGTCAGACGGATGCCGGTTGTCTCGACGGGCTGGTGTGCGAAGCGAACGCGGGGCTCGCGTTCAACAAGGCTTCGGGGGTGGGCGTGTGCGTGCCGGAGCACTGCACGAACCTGGCCCTGGACGGCGACGAAACGAACTACGACTGCGGCGGCAGTTGCGGCTCGTGTCCGGTGTGCCCGGTGGACGGGCGAGTGGCGTCCTTCGAGCATCCAGATCAGCCGTGGGGATACGCGTCTTGGTACACGCCGGGTGAGGGCGTCGTGTTGGGCCACAGTACGGACGCTACGCACGGCAGCGAGTCGCTCGAGCTGGCGGCCTGCAACTGGATCCAACTGACGAGCCCGACGTTCTCGACGACGGACTTCCGGTACGTGGGCAACGAACTTCTGCTCGACGTCTATGTTCCTCCGAACGAGGAGCTACCGAACATCTACTGGGCAGGCGGTGTCCATTTGCGGATGGATCTGCCCGCTGCCGGTTTCACGGACGTGCTTTTGGAGGGTAGCGAAGCGACCTCCGACGGCAGAGTCGATCTGACGCCTCTGCCGCGAGGCGAGTGGAGCACCATCTCGTTCGTCGTACCCGAAAACATCGAGGCCGAGTTCCACCAAGTGCATGACGACCTGGCCCTGCGCCTGGCCCTTTCTGCATCGTACTGCCCGGGTGCCGCACCGACCTATCGCTTCGACAACCTCCGCTTCGGAGGGGATCTGGTCGAGCGCAGCCTGTGTGGTGAGGATCCGGACGGAACGGGTGGGACCGGAGGCAGCGGCGGTACGGGTGGGACTGGCGGTGCCGGAGGAACGGGTGGGACTGGCGGTGGCACTGGCGGAACAGGCGGCTCCACCGGGGGAACGGGCGGCACCGGAGGGTACCCTGGGGGCTACTTCGTCTCGGGGGATTGGGCCGGCTACGGCTGGACAGCCACTGACGGCAGCTCTGGCAGCACGATTGTTCCGGACAACTTTGGCGAGGTCTACGGACTGCCATTCTGCGCCTCGGGCAACGTGGCCGCTGCACCCGACTACAGCGGCGTCGGGATCATCGGGGTGAACCTGAATCAAGATTTTGTTGCTGGTTCGCCGATCGAATCGGTGTGGCCGCGGAACGACGGCGTGACGGTGACGGTGACGAACGTCAAAGGTTCCGACCTCCGTCTGCAGGTCAACGGCCCGAACGGAGCCACTGACGCAAACGATCGCTGGTGTGCGCCACTCGGCACGGCGTCGGGGACGTACTTCGTCCCGTGGAGCAACCTCAACACCCGCTGCTGGGACAATTCCGGCGCCTTTTACACGGGGCAAGCAATCGTTTCAGCGCAGCTCCTCGTTCCTGGAAGCAACACGACGGACATCGAGTTCGACTTCTGCATGGACGCGCTGGCGGAGACGAACTCGAGCGGCGAAGCGAACTTCTGCAGCAGCACCCCACTGCAGGACACGCCTCCCTTTGCTCTGAATCAGCTCGTGTCACCCGACGGCAGCGAGAGCTATCCGTATCCGATCTGCACGGTGGCTCAGCTGCAAAGCGTGGTGAACGACACGAACCTCTGGGACGCGCATTTCGAGCTCCGGACGGACATCGACATTTCGACCCTCTCCGGCACGATCGGCAGCGGTCCAGAGGCCGCAAACTCGTTTACCGGTACCTTCGACGGCCGCGGTCACACCCTGAGTGGGTTCACTGCGCAAACGGCGGGCGACTACGTGGGCCTGTTCGGAAGCGTAGTCGGCGACGGCGTGCTCGACGGTTTGACCGACGGCCACATCCTGAATCTCACGGTCGAAAACGCAACGGTGAGTGGCGGGTCGTATGTGGGGGCGTTGGTGGGTTCGGTCAACCTCGGGCGGATCGAGAATTGTCACGCGGTGGGGGGGACGGTTGAAGGAACGACGCAGTTCGTAGGGGGATTGGTCGGATGGATCGCTAGGACCTCCGCGTCGGACAGCAGCTCGTCCGTCGATGTGACGGGCGACGGTGCGAAGCATGTGGGCGGATTTGTCGGCTCGATTCGTGCGTCATCGTCGGTGGTATCGAGCACGAGCTCCGGCACTGTGCAGGCCCTCAATGGCGCGGACTACATTGGTGGGTTTGCCGGCGGAATTCTGGGCGCGGTCGACCACTGTTCATCCAGCGCATCCGTCAGTGGCGGTGACCAGATGGTGGGTGGGTTCGTCGGGAACGCACCGCCCGGTGGAAGTATCAGTGGGAGCTACGCTGTCGGAAACGTGAACGCCCCGGAGGGAACCAACGTTGGTGGCTTCTTGGGGTATTCGAACAACGACATCATCGATAGCTACGCGATTGGAGACGTCGTTGCCTACGACTCGGTGGGCGGCTTCGGGGGAGCCATCGAGGGTGGAGGAAGCGCCGAAGATTGCTTTGCCACCGGGAACGCCACAGGTCTGAACGCTGGGGGGTTCGTCAATTCCCTGGCGAATTCGAGCCTCCAACGCTGCTTTGCTGCGGGCGATGTGATCGCCACAGGCGGAGGCCACAAGGGCGGCCTTGTGGGGAGAGCTGACGGTGCCCAGATCACGGACTGCTTCGCCGAAGGGGCGGTCGACGGAGGAGCCGGCGGTGTCGCCGGCGGCCTCATCGGACGCTTGTGGAATCAGTCGACCATCAAGAACACCTACAGCGTCAGCTCGGTGACAGGTAGCGGCGCGACTCTCGGCGCATTCCTGGGCTCGGATGACGGCACCGGCTCCACCATCTACGGAAGCTTCTTCGATGCCGACGTGGTGACGGCTGGTTTGCCCGCCGTCGGTGAAGGCACGCCTGCGGTGAGTGACGTCACTGGGAAGACGACCGCGGAGATGCAGAGCAAGGCGACGTTTGACGCCGCGGGCTGGAACTTCACCCACGTGTGGAGCTTGGACGGGTCGCCCACGGGGTATCCGCAGCTCAGGCAGATGGGGGCTGCGCCGATGGCCCAAGCGTGGACTCCAGCCACAACGGTCGACGTGGGGGATGCCGATGTCCGGAATCCGGTGGTTGGTGTGGACGACTCCGGAAACGTCCTCGCGCTCTGGGTGCAGAGTGATGGGACGGCGGAGAGTCTGTACTTCTCCCGCTACGAGGCGGGGGTGTGGAGTGCTCCTGCGCTCGTCGAGACCGAAGACGGCCCCTTGGCGAACCATTGGAGCGGACTGAACCCGGCGCTCAAGGTTCTCCCGTCGGGTGATGCCATCGCGGCGTGGGCGCAGGACGACGCTTTCTCCATCAGCGCCGTGTACGCGGCATGGTTTGACGGAGCGACGGGCACCTGGTCGACGCCGCAAATCCTCGATTCGGGAGTTGGAGATGCCTACACGGTTTCGGTGGATGTTGCCTCGAACGGCGTCGCCGTGGTGACCTGGCAGCAGTCCAACGGCACCGCGCTCAGCATCTATGCTTCGCGTTACGAGCCAGCTACTGGTCTTTGGGACGCGGCCACCCTGCTCGAGCAGAACGACGCGGGCACCGCCTACACGCCCGAGGTGGTGGTCGATGCGAACGGAAACGCCTTCGTGGCTTGGTGGCAAGACACGGTCGGTGGAGGAGGCTACTTCTGCCCCGGCTGCAGTGCCTACGTGGCCCGGTACGATGTGAGTACGGGAGCCTGGGGAGCGCCCTATGAGCTCGATCTGAATTCCACCGGCTACGGCCGGTGGCCGCAGCTCGCCGTGGACGCCAGCGGCAACGCGATGGCCGTCTGGTATGAGGAGATGGACCCGTCGTCTGGCGAAGACAGCGATTGGAATGCGCTTGCGTCTCGCTACGACGTCTCGAACGACACCTGGAGCGCGCCGGTCCGGCTGAGTCCGTCTGCAGGGCTTTCGGTGTGGACCGACGTCGCCATGGACGCCGCTGGCAACGCGATTGTCGCCTACGCGCATCGTCCCGAGTTCGGCGGCCGTCCCGACGCATTCGTCAATCACTACGACGTAGCCACGGATAGTTGGAGTCTGCCCGTCAAATTCACGGAGACTCCGCAGGACGTCGGCGACGTTCGGGACACGCGCATCGATATGGACAGCGCCGGCAATGCCGTCGTCACCTGGTTCGACACCGTCGACTACAACGACCGCTACCTGCCCAAGGCGATGTACTACGACGCCGCTCTCGGGGAGTGGGTTGGGCAAACGCTTCTCGATTCGGATCCAAGCTACGGCGTTTATTCGGACTACTCGTACGGTCGCACGGTCGATGTGGCCGACGGGGGCCATGCGGCCGCGGTTTGGCCCTCGTGGAATGATGCGGGATTTTGGGACGTGCGGGCGGGGGTTTTGGAGTGAGGTTACTGGCGAAGCTCAGGCATCAGAGGTTCTTCGAAGTCTCGAACGGCCTGGCAGCCAATCGCAGAGGCTTCTTGCCTCCGGAGCGTGGCTTTGGAATGAGATTGGTCATGAAATTCTATGCAAAGCGTGTTGCGCGTTCTGGGCTTGTTGTCGCGGCAGGGTTTAGCGCACTTGCCTGCGGAGGCTCTTCCACCACCCATTCGGGAGACGACGGAAATTCCCCTGCGACCGGCGGAACAGCGAGCGGTGGTTCGGAAGGAACCGGTGGTGCTTCCGGCAGTGGGGGGCAGCAAGCGGGCTCTGGCGGTGCTGGGGGTACCGGGGGCGCATCGAGCGGTGGCACATCGAGCGGTGGCACATCGAGCGGGGGGAGCTCAGCGTCCGGCGTGATTGCCATCTTAGGTGATGCTTGCTCAACGCCAGCGGCTCTCGCGTGTGCGGGTAACTATCAGAAGGTATCGCTCCTCTGCGGTGCGTCGGGGACCTGGGAGGCCAACGAGACCTGTGGTGACGGGCAATTCTGTGACTCGTCCGAGGGGGTGAACGCAGGAACTTGCCGGCCGGTCGTCACGGAATGTGAGGGGTTTGGCCCTGGTGAGGAGTTTTGCCGCGACTCCGACGTCATGGCGTGCGGTCCGGACCTAGTGACGGACGAGTTTCGCGAGAGCTGTAGCGATGTCGGTGTCTGCGAAGACGGGGCTTGTGTGGAGAAGGATCCGTGTCCTGAGTCGGGGTTTAGTTGCGATGTTGATTGCCCTCCACTGAGCGGTAAGTGCGTGGGGGCTTCCTTGGATGAGATCGTAATCATTGAGTCCGTTTCGCCAGACTATTTGGAAGAGAACCCGACGATAAGAACTCCCGCTGCCGCACGAGCGGGTACCTGCGACGGAAGTGAACGCCGTTGGTTCCGCGTGACACCAAACGGTACCGCGTACCGGGCTCGAATAGGCGCCCCATGGGGCTTCGTGACCG
This sequence comes from Polyangiaceae bacterium, assembly GCA_050289625.1. GTDB lineage: Bacteria > Myxococcota_A > Polyangia > Polyangiales > Polyangiaceae > NIC37A-2. The sequence continues at coordinate 244 of JBNKGC010000047.1, read as the reverse complement.
GGACCAGTGTTGCTGGATACTGCTCGGCGCCCATTCAAGAAGGTTGCATGACCTTCGGACCAGACCAGGGGATTGTGGTGGTTGCCCCTGACTCGAGCGCCTTGCCGAGAAATATTCTTTTGGAGCCTGGTGGAGCCTGTGAGTAGTTCGTTTGAGTACGGAGTGAATCCCAAGATGTCCTTGAAGATTGCAGTGAAGGGGCCCGTGAGGCCTTCTTGGTGGTGTGTGGCGCTGATGCTACTCG
>JBNKGC010000046.1:0-35999 GCA_050289625.1 Polyangiaceae bacterium | reverse complement strand
GAACCTGCCCCTCCTCCACAACCCACCGCTGACACCAGGAGCAACCAGCAGGCAAGAGCGCTGACTCCAAAGATGCTACCTGTCGCTGCCATCTGAGGTTCGCGGTCGAGAGGTGGCCAGGGCGCCTTGAATGACCCGCAGGTCGGGCTCCGCAAGCCAGACGAATCGCGCAGGGCCCAAGGCTGGGCGCCCCGGCTCCGCGGAGACGAGGCCTGGTGATCGACCAGGCAGCTGAGTAGCGCGAAGCCGCCATCGCTGCCCTCTGGGATCGTCGCTTGAATGGTGTTCTCTTATCCTCGATGCTCGACTTCTCAGATTGGTTTTCGAGGCCGTCCTCGCGATGAAAAAATACGCAACGCTCGGTTCATCCGTTCTCCTCTTCTCGACTTTGGTTGCGGCATGCAGCACCGATGACGGAAGCGCAGCAAACGACATCACCCTCATCGGCCAGATTAGCCGGTCGGCCATCAACAAGATCGACCTGCTCTTCGTCGTCGACAACTCCGCGTCGATGGCCGAAAAGCAGGTCATTTTCCGGGAGGCGGTGCCGGGCCTCGTGGAGCGCCTGGTCTCGCCTGCTTGCGTCGACGAAAACGGCAACCCCGTGGATTACGGGGGCGCCGCGGACTGCCCTGCCGGTTCGAAACGCGAGTTCAGCCCGATCGACGACATCCACATCGGCGTCATCACTTCCTCGCTAGGGGACCACGGCGGCAACCTCTGCGATCCCGAGTCGATCGACGGGAACCCGATGCAGAACGACCGGGCCCACCTGCTGCCCACGGTTCGTTTCGGACTGGATTTGGCGGACTTCGATCCGGCCGGCTTCCTCGCCTGGAAGGGTGAGGCGACCACTCCTCTCGCCACGCTGCGCTCGGACTTCCAGAACCACGTCACGGCCGCGGGTGAAGTCGGTTGCCGCTTCGAGGCCACTCTCGAGTCCTGGTACCGCTTCTTGATCGATCCGAGTCCCCCGATGGACCTAGTAGTGAACGGATGGGATGCGGTGTCGACGGAGGTGGACTACGACGTGCTCGACCAGCGCGCCGCCTTCCTGCGGCCGGATTCCCTCGTCGCCATCATCATGCTGACGGACGAAAACGACTGCTCGGTGATGGAGGGTGGCCCCTTCTACCCGAACGCCAACCTCGGGTGGCTCACGGCCCATGTCGATGGGGACGGGTTTTCCAAGTTCCCGCCCGCCAGCGACGAGTGTGCAGCCGATCCGAACAGCGAGTGCTGCTACTCCTGCCTGCAGACCGAACGCCCGTCGGGTTGCTCCAACCCGTGTGACGTAGAGCGTCCGGCGGAGTTGGATCGCCCGAACGTCCGTTGCTTCGATCAGAAGCGCCGCTTCGGCATCGACTTGCTCTACCCGATCGAACGCTACGTCGAGGGTCTGAGCCAACTCGAGATCACCGACAGCCAGACGGGGCAGCTGGTGCCCAACCCGTTGTTTGCCGCAGGAGCCGGGACGGCCCCGCGCGATCCCTCGCTCGTGTTCCTCGCCGGCATCGTCGGAGTGCCCTGGCAGGATATCGCGACCGTGGACAGCCTCAGCGGGACAGGCCTCACCTATCTCACCGCAGCCGAGATGAACCAGGTCGAGCCGAACCTCGGGATGAGCCGCTGGGACGTCATTTTGGGTGCGCCGGACGCGGGCGTGCCTCCGACGGACCCGCTCATGGTCGAATCGATCGAGCCCCGCGACGGTGTCAATCCAGTCACCGGGGACGCCTTGGTGCGTTGGGACGACAACCCGGGGGGCAACCCGATCAACGGGCACGAGTACGACAATTCGCAGCCCTCGGAGGTGAATCCGGGCGACGGCCTGCCCATGAGCGACGACCTGCAGTACGCGTGCATCTTCCCGCTGCCCGAGTCGCGTGACTGCACCATGGTGGCGAACGAGATGGCGTGTGACTGCGCTACCCAAGACGACCTGAACAAGAACAAGCCGCTCTGCAATGGCAACACGCAGACTCACGCCAAGGCCTACCCGGGCACGCGCCACCTCGAAGTGCTCCAGCGCTTAGGTGACAACTCGATCGTCGCTTCGATTTGTCCCAAGAACCTGTCGGGGACCCCCATCGACCCGAGCTTTGGCTACAACCCGGCGATCGCTGCCATCGTCAAGCGCCTCGGCAAGGCGCTGGGTCGTGTTTGTTTGCCGCGTGATCTGGGGGTGGACGAGGAGACCAAGCTCGTGCCGTGTTCCGTGGTCGAGGCGAGCAATGAACCCCTCGATTGTGAGGCGACACCCGGTCGCGAGGTGGCCACCGAGAAGGTGGCCTCGGCCGTGATGCAGCTGCTCCGCGACTGGGGCTACTGCGGCGGTTCGGGCATCGACTGCGACGCGTTCAACCTCTGCGAGATTCGTCAGCTCACGGGCGACGGGCAGACGGAGTGCCAGAACAGCGAGGTCGCCACCGAGCCGGGCTACTGCTACGTCGACCCGGACAACGGCGCCGGCAACCCGGTGCTCGTCGAGGACTGCCCGCCCACCGAGCGGCGCCTGCTGCGCTTCGTCGGAACCGGTGAATTCCCGACCCCAGCGAACAACTCGCTCACGTTCCTGGCATGCACCGGAGAGTATTTTTCGTCGAACGGCGAGGCGGCTCCCAAGGTCAGAAAGTAAGCCGAGCCTTTTTTCGGCGGGGGCCTGCAGCGATGACTGCTTGCGAGGCTTTGCTACGTGTGTTTTCACGGAGACGCGATGGAGGTCATGCGGCATGGGGCGGCCGTGCCCGTGGTGTTGTCGATCGCGGTAGTGACCTCGGGCGCGGCAATGCTGAGCCTAATCTTCGGCGCCACCACGAAAGCCCTGCCGGCGCGCGCCCGAGTGAGTTCTCGGTTGGATCGGCGCCAGTGTGGGCGGCTGCGCTGGTCGATACTCGCTGTTGCAACTTGCCTCGCGTCAGCGGCGAGCGCAGCCCGCGGGCACGATCGGGCGGCGGTAACCGGATTGGAGCCAGTTGTGTCGGAGAGCCACCCTGCTGCCTTGGGGTGGACCAACGGGACGGTGTTCGACCGAGAAAGTTGCCTCGAAGCCGGTCAGCACCTCGTGCTTCGTTTTGCCGGAGGTCGGGTCAAGGTGCGTCGCTTCACGACGTTCGGCCGTGGCAAGCGCGGCCGGCTCCTGGTCGAAGTGAGTCAGGACGGCAAGCGCTTCGAGAAGCTCACCGGCATCTCGTGGCGTCGCGAGTTCGGCCGCGTCACGGTTCGCCGACCCCAAAAGGCGAGGTATCTTCGCCTTTCGCCAAAGAAGAAGCGGGTCTGTCTCACCGAGCTTCGGGCCTACTGACGCTGGACGTTGCCCGGCGTCGCACCAACCGTCGAAACCGAGTCTCACCCTCCGCCCGAGCTCCGGTGAGCCGGCGGTCACTCGAGGCTGGCCGACCACGAAAAGACTGGCGCGATCTCCGTGGAGCCGTTCTCGTCGTCGACAGCGATGGAGCGCAGCGCGCTTAGGTTCCCAGAGCTTTCACTCCCGTCCAACCATTCTTCGTAGCGAAGCTCGACGCCTGGTTGGATGGTGAGCTCGCCGTGGAGCGGGTCCGGAATCGCGGAGGTCATTTGAATCGTGTCAGGCCCGTAGGCTCGAAGGGTGACGGGCCACTGGTCCGAAAGTCGCCCATCGGAGGTGCGCACCTCGATGGTCGCCGTCGCTTCCAGGTGCGAGGTGCACAAGAACGGATCCGTCGAGTCGACCTCACGGCGCACCTCGTCGACAAACACGACGTCGTCGACGTCGGTCAACCGACGGCGAATTGTCGTCACCCCGGTCGGCGCGGTCTCGAACACCCACGGCGGTATCGAGGACCAGCCGCCCGTCGCTCCCAACTCGTCCTTTCCGGACAAGGCCTCGCTCAGGGAAAAACCGAGTGCCGAAGTGTGCTCGCGCTCGATGGTCGAGCTCGATCGTTCGCAGGCGTTCGGAAAGGTGTCGGCCTCGCACCCTCCGAGGAGAGGAACCAGGGCGGTTCCGGCGAATGCGAAGAGCGCGCGACGAAGCGAGCGTCTGCTGCTGCAGGTGCCGCTCGTGTTTTCCCGGGCCGATGATCGCTGAAGAGCTCTTACCAAAAACCCTCTCCACACAGATGGTACCCATCGCCAGAGGCCTGATCCACCTTGGGCTGAATGTGAAAGTCGGAGGTGTCCGCCTTGAACCACCACCAGCCGTTTCCAGCGGGCAGGTTGGCGTCCACGACATTCCAATAGCTTTGATACCACCAGTCCGGTAGCGGACTCGAAAGTGAACGACCCCGCGGTACGAGGCAGCGTGGGTCTTCGCGATCACGGTGTCGCTCTTGGTGAAGTAGCCGGTGCCCGTCAGAAACGGCCAGGCGACAACCCAGTCGGCGGCTTCGCCGAATTCGGCATAGCTCGTGGCGCGGCAGTGCTCCTTGGCGAGATCCCAAGGAAACGCGGAGTCGTCCGGGAGTGCCTGGCTGACCTGCCCAATGCCCTCGCTCCCACTTTCGTAGGTGCTGGTGCCGTCCGGTTGGAAGACCTCCGCCTCCATCGCGGCAGGCTCCTGAGTGCGCTCTCCGTGCTCGCCCTCGTGCTGAAGCTCGTCCGCGCGGTCTTGGAGCAAGGCAAGGCTTTCCGGGACGTCCGCGTCAGGTGATTCATTTCCCTCGTGTTGAATTCAAGTTCCCTGTCCGCTGCCGTTGTCGGCTTCGAGGAGCCACCCACAGGCGACGTTCAGATCACCTACGTCCACCGGACACGTTTCCCGGGGCTCGAGCTCCGTCATGACCGCGCTGTCCATCAAACAAGCGCAGACGGAATCCAAACAGGACACGGCGTAGGTGTGTCCGTCGCTGCAGTTGGACCACGAGACCAAACAGGAGCCTTGCGTGGTCGGCGAGCTTTGGACGAGTTGAGTCCCGCAGATGGCTGGCGGAGCCCCGCGTGCTCCGCCAGCGGGGGGCGCAGCGGGATCGGGCCCGAAACACGTGAAGCCTCCGCGGAGTGTGCTCGTCGCCGAAGCGAGCTTCCGTCCGCATCTTCAGGGCGCCGAAAAAGCACCTCGCCAGAAACAACATGGCCCCAATGCAACGTTGGCGTTCTGTGAGGTCACGTCAGCCGACCGTCGAGCCGAAGGGCTTCGGGTCCTTGTTGTGCTCTTCTGCCAAAGGGTCGGCCGCTGGGCCGCTCTCTCCACGTTGGGCACGGGTCGTGATGTCGATCAGGAATCGCGTCGCGCTCTCCTTGGCGCTGGATGTGGACGGCACCGCGCCTGAAGCCAGCTGGACCGCCATCCGTCGCGATGACATCCCGGCCGGCGTCGCTGGCGCGGTGAGCCCCTTCGAGCTCGCGCTCGCCGGGGTGGATCCGGTTTCGCCCGTGCCGCTCCTGATCGTCTCCGGCAACCCGGCAACCCTCACCCTGCCCTCCGGTGGACGGTGGCGCATCTCGGTGTTCACTCAGCTCGGCGCGGACGGTTCTCCGGCCCTCGCGGCGTTCACCGATCTGCGCGCAGCTGAGGCCACCTACGACCAGCTCACGCTCCTCTACGACGGAGTCGCGGAAGGCGACTGGCACGAGATCGGCGATCTGGGCCCCGCATGTTGCGCTACGACATGCGCTACGGCGTCGGGCAGATCGGCGACCGACCGGTGAACATCCTCAGCTCCCCCCGGGTGTCTCGTGACGCGCCTCGATAGCGCGGTGAATGGCGGCCAGCCGGGGGAACTCGGCATGGCCGAGGGCCAGGCCCGCGAGGTAGCGCGACTCGGTCGGTTGGTGGCGGCGAAGGTCGGCGACCATCGAGTTCATGTTGTTTTCGGTTTGCTCGATGATCTCGTAGACCATCTCACGGTGGATCTGGGTCGCGTCGAGACCGGGATACAGGAGCTTCGCGAGGCCGATGGCCTCGTCGATGAGCCCATCGAGCTCCTCTTGGTGACCGAGGAGTTCACCGTTGGTGGCCAGGTCGTATTTGGCGCAAAGCGAGTTCACGGCGGCGTTGATGATCCACTTCTTGGCGAGTGCAGTTGGCATGTCACCCGAACACTCGAAACGAATGGCCCCTTCGGCCGGTGACGATAGGCGTGACGCGACGTCGGCCCAGGAGTTCGAGAGCAGCACCTTGCGAGGATGGACCGACTCGACCACGGTGCCATCGCGAAGACGCTTGGCTCCAAGATAGACCGAAGCTTGCTCGATCAGCTGACCCTGAAGCCCGAAGCGGTCGCGAACGTCTTCGAGAAGGTCGTCCACGTAGCCGTTGCAGAGTACCGCCAAGGGGCGTCCGAGCGCGGCCAGTCGCGCCCAGTCCAGACGCTCGAGCGCCGTCGACTTCACGCACACGAACACGACATCGACCGCATCCGGTGCCGGCAAGACTTCCCAGCTCGCCGCTGACACCGCGTAGTGCGCAACCTCCGCGTCATCCTCACCATCGCGAATCCCGAACGCAATGCGCGCCGCTCCGCCAGTGCGAACGATGGCTCGAGACGGCATCATCTCGCCGGAAAACGTCTTGCCAGACGGCGTCTCGCCGAGAGGCGTCCTACCGAGCACGAATGGTCCCTCGCCCCCCCTGTCGGCTCCCTGTTCGGCGAAATGGCGCGCCAGACAAAGCCCGATCGCACCCGGGCCGACGATCAGAGCGCGACGCTGTTGGATGACTTCGACCATGATGCGGCCCCATCACGGTAGCACTCGGCCCGAGCGTTCCGAGGCTCGGGTTTCGCCACGAGCGCGATCGCGAAGTCGGCAGCGCGGAAACGTGAACGGGTGCAGCGGTATCTCGCTGCACCCGTCCGTCTGCTCCAGCCGCTCTGGTCTCTGGGACCAGCGCAAGCGATGGACCTCCTAGAAGCAGCCTGCCTGTCCCGACGTGTCTCCGTTGGGACAGGTCGTGTCATTGAAAGTTGCCCCGTCGAAGTTCGTGGCTCCGTTCACTTCGGCGCCATCGAGGTTCGCCTCGGTGAGGTTTGCATCACTGAAGTTGGCATCTTGGAGATTCGCGTCTTGCATGCGACTTCCGGTCAGGTTCGAACCCGAGAAATCGGTGCCCTCGAGGTTCGCGTCGTCAAAGCGAGCGCCCTCGAGATTGAGCCCGCTGAGGTCCGCCCCGGCGAGTTCGGCGCGCTCCAAGTTGGCGCCGGGGCCGACCAGGTTGTTGTTGATGCAGTGCCAGTCTGCCGGCAGCGCTTCCGGACATGCATCGAGGCGAATGGCCCGTACGCCGTCCAGGTTCGCCGTGGAAAGGTCCACTCCGCTGAGGTCGGCGCCACTGAGGTTGGCGCCACTGAGGTCAGCGTTGTCGAACGTCGCTCCCTCGAGGTTTGCGTCCCGGAGAGTTGCCTCGCCGAGATTGGCGCCGTCGAAGTTGGCGTTCGCTAGGTTGGCGCTCTCGAAATTTGCGTCCGTGAGATTGGCGTTGACGAACGAAGCGTCTTGAAGCGACGTGTCTTCGACGTTCGCATCGTTCAAATTCGCGCCGTTGAGGTTCGCCCCATCGAGGTTCGCGTTGTTGAGGTTGACATCCGAGAGATCCGCTCCGGGTCCGACCAGGGTCAGGCCGCTGCCGGGTACGTCGACGCACTCCCACCCGGGCGGGAGATCTGCCGGGCAACCATCCAGGTTCGTGCCGGTGACTCCGGTGAGGTCCGATGTGGAGAGATCGACACCGGAGAGGTCTTGGCCACTCACATTGTCGCCAGGCATGATGCCTGCGGAATTGTCACCAGCGGTCCCGCCCGCGCTCGTTGCCCCGGCGGATCCATTCATCGCGCCCGTGCCCATGCCGCCGCCGCCGCCGGTGCCTGTGCCGCCGCCGGTGCCAGTCATCCCACCACCTGAAGTGGCGCCCGAGCCGCCGCCGGTCGTCACCGCTCCGTCAGCGGCCCCACAGCCAACGAGACTCAGCACACCAACCAAACAAGCTAGGTATTGGAACTTCATGTAGTCGTATCTCCCGAAAAGAAACTCTCCCGTGCGTGGCAGAGATAAGACTAAGTAACGGACCCCCGAGCGTGGCAGGCGTGCGGCCGCAAAAAAAAGCGTGTGGGCTTGAATCGTGCAACCTCCGACTCCTCCGCCCGCCACGGAGCTGTTGGACACGATGTTCGCCGTTTGCTCGTCGGGTCTGCCCAGGTCTGCCCCGTGGACGCTGCGTGCAGCGTGGCGAGGCCCTGAGCGACAAGGAGTTGAGCGCGACGCCGCACGGCGCTCGGAAGATGGTCCAGCGCGACGCTCACGGGCGTGACGACAGACTGATCAGATGTTCGACATCGCGACCGCCTTGGCGAGCCGCTTTTCCACGGCCTCGCCCCGGACATTCTTCATGAAGGCTTCGATGTAACGAGCGGCGTCCGCGCCGAAGTCCATTTGATACGAGTGCTCGTACATGTCGAGGGCGAGCAACACCATCGAGTTCGCAGCGGTCTGCGTGTGGTCGGCTGCAATGTCGATCGACAGGCGTCGACGGGGCAAGTGATAGCTGAGCAAGACCCAGCCGCTCCCGCCCGCCAGGCTTTTGCCAACGGCGGTGAACCGACTCTCGAAGGACGCCATCCCGCCAAAATCACGTTCGATGGCCCTTTGGGTGGCAGAGCCAAACTCACCGTTGTCGCCGAGATTCTCGAAGTACATCTCGTGCAGCACGACCGAGTTTTCGAAGGCCAGTCGTTTCGCCTGAAGGCCTCCGAGAAGGTAACCGGGGGCATCGGAACCGAGCTCGGCCAGCGACTGTTCGACGGCGTTGAGCTTCTTGACGGCTCCCCCGTAGTTGTTGTCGTGGTGGGAGACGATCAGGCGTTCGGAGAGGCCGGACAGTTTTGTGGGGTCGAAAGGAAGAGGACGAACCACAACCGGTCCATTCGCCGGCGCGGAGTGTCCCTCTGCGCGCGGCTGGCGCTCCGATTCGGGTGGAGTCTGCGCCACCGCTTGGCGACCGCAACTCAAGACGGCTCCAGAAGCGGTCGCCGCCGCAGCCCCCAACCAGGCTCGCCGTGCCACCGCACGAGAGTTCGACTTCCTCTCATCGAGAACGTTCACATTGCCCTTCCCTTCGCGTGCCAGATGCGGCGCATTTCGAAGGTACTCCCGGCTGGAAGAGGCACCAAGGCGTTGTGCGGTCTCAGCCGTCGACGCCGGTGCGCGGCCGCACCTAGCTTCGAAGGAGCGCCATCCGGGCTCTAAGGGGCGCTGGCGAGATACTGCCCCAGCTCGGCGGGGCGGTCGGTTCCGATGAAATCGGCTCCCACCCGGCGCAGCACCTCCCACACGGGCTTGGCGTCAGGCGCGTGGTAAAAGCGCACTTTCCGTCCCTGCAGGTGAGCCGTTCTGACGATGCATTCGAGGCGACGGCCCGCATTTTTGGGCAGCTCGCCTGTTCCGTCCCAACCGACGTAGCGATCCCAGGCGAGCGAATAGTGGCCAAAGGCGCCGCCGGACGCCGGCTCGAGATCCGTGCTGTCCCGCGCCACCCAGGGGAGCGCGATGTCGGCGAGCCGCCGCTTGAGAGAATCATTGCCGGTGAGCACGATTTGGACCGGCGCCCGCTCTCCGTTTCGGGCGGGAGGCATGGGATAGCGAGCGAGAGCCCTCCGGATCGCGCGCTCCATCGAGAGGCCGCCGTACTTCAGGTCGATCCAAAGGGTGAAGGGTCGCCCGTCGCCGTAGACGGAGCCGCGGGCGCGGACGCGCTCGGCGAGGGGCGCCAGGTAGAGCTCTTCCAAACTGCCTGGAGACAAGAAGCCCGAGTGCGAGACCCGGAGTCGCCCGAAGAGTTCCCACACGTCGACCTCCACACTCTCGGCGCCAGCATCGAGAGCGTCGCGGAGGGGTCGAGACCGCTCGTAGTCGTTGTGGGAATGCACCCGAGCCGCACTCGCCGGCTCATCGAGGGGCGCGCTCATCGCACACTGCGCGCCGAGAGGGGCGAGAGCCGGCGTCCTGCACGCAACAACGACGAGCGCGACGAGACCGAGCATCACCGCGACGAGCGCGAAGCGCACGACACTCCCGCGCACGGCAAACCCCGAGCGGCGCGAACTACCCCGTCCACGATCCTGTCGCGCGCCGCGGTTCTGGCCGTTGAAAGAAAAAAGCATTCAGGGGAGCACGCAGCTTAGCAGCCGGCTGCTCGCGCGCACGCCGAGGTAGACCGACAGAGGAAGCGGACGCCGGAGCTCGGCGTCCCAGTCGGGCTTCCCCATGTTCGTCTTCGAGCGAAGGCCGGTGACGACTTCAGCGCGGGCTCGGAAGCGCGCAGAATCCGCCAATGCACGCGACGCCCGGGTCGCAGCAGTCAGCTCCAGTTTCGCAGCGCTCTTGGAGTTCGGAGCAGGAGTGGTCCGGTGGTTCGTTGGCGCAGACGAGCGCGCCACTCGACGAATCGGGTTGGCAATAGCCGAGGCAGCACTGATCCCCGCTCTCGCAGGAGTCGCCGTTCGCACGACACGGGTCGAGCACCCAGAAAGCCCGTGAGTTGCCGGCCAGAAGCTCCTGACCCGGTAGATAGAAGGCCGGGTGGCTCGCGTCGGTGCCGGGCTCGGCGTTCAGATCCACCGCCGCCACCCAGAGCTTCTTCGGCGTGACGTTCTGAATCAGATCGACGCCACGCGGATCGCTGCAGAAGGGCGGAATCGTGGCGACGTGGGCGTAGCGGCGCCGGCTGGTGAACACCACCCAGGCGTAGCCTCCGCCGGCGACGGGGTTCACGGTGGGCTCGTAGTTCAGGTTCGCGTCGTCTTCGTGGCTCGTGTCGATGTTGCCGACTGGCGCCCCGTCGCCGGTGCAGTCGAGCGGCGCGGCGCTCGAAAGCTGAGGCAGGTACGAGCTTCCGCTTTGGTCGAGCCCGTTCAATTGGTTCAGGGGCGTCACGTCGTCGGGACCGCCCAGGCTCGTCCAATGGATTTGAGCTCGCGCCCCTTTGCGAGTGCGCAGATCGCCATGGCTGTTGTTGTCCAGACCGGCAGCGGACTGGCTGTGGAACACGAGCGACTTCCCATCAGGGAAGAAGGCGGGCCAGCCGGGGCGTGTCTGGGCGGGCTCGCCCGAGTAGTCGACCACCTCCATCGGGTTCGAGAACGCGAGCGTGCTCGGGTCGAAGTCAGCAACGACGAGCTTCTGCTTCGCGTTCGTGATCGTCGAGCTCGCCATCGGATTGAACGCCACCTTCTGACCGTCGGGCGAGAACATGGGCGTGCCGACATTCGTCGCGATGCTGTCGAGTCCCGTGGCCGCAAGGGGCGTGCCGCCATCCGGGAGGGGCAGAAGTTGCCCACTGGCCGCGAGGGCCATGCTGCCGTCCGGGTACACGCCGGGGAACTCGGCCAGGGTGCCCATCTGCGTTTCGGTCGCGCCTCCTCCTGCCAGGAGATCGTAAGAGAAAGACGATCCGCCCTGGTTCGAGCTGACGAGGCGCGATCCGTCCGCAGACACCGAATGGCACACTCGGCAGTTGACCGCGTTGCCGCTCGCGCCCGCCACGAGCGTCGGACCGGTATCCCCCACGCGGATGCCGAGGGTCGCGCCTCCGAACGAACCGTCTCCACCCAGAGCTCCCGTGTAGTTCTTGGCGAGGTTCGTCCCGTAGGAGTTGTAGTAAATCGTGCCTGAAAGCCGCGCCGGAGCGATGACCCAGGATTGTTCGAGAGGTCCGTAAGCCACGCCCCCGCTCGCTACCGTGAGCGACACCTTGAGCTTGTCGGACTTGCCCGAGGCGGTGTTCGTCGCCACCTCCCACACGTTTTGGGGGATGGGGTGCTGCACGAACTTTCCTCCGGTCTGCGCGAGGATCTCGGGGCGACCGAAGGTGCCGGTCCAACCGAACGATCCACTCTCGGTTTCGAGGTGAATGCGCACCGCATCCGCGTCACCCACCGACCAATCCCAGGCCAGGAGCGGCGCGAGGATCCCCCGCGGGAAGACGGTGCCGTCGTACGGATAGACGAACCGCAGGTTTTCGGAGGCGGCGTTGCCCGTCGGATTCGCGAGCTCGTCGAGGAGATCCTGATCGCTCACCGCCACCCCGAGGCCCTCACCACCCACGCCGCCCGGGCCGCCGCCCGAGGTGAGCCCCGGAACGTCCGCCGGGATCTGGGCTACCTGGCCCGACACGCTCGTGTCCGCACCGTTCTGCGTCCCGCGGATCTGCACCAGGACTTCGCGCTGCACGAAGTTGTCGTTGAGCCCCGCGGTCACGAGCACGCGCCCGCCGACGAGACCCGTCGGAGTCACGACGCCGGTCTTGGACGCGCCCAGAGTGATCGTCGCGACGTCACCTCGGTCCACGCTCCAGGCGGCGGCGATCGGCTCGCCATCCAAGAGCGCCTCGAAGCTCACGGTGGGTGAGCTCGCCCCGAGATCGACCGTGACGGTCTGCGGCTCGTTCGGCTCGACATCGAAATCGAAAGCGGACGCGCTGCCGGAGCCGATCGACAGGGATCCGGCCAGGCCGATGCTGTCTCCCCCGGTGCCTCCGCCAGACCCCGAATCGCTTCCACCCGACGAATGAACGGTGTTTCCACCATCGGTCAGCACGTCGGGTGACCCCTCACACGCCGCGAAGCATGCGGCTAGTCCAGTCCCGAAGAGTAAAAGGAGAGTCGCGCGAGAAAGACCATGAAGCATCCGGTCAACATGCCATAGGTGGCAACCCTACGGCCAGAGCCTTCATTGGCTCTGCGACGGTCCCGAACGTAGTCGTTTGTAGGTTGTTGAAACGAAGGGTCGGCGGCTGCGCCCCTAAAAACTCGATCGGTTCGCGCAAATAATCTGAAGGAAATCACCCCGCGCTGGAATGATCACAAGGGGGATTCACCCCGCCCCATCCCGATCTCCACGCGGATCTCCACTCGGAGTTGTTCCGCTTTTTCCGCGGGCGGAGGAGGCTCGAAAGGTCTCTTGATTTCCGATCGCGGTCGCGCGCGCGACGCGAAGGTGCGCCCATGAGCGACGCTTCCCATCTCCAAAACGTCGATTGGCCAGCCCTAGTCGGAAGTGAGCTACCCCTCCCCCGCACCCTGGCTTCCACCGGCGGCGGCACCCTCGCGGTGCTCTCCGCCGCCGACGAACTCGCCGGGCACCACGACGTCGACGTCGTGATTCGACGAGCCGTCGAGCTCTGTCGGGAGCGCTTGGGTCTCGAGCGGGCGGCGGTCTTCCTCTACGACGAGTCCGGAGAGAAGCTCTGCGGCACCTGGGGAACGGATCTTTCGAGGCACACGACCGACGAGCACCACCTCTATTTCCAGGAGGGCTTTCACCACCGCCAAGCCAAGGCACAGGCACTCGGCGGTGACAGTCGCTGGCTCACCTTCGAGCGCGTCCCGCTCACCGTTCAGGTCGACGGGCAAACACGGATCGCCGGCTACGGCTGGGCCTCGATCTCGCCCATCCTGGGGCGGAGCGACGTGGTGGGGCTCTTGTGCAACGATGCGGCCATTTCGCACACTCCGGTGGACGATGGGAAGCAGGCACAAGCTGCGATCTTCGGTCGACTGCTCGGCGGCGCGATCGAAGATCTCCGCCGGGGCTCCCGGAACCTCCCCTGGCAATCGGCTCTCGCGCGCCTGCCGCGCGTCGGACAGGACGACCGTCAGTCGTTGGTGGTCTCCGTGGTGCACGCTCTGCACGAAGACCCCACCCTGAGCGCCGGAGAACTGAGCAAGCGATTCGCCCTGAGCGAGAGCAAACTTGCCCGGGTGTTCAAAGCCGAGATGACGATGTCCCTCGGCGAGTACCGCAATCACCTCCGTATCGAACGCTTCTTCACCCTGGTGGCCCCCGGCGGGGGCAACCTGCTCCAAGCGGCCCTCGACGCCGGATTCGGCAGCTACGCGCAGTTCCACCGCGTGTTTCGACGCCTCCTGGGGAGCACGCCCAAGGACTATCTGAGCCGGCACGGCTCATGAGCACGCGCGGTTGAATTCGGTTCACCCCGCTGGGCCCCTTGGGCCGCCGGGGCGCAAACGGGAGGGGCTCCACCCGAACGCTTCGGCGACGATCGCAAGCGACGATCGCCGCGAGAGGTCGAGCGGAGCCCTCGCCACGGAATCGAGGCGGCCGCTCAACGAGCCAATTCCAGCGCCCGTTCCTCCCAGAATGCCCCCGCCACCGGGCCACCTCCGCACTTGCCGTCGGACTCACCCGGTCGCTTCAACCACAGAAACCCATCGCACAGGGGCTCCCCCGTGTTCGTCGTGGGCGGAGCTCCCACCTTGCGTCCCGGTGGATTGCACCACGTTTCCTCGACGTTCTGCGCTTCTTCGTAGGGGCCCGCGCCATTGCGACTCGTGTCGATCACGAAGTGCACGCCCCCGAGCAGCGCCGAGAGTTCCCTGCCATACTCCAGGTTTTCTTCGGTGGACACGTAGTTCGACACGTTCAGCGCGAACCCGTTCGCGTCTTCTACGCCCGCCATGCGGAGTCGCTGCGCCATTTCGTCGGCGGGCTGCCAACGTGCGTGCCCCGCGTCGAGATAGACAGCGGTGCTCGGGTTTTGTCTGAGAACCCGCACGCCAAACTTCAGGGCCTCCATTCGCTCGGTCTTTTGATCTTCAGTCAGGCACTCCTGGAAGTGACCGAGGGCATCGGGCTCCAGAATCACGACGGCCGGGTCGTTGCCGATCCCCGCAGCCACGTCGCTGATCCAGTGCTTGTACTGCTCTCCTGTGGTGAGCCCACCCCCCGATTCCCCACCGCAGTCTCGCAGGGGAATGTTGTAGGCGATGATGACAGGCACCGAGCCATCGGCGACCGCCCGCCCCACGAAGTGCTCCACGGCGCGAAAAATGTCCGTGTTCCACTCGCCGAGCCAGAGCCCCTGAGGCTGCTGCGCGATCCGGTCGAGCACGGATGCCTTGTCCGGGTCGCTCTTCCGCAAGTGGTTCGCGTGCAACATGGCAAGCGACTCGGGGTCCACGAACAACTTCGCCCCAACGAGCGGGTTCGGTGGACCGGGAGGCGGCTTCGACGGCTCGACCAGGGGCGCGTCCGCCGGAATGGGTGCCTTGGTTCGCACCTGGGCCGCCGGCCCCTTCGCCGCGTAGGCATAGTCGGGTCCGGACTCATTTTTGGTGCAGGCCGGGAGCACCAGGGTGAGGCAAAGAGCCAGAAGGCTACTCTGCTCGCGACGCATCGTTTGCTGTTGCTTGGTTGGAAACATCGTTCCTCCTTCCAAGCACAAGCTATCGAGGGCGCCCGTGCCGGGCTTCACATCCCGGCGCGATCAGTTCTCATCTGCGCCCTCGTTCGTGAATGAGCCTCATCAGTGAATGACGGGCTGCTCTCCGGCCGCGCTGGGGCTCACCGCCACCCGCGCCTCCGGTGCTCGGTGAATCGGATCGGCCCCGATGGTTCCGAACAGGTCGGCGAGGTACTCGGGCTGGGAGACGCGCTCGAGCTCGAGGCGGGCCTTTTCGAGGCGCTCGGCAATTCCGAGACGTCGCGCTTCGATCGCGTAACCCGGTCGTGCCAGAAACTTCTCGAGCGCCTTCACCTTGCGGTGAGAGAGCTCCACGTCGCGCCGCTGTTTGACGAGGAGCCGCTCCTGGTACCAATCGCTCTCCAGCAGCGCCTCTCGAGTGAACATCGCCCGCACCGAAGGATCGCTCGCGTCTTTCCCTTCCCAATGGCCGTAGGCCATGATGTGGAGGATCGCGCGGAGGGGCGGACAAGCATCCTCGATGGTCCCGTCCTCGAAGTACATCAGCGCCGCGCGCTGTTGGGCTTCCACGATGTTGTCGATGCCATCGGCGAAGACCTGCCGGTCCTGGGTCTCCGGCTTGAGGATGTCCTCGGTGAAGACGGCCGACGGGTTGTCGAACACCCGACCGAAATAGGTGTGCACGAACCGATCGGTGATGCGGTAGCCGAGCCGGCTGCCAAGGACCGTTCGCCCATCGATCTCGAAGTCCTCGACCTTCTCGAGCTGCCCCGCTGCGATCATGCGCTCGGGGTCTCGCTCCTGCGGGAACAGGCGGCACCAGATCTCCGGAATCAACAAGCTGACGTCGTGGTCCACCCGGCAGTTCGGTCCGATCCAGCCTGCCGCAGAGCTGAACCCCGCGTAACCGGTGAGCAACATCGAAACGAGCGTGTTGTTCAGATCCGCCGTGGCGCTGATGGCGTTGAAAGGCCCCTTGGTCAGCGCTCCCTCGGACCCCGCGCCCGTCGTGCTGGGCGACTTGCCGGTTACGGAGCAGATGTAGTCCATGAACAGCTCGGGCAGCTCCTGGTAGTGGATGGGGTTGTACACGCACAGCGGTCGGATCTTCGCGTCACCGATCTGATCCGGCGGATTGTTGCGACGGCCGCTGAGCACGCTGATCACCGGGAAGGTCACGGGCTGAGGCATGGGAATGCGCCGGTAGAGTCGCGCTCCGAGCTCCGCCACATAGCGATCCCTCGGCTTGGCCATGTCGGGCCGCACCTGCAGGTAACGCGGGTTCTTGGTCGGTTTGCCCCCGACGATGCGCGGCTTCGCCGAGCACACCGAGAAGCCCGCGCTACGCTTCGCGTTCTTGGTGATGTGCTCGCGCATCGGCTCGGTGAACTTGCCGTGAAGCTCCACCTGCTCTTCCAGATCGCGAATCTCTTCCGGGGTGAGCGGCTGGAAGTTCGATGCAAACAAGCCCTGGTCGGACATGTCCTTCTCCGCCTGCTCGTCGAAGCCCGGATGGATGGCGTCGTCCGGGCGCTGGAACAGGCGAAATTCGCAGTTCTGGGCGATCTTCAGGCTGGGGTGGGCATCGTACTCCTTGGGCAGCCCGAGGATTTTCGAAGCGGGCACCACCACGCTGGCCGTGATGTCGTCCTCCATCTGCACCTTGTCTGCGGCGATGAAGTCCTGACGCAGCTTGTAGGTACGCCACGCGCCGTTCTTCCACAAACCGATACGCAGATAGCTACCCACGAGTTTGCGCTCGTCGAGCTTGAGTTCGTGGCCCGGAGCACCGTTGATGATGTCCACGCTGAAATGCCGCTTCCAGTCGTCGCCCCACTCGGGTTTGTAGAAGCGCTTGATCAGAAACACGATGGCCCGCACGTGGTTCGGAATGCTCTCGAGCCACGCGTTGTACTCCTCGGTGTACAGGTCGCGGTTCGGTGTGAGCAGTTTGATGACCGAACCGAGCGAGCGCGACTCGGCGAGAACCGGCCGAGCGGGGTCCTTGCCGTGCTCCTGCCGTAGCTCGGCGCGGAGACAGTTTGAGTAGTCCCGGTGGATGATCTCCGCGACCCAATTCAAGTCGACCTCGACGTCGCCCGTGTAGATCGGCCCGTAGAGCACGGCGTCGACGAGACTCTTCGAGATCTCACTCTTGCCGCCCCCGGAAACGGTGCACGGCTTGTGGCAGAAGGTCCCCTCCGGCACCGTGCCCAGGAGGCGCCAGCTCGGAGCGGCCGGATGCTTCTGCAAGCGAACTTTGTAGCCGCTCGGGTGAAGGTAGGTGTGCCCCGGCAGGACTCGCAGCGTCTGTTCGACGCCCTTGCTGGTCCATTTGACCTGCTGCGTCGGCAAGTCCACCTCCATGTCCTCCGGCATGAGATGGATGTCCGGGTACGTGTTGTCCGACGCATACCCTTCGGGGTGCACCGTGACGGTGTCGCCGAGAAGCTTGAGCACTTCGCTGAAGCGATGATCCGTGTCGATGATGCGCGCGTCGGGCAAGAACCGCGTTCCGAGACTGTAGGTCGAAAAGGCGAGAGCGCCGCCCGCGTGCTCTTCCTCGGCCAGGCCCGACAGGTTCGCGCTGAGACCGATCTGGGTCTTCACTTCCTTTTTGCAGTACCCGAAGTAATTGTCGGCGAGGATGGTCACCATCACGCCGCTCATGTCGCGCATGGTGATCTTGAAGGGCTTGCCGTTGTTGTAGAGCTCGTGCTCGTCGGCCCAACACATCCCCGTCGCCTTCTGTCGCTCGGTGGCTTCGCTGATCGGGGGCAAGCCGAGGTCCTTCTTCTTCATGTGGACCAGGTGAGGCGCCAAAACCACGCAGCCGGAATGTCCGGTCCAACCGTCGGCATCGAGACCGGCGTCGTTCTCCGGAAGGTTCGGATCGCCGGCGTTGCCGAAGATGCTTTCGACGAAGTCCAGGTTGGACACCAGGCTGCCGGGCGCGAAGAAGCGCACCTCGAGGCGCTTTTCTGGAGTCACCCCGGGCACCTCGGGGCAGACCAGCGGCCTGAGAAGGAGCGAGACCATCGTCTCCACCGGCTCTGGCCAATCCTCGGTGAACGGCAGGCGATTCAAGTCGCCGGGAGGCTGGAAAGCTGCCTCGAGGAGCGCCCCATAGGTCTGGAGCGGCACCGGGATCTTGTCGGCCGGAACCGGGAGCCCAACGTCGGCAACGTGGAACACGCCCTTGGTGGTGCGGCGATCGTTGAGAGGGTTGTGCAGCACACCGTTGTCGAGCCGGTAACTCGAGACGTATTCGCTGTGGTACTCGGTGGCACTTTCCGGCATCGAAAGCTCACGAGCCAAGTTGTACCGATCGAGAATCACGGTCTGACTCGGCAGACGAACCCCATGCGCCCCCACCGGCGCGAGCATGCGATCGAGAAAATCCTGAATGCGCTGATCGGGCGGGCTCAGATGATCCGAAAGCAGGCGACTCTGTTCCGCGTATCGCTGGAAGAGGTCACTCGCGAGATCGATGAGCTCGCCCTCGCCTTGTTCCGTCGGCACCTGGTAGCCAAGTGCCGCGAGCTTGAGACGAAGGCAGCCGGCGAGCATTTGGCGATCTGGCGTCGCGACCCCGCCGTCCTCACGCAAGCCTACGGAACGTTCCAGAGCACTCGGTTTTCCCATCACCATGGCCCGGATCTAACACCGGATTGTGTCGGCGATTGAACCCGTCCATTGGCTTTTCGTATCGCGTTCGCTTCGCTCCGGTCGCTCGGAGTCGAGGCGCCGGGCGCCACGCGGCGCAGACGTTCAGCAGAAGGTTCCGTCGGATCCAAACAATCCAGTGGTGCGCTTCGCCGCTCGAACGCGCGCCCGAGTTTGTCACCTGTCACTAAGACTTTGGCTCACCGCCCGGAACGGGCGTCGACTCCGCTGCTTCCTGCTCGCCCTCCGCCCGTTCGTCGGCCATCCGGCTCGACTCCTCCGGGGCGAGTTCAGGCTTGGGTTCGGATCGCACGGCCGCCGTATTCTCTCCGGCGTCGGGAGAAGTCACGCCGAGCACCTCCCCTCCTGCGAGCGCCCAGCCGCCCTGGCTCGCCAGGCCCCGTTGAATCAAGAACACCAGCACCACCAAGGTAGTGATCATGAGGAGCACGCTCGCGTTGTAGAAATGAACGTCGAGCTCCTTCTCCTTTACGGTGAAGTACTGAGCGACGCACAGTCCCAGAAGCGCCATCCAAACCTTGGCCGTGAACGGCCCAATCCGTGGGCTCGAGCCAGCGGGCTTCTCGTCGACCAGCATCGGCAAAAGGAAGATGAAGTGGATGTAGTAGTTCGCCGGGTACATCAAGACCGGCATCATCATCATACCGATCAAGGCCACCTGGTGGGGCGCCGATCGTCGAGCCGCCCACACCCCGAGTGCCAGGTAGACGGCCGTCGCCCCGATGTGGAAGGGCAGCCGACTCGACCGCACGAGAGCCTGGTTTCCTTCGGAACCGGAGGTCACCGTCAGGAGCGACACGTGGTTGACGTGCGGATCGGAAGTGAAGCTCGAGATCTTCTTCACCCAAAGCGGCCACGAGTCGAACCCGAGCACCAGCGATGAAAACAGAACCATGACGGCGACGCAGCCAACGGCGCCGAGCGCAGTGCGGAGCAGCCACTGATTCCCCTCGAGGATTTCACGGGGGTGCGGCAGCTTTCCGTCGCGCTGGTACCTGTCGTACACCCACCACCCAAGAGGCACGACGAGCGCAAGGAGCGTGATCGCAGGGAAGGCGCGGATCAGGGCCGACATCGCCAAGAGAGCTCCTCCGAGCACGAAGCGGCGGGTCTTCAAGGCGCAAACGCCGAGCCCGAGATACACCATCCAGTCGTGTCGGAGGGTGGCGCCGGCCCAGTTGGAGCCGAACATGTAAAAGTCGTTCGCACCGAAGACCACCATGGTGACCAGCGCCGTCCGCCCACCGAAGGTGCGCCACGCCACCACGAAGAAGAGCAGCAGGAGCAGCGGGTCGAGCAGTCCGGCCCAAAGGAGAACGGAGTTGCTGGCCTCCGTGTTTTTGAACATCAGGTGGGTGATGGCGAACCAAACCGGCGTCGCATTGCCACCGTGGTCACGCATGCTGCCGAGGTACCCACCCGACCCCATGGTCTCCCAGAAGTAGCGCATGTCCTTTTTCAGGGCTTCCCAGCGCTCGGGAGAGAATCGCTCCTTGATGCGAACCACCTCGCCTTGAATGTCGCTCACCTTCCGCATGCGATGGTCGCGCAGATCACGGAGTTCGACCTTCTGCATGCTGGGCCGCTCGAGGCCGCCGTGCTCCTCGGCATAGGTGGCCACGCTAGCCAGGTAGAGCCCGTCGTATTTGAGCTCGTCGAAGTACTTCGCGACCGGGTAGTAGACCCGCATGTCGAAGTTGTGGACGACGCTCGGCTCCTTGTTCACGTGGTCATAGAACTGCGGGCGACCGAGGTTGTAGAAGGCGGCGACGGCTATCACCGCCGTCAAACTCAGCGTGGCGACCCCGATCACCGGGTTCGCCGGATAGCGGCGCGGTCCAAACCCTTCCCTCGCCACCACCCAAAGAGCGATGGCCGCCACCACGCCACGGGTGAAGGCCACTTCCAAGGACTCCACGGGCGAAGCGTCGTCGAATGCGCGGACCATCGGGATGGCGGCGGCGATGGGCAATAGCCCGAGGGCGAGAGTCCACAAAAGCGGGCCCCCGCGATACATGAAGAGAACGGCTGCGAAGATGGCCGTCGCGAACACCAAAAGTGCGCTACGGAAGGCCAACCCGCTCGGGACGGCACTCACCTCTTTCAGTTGGGGTGGCAGAGCCGGATCCGGTTCCGAAAAGACGACGAACTCGGCGACGCTGAGCGAGCTGTCTCCGCGCTGGGGTTTCAGTCGGAGATAGCGGGTCTTTCCTTGGAGGTTCTTGCCACTTCTCCAGCGAAGACCGCTGCCGCTGACCCTCTGCCCGACCCACAGGCGCTGGTAGGTCTTTCCGTCGAGGGAGCCGAGGACTTCGTAGAAATCGTTATTGTCCGCGAGCAGCGCGATCGCCCCGATGGGCTGTTCGCTCCCCAGATCGTAGTCGATGTACGCGTCTTTGGAGTCGAAGACGGCGGTGCGGTTGCTGCGCCATCCGCTCCCCACCCGAGGAACTGCCCCGTCCGTGATCCGCTCGACGTCGCTCACCCCCTTCGCCTCGATGGGCCTCTGACCCGCGAGAAGCCCCTCAGGCGAGCCTCCACCCCGGCTGCACCCCACCCCCCACAGCGCCGAGACGAGGACCACGAGAGCCCAGAGAACCATGCAGCGCGAGCGCCGCCTTCCGAGTGAGATGTCGTTCCGACTGTCGCTTGAATTCATGGACCGGGCAGCCGCGATTCGTCGGGACCCTCCCCCACGCCGCGGGCGGCGGCATGATGCGGGTTTTTCTGCGATCGCCGCAAGCGATCATCGCCCTGGAGGATCGATCCGAGGCGACTCAGGCGCTCGAACGCTCGTCGGAGAGGCGCGCGTGTTCGAGGAGCAAACCCGAGAGCGTGCTCTGGATTTCGTCAGCGCACGCTACCGGCTCCTCGCGGAACTCGAACCTCCCCGCCTTTGCGTCGAGGAGGCTGTTGATGGCGTCCCGCCCCTGCAGCGGACCCTCGGGGGCATGCGCCTCAGCCTGGAGTGGCCGCCCTTCGGAAATCCAAATCCGACCGTTCGTCGCCGGGCCCACCCGAAGCACGCCCGTCCGACGCTCCACTTCCAAGAACGAGAGGATCGAAGCCATCCCCACTTGGACCAAATCACCGCTTAGACCCTCGCCGACGGACGAGGGCTCCAGCGCCGACTGCTGCTCGGCTCGAAGCACCACGCGGTCGACCCGCGTCAGCAGGTCACTCGGGTCGTAGGGCTTTTCGAGATAGTCCTCGACCCCGAGGCGATATCCGACGAGTCGATCTGCCTCACTGGACAGGGTGGTAAGGAAAACGATGGGCAGCTTCGCAAACGCCTCGCGCGCGCGGAGCATACGCACCATCTGCCAACCATCCATCTTCGGCATCTGAACGTCGGTCAGGACCACGTCCGGCTTCTGCTTCAGGCACAGGGCAAGCCCTTCGAGTCCGTCGCGGGCCACCCGCACGGTGTCCCCCCGGGCACGAAAAGCTTCGGCGGCTGCCTTCGATTGCAGCGGGTCGTCGTCGACCACGACCACATCGAGCTTGCGCGTCGCCGCCTGCGCCTGAAGCTCCTCGCTGCTGGGCGCCGCGTTGATGATGAACCACTCGATCCGTTTGCGCGTCTGGTCGTCAGGATCGATGAATTTCACGCCCATGCCGCGAACCCCCTGATCGCGTACGAACACCACGTTGCAAGGGACCTGAATTTCCGGCGCCCCATCGGGCAGCTCGAGCGTCAGCGTCACCTCGCTGCCAGTAGGCAGGAGTTGGTCCGTCTTGATGAACAATCCACCCCGCGACAAGTTGCCGCTGAAGGCGATGACGAGGTCGTCCATGGACGCGTAACGAACGCGGAAGGCGGTAGGCACTCGAAGGTCGCGGCGCTGCATTAGGGGTTGGATTGTCTGAAGCCGTCGTACGCGCGTCGGACCCGCGACCCGACCTCAGGCAAATCGTCCAAATTTTCTCATCATTTTCGCTCCAACGCGAGCCACAATCTTTCGCGGGACGACTCCAGTCGCGGCCACGTTGATTCGATTGACTACGCCGGTCACGACCACCGTCTCACGCCGGATGTAGCCTTCGAGGCCGAGCTGTGCGGTTTTTTCCGCAGAAAGTGCCCCCGGAGCAGCCTGGGCCTCCTCGGCGAACCCTGCGGCGGTCTGAAAACCGGTCGGAACATGCCCCGGACAGACGGCAGTCATTCGGACACCGGTGCCGGCGAGCTCTTCGGCCACGGCTTCAGTGAAACTGCGAACGAACGCCTTGCTCGCCCCGTAAACCGCCATGTAGGGCACTGGCAGGAACGAGACCACCGATCCCAACTGAATCACACCACCGGAACCACGAGCGACCATCCGCGGAAGGTAGCGGTGGGTCAACTCGACCACGGCCTCGCAGTTGAGGCGAAGCATGCGTAGCTCAGCATCGAGGTCGCTCTCGGCGAAGGCCCCGATCGTGCCCACGCCCGCGTTGTTCACCAAGTGCTCGATGACGAGCCCTGCCTCCTCTACCCGCCGCGCGAGATCCCCAGCGCCACCCGCCGCAGCGAGATCCGCTCCGAAGACACGAGCTTCGACCCCGTGCTCGCCCCGGAGGTCAGCCGCCAGAGCCTCCATCTTGTCGACGGAGCGGGCAGCCAAGGCAACGTTCCCGCCCCACGCTGCAACGGTTCGCGCCAGCTCGACGCCAATGCCAGACGACGCTCCCGTCACCAGAGTCCACTTCCCCCGAAACAGCTCTGCCCCTCGACCGTTCTTCATCTCGTCTCCGATCCGAGACCAGAGTAGCACCCCGTGCTCTCTCTGGATCCGCACGACCGAAACGACGGTCCCACCCGAATCTGAACCCGGAGCGGGATCGCCTGGAAAAAGCCTGCTGTCTGAAAGTGGCGCTTCGGCTTTCAAGCGCCCCCTTTGGAGGCGCTACCCGGGTCCCTCGCCGCCCGCCCCGCCCTGTCCAGAAGTCGCATCGACCTCAGCGTCAGGGTCAGCGTGGAGCACGACGTCGACGGCGAACGGCTTGCTCGGGAAGCCTTCACCCCGCCAAACGCGCTCCGAGTGATCCTGGTAGCCTTCTTTCCAGACGACGATCCAGAAGTCGTGGTTGCCTGGACCGGCGACGATGGGCCGGGCCAGGTCCTCGCTCGGGTGTGAGTTTCTGCGAGTGATGAACCGCGCACAGTAGGCGTTCGAACAGCCGTGGAAGCAGCAGCACTGAATGGGGAGGTGTACGCTGACCGAGTGCAGTTTCGAGCAGCGTTCTCGAAGAGAGCGAACGGGTCGTCCCCGACTATTCAGTCTTTCACTGCATTACTGATCCGCCGGTGATTTCGCTCACCTACCTCGCACCTTGGGACGGGTCGGTACGAGCGGGTCCTGGACCGCATCTACCGCTGCGCCATGACCGCCACGAAATCGCGGCCCTGGCGCAGCCCTGACGCCTCGAGCCCGCTGAGGCGGCGCTAAGGGCCTTCTACGTCGCCGCTCCCCTGGGGCCAAAGTGCTGCGAGCTCGAGGGGAACCGAATCGAAGGGCTCGAGGCCGACGACTTCGCTCCCGCCGTGGGTTTGGGCGGCGCGGTAACCTTCGCCGTCGAGCCGGTAGACCTCGATGGTCCGGATGCCCGGGTCCACGAGCCAGAGGTGGCCCACTCGCTCGCGCGCGTAGATCGGCATCTTTCTCGTCCGGTCGAGCAGGGCCGTCGTGGGCGAAAGGATCTCGCACGCCCAGTCGGGCGCGAGCGTGAAGTAGATCTCCTCCCCAATGTCCGGCAGGCGCTCCCGTCTCCATCCGGCGAGGTCGGGCACCAGGATGTCGGCGCCGAGGTGGAGCTCGGGTTCGTAGAGGATGACCCAGCCACCAGGACCACCCCGTCCGCGATGAAACGGACCACCGATGTCCATCCCGAGGACGGAGGCCGCCTTGGCGTGCTTTCCCGCTGGGCGCGGGTGCGTGTACAGGTCTCCGTCGACGACCTCGGCGACCAGATGCTCGGGCGCCTGCAAGACGTCCCGATACGTCGCCCGCTTTGGTGCCGGATCAGCCACGCCGTCGAGTCTAGCGCAGCGGCTAAACGGCGCGCCAGGCGTTGCAGCTGAAGGCGACCAGGCTAGAGCGCCGATCGGTTTGCCGCCAGAACGTGGGCAATAACCGCCCCCACCTCTTGCGAGGGGACACCACTCGGCCTCGTCGCGCTGCTCGAATCGGCTCTCTAGTTGCTTGTTTGGTCGCGACAAACGGTAAACCGTTTGTCGCTCTAGGCGTGGCTCGAGGCCTGCGTCGAGTGAGCAATGACCCCGAGGCGCTCGTCCTGGTCGACATCACCGATCGGTGCTCGAAACACGGCATCGATCAGCGCGTTGTCGTTGACCGGAAAAAACCAGACGCTGCAGCCCGAGAAAGCGTGGGACGTTGCTGGGGCAAAGCTGCAACCGCCCTGGCCCACCCACAAGTTCAGATCACCGGAGAAGGTCACCATGTCCGAAAGCCCATCGCCAGTTCTTGGATGGAGCTGCAGTCGAGAGTGACGTTGCTCGCAACGGTTCCTGCGGGGAGCGAGAATCCGGCAACACAGTCCCGCGCCGCGATCGTGTGTGCAGTGAGCTCTTCCGAGTCCTCGGAGAGCCCAGCACCGGCGATATCGAGCGACAGTGTCGACGAGTTGATGATTTCGACGTGGGACAATCGTGTGGGCTCGCTCGCGGTGAGCGTCACGGCAGGATATGGATAGTCCTCGTATCTGCCGTCGTACGTCCAACCAAGTCCGTCGAACGTCGTGAAGACGAAAGAGTCAGCCTCCCCCGATCCACCGTAGATGGATCCCGCTCCTCCGCTGTACAGATAGAAGTCCTCGCAAAGGTACGAATCCTGCGGGTAGGGGCAGCGCGGGCCGCTGAAGACCACGCGATTGTTCTCCGTACCCTCCGCAGATACCCGAGCGTTTCCGAAGCGGAGGTCGACTCCACCCTCGAGAGCGTACTCGACCCCGGCCTCGAAAACGATCTCGACCGGCCCGCCGTAACCGGTTCCTTCGATGTCACCACGTTGGGTGAACCTCGCCCCCGTATCGGTGAAACGCGCCGACTCGGTGAACTGGTCGAAGGCGACCAAGATTTGGTCGACGGGGCGCCTGCAGATCCATTCTCCCCCGCCCCGTCATCCACCGCTCGAGACGAATCCGCAGGTGACGGGGCGTCTCCGCCGAGCGCCATTAGAGCTTCACCTTCGGGTTGCCTGACGAGACCACGCCGGAAAGGAACGGGACTCCTTGATCGCCAGCCAAGGTCACCCTTGGCGAGAGCGGGATTGCAGGTTTATGGTCCTTAGGCGCCTGATGCCGATTACGTACGAGATTCATCCCGAGCTCCTCCTCGTGGTGACCAGGTTCACTGGGGTCGTCACGGACGAGGAGTTCGTGCAACTCTACGGCGCAATGTTGCACGACAGCGCCTACGCCCTCGGCACGAACGAGCTGGCGGATCTGCGCGAGTGCGAGAACCTGAGCCTTTCCGCCCAGGCGCTGCGGCGGGTCGAGGGCATCACGCGCCAGCGTTACGGCGACAGCGGTCTCGAATTCCGAACGGCCATCATCGCGCCCCGGGACGGGGCCTACGGCATCGGCCGTATGTACGAGGTCTTCGCGGAGGAGGGACCCGAGAACGTGCGCGTCTGCCGTGCGCCCGCCGAGGCGCTGGCGTGGCTCGATCTGCCCGAGGGCGCGTTCGCGCTGTGATCCGGCGGCAGGGAGCAGATGAGTGGCACACGACCGCGGCTCGTCACGCCGGGTTGATGTTCTGGTTGAGTCGGAAGAAGTTCGTCGGGTCGTACTTCCTTTTGATCGCCACGAGCCGTTCGTAGTTGGGCCCATAAGCAGCCCTCACCCGGGCGCGACCCTCGTCTCCCAGGTAGTTGACGTAGGCGCTCTCCTCCAGGAATGGGGCCGCGGATCTGCAACAGGCTCGTGCCCACTTCAGGTTCGCGTCGGACTCGGCTGCGCGGCATCCCGCGCACACCCAGCTCGACGGCGTATGCTTCGCCTTCTTTGAGAGGCGAGCGCGGAATGGCCTCCAGCTTGAGGGTGCCCACGGCCGTGACGTGACTGCGCAGGCGCACCGGCACCACGTCGCCTTGGGTGCGCCCTTCGGGCAGGGAACTCGCCGCTGCTACCAAGGTCGTGGAAGTGCCGTCTATAGTAAAAATCAAAGACTCCCGCTACCCGTAGGGTAGTCCCATATCCGAGCCCGTATGTTTCTTTTTCCAAACCCAACGTGTCCCCGGAGAGAAACATGTTGAAACTTCTAACAATGCGGCGAGATCGTGGCGCGCCGCTCCGCGACGGAGTGAATTTCAGGCGGCCCTCCGCTCAGGCCCGGGTCCCAACGGGTGCGCTGCTGGGAGCGGTCCAAAAGGTGAACCCAGTTTTTGATGTGTTCGATGTCGAGTTCGCCGGCACGGAGAGTGAGAATTCCGGAGGTGTCTCGGAGCTGACGCTCGGACTCCCCGAGCTTCGCCCATTCCAACTTGGCAACCACAACGTCCTCGGCGCTAGCGACGAAGACCCCAACACCGTCGAGCTGTTCTTCCGTTCGCGCGGGATCAAATCTTGGGCCAGCTCAAGGCCGGGGTGGGCGCGGCCGCGGGCGTTAGACCTCAGCGAACTCTGGCTTCAGCCTCTGCTATCTCGCTCTTCCTCGGTAAGGCCTGCTGCGGGGTGGCCCAGGCGGGGATGCGCTCTGCAGCGGGTACGTCCATCCCTCCGCGCACCGCCACCGTGATCGCGTCATTCAGCTTCTTGTCGGCGCGAGCACACTCCGGAGTCGCATTGGAGCGCCGGGACCCCTTGCAGGCAGCGCGCCGACGCTCGTACATCAGCTTCACGTACTTCTGCTCGAGGAGAGCATGCTTGATGTCATCGTCGAGACGACGCAGGTTGATGGGAGCATTGGCGATCTCCGGCATCATGTAAGGTGCGAACATCTCTTGACGCGCCGTCACGCACGTACCGTCCCAGCGCAATAGGTCGATGTCGCCACTCCCGCTGATCTGCATCTGCCCTTCGTTCGCCGCAGCCTGACCACGTAGCACCAGGACCTCCTCCCCGTAGACGAGGGCCCCCGACGTCGAGCGAGAGCCGTAGGCGTTGACGGCCTCGAGTTCGGCGACCTTAAGGTACATCCGCTGCCAGGGGGATCCCTTCTCGAACATCGCCACGGCGAGGGCTGGGTATTTCCCCTTGCAGACGGCCCGAGTGAACTCGATAGGTGGCTCACAGGGCGCTTCGCCATCGCAGTCAGGCGGCATCACGGCCAAGAGCTGCACCGGTTCCTGCTCCGCGTCGGGCTCGGTGGTTGCCTGGGCCTCGTCGGCCTGGTGCTCGACCGCAGCCGCTGCTGGTGCAACAGGTGCGGGCTGCTTCGACGCCGTCTGAGGTGACGGGGAAGCCGCACCACAGGCAACGGCGAAAAGCGACATCAGGGACAACATCGAGAATCGCTGCATTCTTCCACCTTGGGGGCAGCACCAAGTCGAGTCAAAGGAAGACGCCTTTCAGAAAACAAAATACTCACACTTGTCTCACACTGTGTGGCAGCAGTAGATAGACCCCGCACCGCTGCTCAGTCAGCGTACACGGCCTTCTTTTCGCGGGCCTTCCCGAGTGCTCGAACGCGGACCGCGTAGACGTGGTGCTCAGTTGAGCGAGCAAAGGAAGTTGCCCAATCGCACTTTCCGCTGCCGATCGCTCCCCATGCGTTCACGTTCGTCTCGACGCCCGGGCCCAGTTGAGGGTGATACCCGGAGAGCTTGCGCAACCGATCCTCCCCATCGCTCTATTTTGACGGGGCTCTGCGGTCGTCGACATCCCTGTTACACTGAGGGATGCGTTGGTCTTTGGCTTTCGGGGGTCTCCTCCTTGCCTTTGCTCTTTCTTGTGGTGGGCGTGCGACTGCGGTTGAAGACGACCAGGACGCCGACGACGAAAACGGGTCGGGGGGCGTCCCGTCCAGCGGGGGAGCGGAAGGTTCGACGGGTGGAGACGCCATGGCGTCAGGAGGAGACGCCTCGAGTGGTGGCGCCTCGACTGGCGGTGCGTCGTCTGGCGGTTTCGCTGGGGCATCGGGCGCTGGCGGAGAGGCGGTGGTTGACCCAAGTGAAGTCGGACACGTCGCGGAAAGCTGCGGAGGCAACATGTGGAGCCTGGACGGAGAGACCTTCCTCGATTGCACCGTGGGCGGTGAGCACGAGTTTCATCCCGACTGTGTCATTGTCGACTGCACCGCCCACGGGGACATCGAGGCGGAATGTATTTTCAGCAATCACTGCTTCTGCAGTGACGGGTTCGAGTGTGAGCCGGGCGGAAGCTGGGAGAGCAAAGAGTGTCTCTCGCGGTTCAGCTGTGTTCCGGAGTGAGGGCCGAGTGTCACAGATCGGCCTATGAGATCCTGTACTGAGCGGACAAGGAGAATAAACGTGCATTTCGCGATGGCGGAGGAGTGGGGCGTGAGGCCTGGCCCGCCAGAAGGGTCCGACAGCAGGCCCGAACCCCCGCGCTTCGCCGCGGAGAGCCTTCGCCTTCGCCGCTGAACACCCCCGATTGCCCACCAAGAACGCACCCCCGCCTTCCGCGCTGCGCCGGCAGCGCGCCGAAGTCCCCGAGGCGCGGCACGCCCGAACGCGGTCTCGTCACCCAGGAGGCGGCGTAACGAGCGCGTGCGCGAGCGTGACCGCAACGACTACGTCGATTTGCTTCATGCTTCGGTGAATACGAAGCCTCTGCGCTGATCGCTTCTCAGATTTTGAGGTCGTGCCGACAGGCCCTCGGAAGCCGACGCCCCCCGCCGAAAGCACGCCAGTCGCACCGGGCCTTCCTTGAGGTCCCGGACTCGACGAAGCTTCCGGTCGCGGATATAGCCTCGAGATGCCCTTCTCGATAGGCGAGTATCGGATCGACGACCGCGCCTACGAGGTCTGGCACCGCGACGAACGCCTGGCGGTGGAACCCCAGGTACTGGAGCTCTTGTTGTTCTTGATCGAGCGGCGCGAGCAGGTGGTGTCCAAGGAAGAGATTTTCGAACACGTGTGGAAGGGCCGCATCGTGTCCGAGTCGGCTCTGAGCACCCGGATCAAAGCCATCCGCAAACTGCTCGGTGACGACGGCAACCGACAGAGCATCATTCGCACGGTTTACGGCCGCGGGTTCCGCTTCGTCGGAGAGCTCTCCAGCGACAGCAACACCACCGAAGTCGCTCAGGCGGCTCGTTCCGAATCGCACACCGCGTCGACCTGGGAGCCCCCGGTCACGCGCTACGTCGCGGTGGACGACGTACATGTGGCTTACCAGGTCTTCGGCGATGGGCCGCTCGACTTGGTCATCGTCCCGGGGTTCATCTCCAACGTGGAGATCAGCTGGGAGAACCCGGAGTGCACGGCCTGGCTCCGAAGCTTCGCCGAATACGCGCGTGTCGTGGTTTTCGACAAGCGCGGCACGGGCCTTTCCGATCGAGTGACGCGACTTCCCACCATGGATGAGCGGATGGAGGACGTCCGCGCCGTCATGGACGCGGCGAAAATGGAGTCGGCAGCGCTCCTGGGGATCTCGGAGGGTGGCTCGCTCGCTTCCCTGTTTGCCGCGTCGCACCCCGACCGTTGCCGGGCGCTGATTCTGTGCGGTTCTTTCGCCAAGGCTCGAGACCCGAGCGAAGAAGGGATCGCTCGCTTTGCCGAATACGTGCGTTCGCACTGGGGCACGGGGCAAAGCCTGCCGAGGTACGCTCCGTCACTCGTGGGCAACGCCGAGTTCGAACGGTGGTGGGGTCGCTTCGAAAGGCTCGGCGCCGGCCATGCGGCTGTCATCGATTTGATCCGAATGAACAGCCAAATCGACATCGTCGACGTGTTGCCGTCGATCCACGTGCCCACTCTCGTGGTGCATCGCAGACACGATGCGCTCGTCGACATCGCAGAAGGTAAGTTCCTCAGCAATGCGATCCCCGGGGCCCATTTGTTGAGCCTGGCGAGTGCGGATCACATTCCCTGGGTGGGAACCGCCGTCGACGAAGAGCGGGTAGCGATACGAAGATTCCTCGAGCGAGCCGGCAGCAGCGCTCCCGAACCCGATCGCGTCCTCGCCACGGTCGTGGTGCTCGATGCGCGCTCGAGTCAGGCGCGGCTCACCGGCGCTCAACTGAAGCAGCTGCAGCAACAAGTGCAGGCTCATCGTGGCAGTCCGCTACTGGAAGTCGAACGATGTTGGGTGAGCGCCTTCGATGCTCCGGGTCGCGCAGTGCACTTCGCCAGCGTGGTCCGTGATGGCCTCCCCTCGGCCCAGCTGGGGGTGCACACGGGAGAGATCCGCATCTTTCCCAACCGCCTCGAGGGGTTTGCCGTCAGTCTCGCCAGTGACATCGCGCGACGGGCCGCTCCCGGAGAAGTGGTCGTGTCGCGCACCGTCACTGATCTCATCGCGGGCTCCGCAATCCAATTCGAGGACCTGGGAGCCCACGATCTCGAGGGCGTGCCCGCCGACTGGCACCTGTACGGGGTGAAGTAGTGGGCACGAGGCACAGCTCACTCCGCAGAGGTCATCCGCACGGACGGCGGCGCATGATCGACCCGCGAACGAAACGAACCGAGACGGGGAAACAGCTGCGGAACCCGTTTGGTGTAGCGCAGGTAGCGATCGCCGAACACGGCCACCAAGTCGCGCTCCTCCAGGCGCACGCCAAAGACGACGTAGGCCGTCATCAAGACGCTCATGGACAAGCGCACGAGGCTCATTTCACCGGAGCACCAAAGGCCGATCAGCATACCGAGCATCATCGGGTGACGGACGACCCGATACGCACCAGGAGTCCGGAACTCCTTGTGAATGAAGGCGCGACGGGTGGCCCAGCAATACGCCTGTCGGAGTCCAAACAGCTCGAAGTGGTCGATCAAGAAGCTGGAACCAGCAACGCCCAACCAGCCGAGCAGACCGAAACCCCACAGGGCCCAGTCCAGAACCGGGTTTTCGATCTGCCACAAGCTCCACGCCTCACCCGGAGAGCCCGCCCAGAAGTAGCTGGCGAGCGCTAGAGCGAGGTTGGACGCCCAGACGTACGTTGCCCGCTCGAGAGGCTGCGGCACGACCCGGGTCAGAAATCGCTTGAACCAGGGGCGCGCCATGACGGAGTGCTGGATCGAAAATGCCGCGATCAAGACGACGTTGAGCCCGAATGCAGCGACCGGCGAGAGCGTGACGCGAGCGCCGATCCCCCAGGCGTCGACGTAGCCCATCGTGCGCAGGATGAAGTACCCGAAGCTCGCGAAGAAGCCGACGTAAGCGGAAACGGCGTAGGCGAAGCCGGCAGCGCGGAGCACGGGGGAGCGGGGAGAATCAGATGAGGTTGCCATTGTTTGCGTCCTTTCCTCCGGCAGATGGGTTCGCCTCAGCGCGACCACCGCTGGCGGAGATCCGTCGAGAGGCTTTCTCCCGACGCAGGCCAACCTACGCGCAACGCCCCGCGACTCCTTGGAGAGGCTCTGGAGAGAATCTGGAGAAACTCCGTACCGGGCCGGGATTCGGCGCAGGGCGGCGTGTTTGCTCCCCACACGCGGCCCCACGTACGCTGGGACAGTCATGCGCCGCCTTCGCTTGGTTCTTTTCGTCTCGGGAGCTGCTCTCTCCGCCGTCTCAGCTTGCGGGGACGGACCGGATGACAGTACGGGGTCCTCGGGCGGGGAGCACCACCCCGGCGTGGGGGCGCGGGCACGACCCTCTGGGCTGCTAGCGACGCGGGCCTCTTGGCCCTGTCGGGCACGAGTATCACCGAGGAGATCGCGTTTTTGCCCTTCGAGTTTTCGCGCGGGGCGGTGAGCGCCTCGGTTCCACCGTAACGGCGACCCTTCGGGGCGGGCGCCTGCGCCGTTCGACCGGGGGCGCGTTCTCCACGATCTACGGGGCTCGGCTGCTGTCCGCGATCCCGAGTTCGATGACTCTGCCCGGGAGCTCTACCGCAGCGTGAGTCGAACGCTGGCTAGTGAGCTGGAAGAGCTGGTGAGCCCCGGTGACATCGTGGTGATTCACGATCCGCAACCGATGGGTGTCGGGCACTTTCTCTCCGAACGAAGCGACGTGCGACTCGTCTGGCGAGTGTCACATCGGTCTCGACCGAAGGCTTCCGGAAACGAAAGCACGTTGCGGTTTCTGAAATCTGGCCAAGCGCGGTGCAGCTGCGCAGATGTAGCTCCCTCGCCGACACCAAGCTGGAAGTTGCCGACGCGGTCCCGCTCCGCCACGGCGAGGACCTTGCCTGAGAGAACTTCGAGCCGAAAGGGAATCCGCACCCGTATCGCGTGACCTTGACCTTGCGACGCTGCCCGGCCATTCAACCAAAGCATGACTCGTTCTAAACTTATGACTCGTTGGGCTTCCGTTTTCACTATGGCAGCTATCGCCGTCGCGTGCGGCGATAAGGGGGATTCGGGCGAAACCCCTCCCTCTGATGCCACCGGCGGTTCCGAAAGCGGTTCCGGTGGATCCACGGCAGGAACCGGGGGCGCCTCAACGGGTGGCACCACTGCGGTCGGCGGCATGGGAGGCACATCTTCGACAGGTGGCACCACTGCGGTCGGCGGCATGGGAGGCACATCTTCGACAGGTGGAAGTGCTCCTGTCTACGACGTGAAAGGAGCTTGGAGGCAGGTATGCGACGCTGGCATGGGCGGCGCCGGTGCTGAATGCGCGGCTACCCCCTGGGAGCTCTGGCTCGAACAAGATGCTCTCGTCGGGCCCCAGACCTCGGCCAGCATCTACGGCCCCTGCGACAACACCGCTGAGGCCTACATCAACGTTCTGAACAACCTGGGGACGTTCGACTACGACAGCGACGCCGGAACGCTCCAATTGCTCAACTGCGAAGGAACGGACGGCATGGGAGGCGCGAGCTCACGCGAAACCTACTTCGACGTGACCTTCACCAACGACGGCGACGCGATGAAGCTCACGCGGGGTGACACCGAGTACTACTTTGAGCGCGCCGACCTGCCGAAGTCGAACTACC
Organism: Polyangiaceae bacterium; assembly: GCA_050289625.1. GTDB lineage: Bacteria > Myxococcota_A > Polyangia > Polyangiales > Polyangiaceae > NIC37A-2. The sequence goes on along the minus strand of JBNKGC010000046.1, from coordinate 2,178 downwards.
TCGAACACCGACTCATCTCCACCAACGGAACCGACTGCGAGTCACGCATCAAATACCGGTGGGAGCTCGAAGACGACCCGAGCGACTCCATCTTCATCGCAACGCTTCTCTATTGGGATGACCAGCTCTACATGGACGAGCTCTTCAACGCCGAAACCTCATTCGATTCCGGGATCACCGGTGGTGACTGGAACTTCTACTACTCCAACTACCGAGACATCGCGACCACGGAGAATCCCCCGCAAGCCGGAGATCTCGCCTCCCACTACCAGCTCGTCTACGACTACGATCTCAAACCCCTGAGCGCTGTCGGCTATGAGGTGACGTGTGGGGGGTCGGACTTCGCGGCCTACGAGCACGATTTCGTGAGGGATGTCGTCTTCCGGCGCTTTTGGAACACTGGCACCGCCGCATTTGGCGGTAGCCTGACAGTAGATGTCTCAGGCCTCACTAGTCCCGTCCAGGAACTCATCGTTACGTTTACGACTTCGGGTGCCACGGATGCGGCCGACCTGACCGTGACCCTCAAATCGCCGGACGGAACAAGTGTGACTCTCGTCGATGGCGAAAACGGGGACGGCAGCATCACCGACTTCGACGTCGTTTCCCTGGCCGATTTCGCAACCACGAGCGTGACGAGCAACACGCTCACTGCATTCGACCGCTTGATGCAGCCTGAAAACCCACTGTCTGAGTTCAATGGCGAAACAGCAAACGGAACATGGACTCTCGAAGTGACAGCCGCTGCTGGCTCGGGCAGCCTGGACTACTTCGGTCTGTCGATCCGCTGATCGAAAGCGTGGTCCGAACACAGAGAAGCCCCGGGAGTTCTTCTTCCGGGGCTCTTTTTTTCACGCAGAATGCAGCACGATGAACGTGGAAACCTCGACACACATACGCCAAGGGCGCTGAGAATAAGCAAGCGGCGGACCGGCTGCGGCGTCGTAGTATTCCAAGCGTATTTGCCCCTGAGACGGCGCGCCTCGGAAGGTTACATACTGGATCTTGTGCGACGTTGAACGGCGGGCAAGGTCACTGGCTCCAGTGGTCCTCCACGATGACGGGCAACGAAGCGACGGTCTCTTACACAGATTAGCGAGATGCGCGCTTCACTCGGGTTCCTCTTCGACGACGGCAACTACGACGATTCCGACGCACAGCTCGGGCAGTTGCGCGATCAGTTCGCCGAAACATGGTGCGCCACCACGGCGTGCTCGCTCCGAATGCACGCCGCAGGTGCCGAGCCTCGAGCCGAGGCCGCTCGCCCAGACGACAGCGGCGGAGGTGGGTGACGCCCTGCAGCTAGGACTCTTCGGCGAGGATGAGCCGAAGCCACGCAGGCACGCACGGGCTGCTCCCTGCGCGGCCGGTCTTACTGATCCTCGACCATCTTCTCGAGCGCGGCCTGCATCTCTGGGCTCGGATCGGCGTGGTGGTGGATGACCTTCCAGACGCCGTCCTTCTTCAAGAGAATGTTGGTGCACATGATCACCGCGCCACCCCATGCTGGGGCGGCCTGAAAGACGACCGTGCAATAAGCGATGTCGCCATACACGTGCGGCGTCAGCTCGAGGACTTTTCCGCCGCCCCGATCCTGGCGACCGAAGGTGGCCACGAACTTCCAGGTTTCCCAGTTCTGGTCCCAGCCGGTGCTCCAGCCCTCGATGGGATGGCGACTCGTTACCGTGTCGGTGTGATGCCAAGCCTCGTTCATGGCCTCGGCACCACCGCCGGACACGATCGCCTCGATGGCGTCGTAGAAGCGCTGCGTGGCTCGTTCGACTTCGCGTTCTATCTCGTTCATGGTTGCCGGCTCTCGCTGACTTCGGGTTCTTGCTGACTTCGATTGAGGAAGGGACTAGGACCCCTAGTCCAGTTTAACTCGTTCATAGTTGCCGGTCTCACGGGCGATACGCATCATTTGAAGCTTCGTGAGCGCAGAAGCGCCGCGAATGTGTATCGTTCGTGCGAGCCCGCTCAGGGCTTCGATGATGAGCGACTTGAACCCCGACCGTCCCTCGTCTCGGAGCGTGCGCAGCTCAGCGACGTCCAGGACGAGCCTCGGCCGACCCCTGCTTCGGAGCGCATCCATGACAGCGGGGCCGAGTTGCGAAGCCAGTTCGATGCCCCAAAAACCTCGTGCGACGACCACGACTAAATCGCCGCTCCAATCCACGG
>JBNKGC010000045.1:0-36957 GCA_050289625.1 Polyangiaceae bacterium | reverse complement strand
CGGTGACACGATGAGCGTCGCCGCGGCAAGCAGGAGGGTGACGGCGACCCCGGCGTGCCCGCCGAGGTCGGCAGTCAGCGCCTGCCGGATGGGTTCTTCAAGAACGAGGAACGGAGCCAAGTAGGCCAAAGCGAGCGCGACGCCGGTGGTTATGTACACGGGCGCGTTCGCTCGGCGCAGGGTCGTTTGGAGTTCGGCGAGAAGGTCGCCGCGGATGCCGCAATACCGTTCGCGTTCTGCGAGCTCCCAAGCAAAGAGATCAGGCTCTGTGAACATGTAGGCACTTTGAACCAAAAGTCGCACATGCGCCCGCATCGTTTGCACTTTGCACTACACCTGCGGCCCCTTGTTTCGAGCCGGTTTTCGGTCGATTTCTGCTCCCTCGACTTTGCACTTCGAGTGCGTCGGGCACCCGGCCGGGGAGGTCGGCATTCAGCCCTTCAGCCGCAGGTTCCCTCGCCACAGCCCGCCGACGCGCCCGCGGACCTCTTCGGGGCCGGCTTCTTCACGGGTGCGGGCTTTGGCGCCGCCTTGGGCGCCGGAGCGGCCGGGGCGGGTGCTGCCGTTGCGGGAGCCGTCGTAGCCGGGGCCTTTGCGGCATCTGCCGCGGGCGCTGCAGCCGGCACTGCGCCTTCCGGTGGAGGGGCTGCCTGAGCCGCATCGGCCGGCGCCGTTTCGGCTGCCGCGGCCATGTCGGTTGCGGGAGCCGCCGCGGGAGCTTCGGCCACGGGCGTGGGCTCGGCGGGTGCTACCTCGGTCGCCTGCACTGGGCTGGGCTCCGCAACAGGAGCAGGTGAAGCTGCGCCTTCGGGCGCTCCACCGGCGCAGGCGACGAGTCCGGTCGCGCTCAGCGCGGCCAGGGTGGAACGGATGGTCGTGAGAGAGAGGTGAGACGGCATGGGAGCTCCTGATGCACGGGCCCGGCCGAGGACCGGGCGACGAGGTTTGGATCCCCAACGACTCACACGTAGGTTCGCTGGGGGGTGATCGTGTGTGTTCGAAAGCAGAGTCCGTTCGGGACGAGGGCGCAAGTCCGGAGGCTGGTGACGTCGCATGCGTTTCTCGACACTGCGGTTCTTCGAGCGACACTGCGGAGAGCACCTGCTCGCGCAGAGGACTCGAGGCAGCGCGCGCCCGACTCACCGTTCGGCGTTTTCCTTTTCAGGGGCGGTTTCCGAACCTGCCTGATCCTGCGCGCAGCGGAAACCGATTCCATGGCTCTTCGCCTCGGGTGCTTGCGAATAGCGAAACGCCGGGTGCAGCCAGCTCTCGTAGCCGCCGTTCCAGCCGCCGCCCCGGATCACCCTCTTTTCGCCGCTTTCGGGGCCAGTGGGGTTGTCGAGCGGCGCGTCCGAATACGCGCCGTAGTAGTCCGCCACCCACTCCCAGACGTTACCGACGATGTCGTGCGGTCCAAAGCGTGAGCTTCCTTTCGGAAACTTGCCGACGGGAGCCAGCGTCTCGTACCCGTCACTCTTCTCGTAGAGCGCCGCGAGCCTCTCACCGTGCTTCGTTCCCCAAGCGACGCACTCGGGTCCGCATGCGTTGAGATGTTCGGCGGTCGGTGGCTCGTCGCCCCACGGGTAGATCCGCCCGTCCGGACCTCGCGCTGCGTATTCCCATTCGGCTTCGGTGGGTAGTCGCTTGCCTTGGGCTTCGCAGTAGATGCGCGCCATGTCCCAGGTCACGCAGTTGATGGGGTAGTCGTCCTTGCCTTCCTGACCAAAGGTGCACAGGGGCGAATAGTTCTTGCGGGCGGCGTCGGAAATGTCGGGCCAGTCGACCTCCGTCGAAGCGCGCTTGCACTTTCCGACGTCCGAGCATGCCTTGTATTCACTCGCGGTGACCTCGTAGAGATCGATGCAGTACGCGCGGAGCTCGACGGCGTGCGCTGGTTTCTGGTTGTCGGGCGCCTCATTGGCATCGGACCCGCGGAAGTACTGTCCCGGTCCGATTTTCGCCATTTTTGAGGGGCAGAGGGCAGGCAGTGGCGTGACCGGGGCGGCGGAGGAAGCAGCAGGCGTAGCTGCCGCCGACAGGGATACCGCTTCGGAGTCCTCCGTCCCCGAACCTCCTCCACTGGAGCGAAATCCCAAGAACACGGCGATGCCCACGCCAAGAACACCGAGGGCCGCACCGCCCAAGCGCAGTCCACGGCTTCGTGGCGGCGCATTCACCGAGGTGGAGCTCGGAGCGGCAGTCGTCTTTTGGCTCGACCGCGCCAGAGCCATCGGAGTTCCGGCCGGCGCGAGAGCCGTTTCACCGGCCGCGAGCGCAGTTTGCCCTGCTGCGAGAGGCACCGCGCTCGACGTGGTGCGGCCCGAGGTTGCGAGCCCCAGCGCCTCGGCGAGGGCGTCGACGAATTCTCCCGCGCGTGCGTAGCGCTGACGGGGATCGACCGCCACGGCTCTCTCGAAGACTGCTTCGGCGGCGTCGGGCAGAGGCACATCGAGAGTTTTGGGCGTGGGTCGCCTATTGGGATCGACGGTGGCTACGCCGAGCTGCGTGAAGTCGTCGCCATCGATCGCCGGTTTTCCGGAGAGCAGCTCGGCGGCGACGAGGGCCAGCGCGTAGACGTCGGTCCAGGGCCCGGTGGCTCCGTACGACTTCACGAACTGTTCGGGCGCGCCATACATCGGCGTGAACGAGGAAAGGTGCATCCCCGTTTTCGCGGAGGCCGCGTCCACGGTTGCCCGGTCCGAGAGGATCTTGGCCACCCCGAAGTCGAGCAGCTTGATGCTCTCGGACGTGCGACTCGGGGAAGCGTCGCGGATGAAGATGTTTCCCGGCTTCACGTCGCGGTGGGCGATCCCCGCGCGATGGGCGACGTCGAGAGCCTCGCCGACCTTGCGAATCAAGGCGAAGGTGTCCTGCATCGTCCAGGGAGGCATCCCCGCTGCCTGCTCTCGTTCGAGGAGTTGCTCCAAAGAGGCACCCTCCAGCCACTCGAGAACGATGTACGGAACCGAGGTGCCTCGATCGGTCACGTATGTTCCGACGTCGCGTGCCTGCACGATCGCCGCGGTGTGCGAAGAAAGTTCGGCGAGCAGCGCACCCTCGCGAATGAACTCCTCCTCGAGGCGCTTTTGTTGCTCTTGAGAGACGCTCGAAAGGCTCGTGAAGAACTTGATGGCGACTGGCGCGTTCCAAACGACGTGAGTTGCGCGGTAGACCACGGCGAACCCGCCCTCTCCGACCAACTTTTCGATGGAGTACTTTTCGAGGAGCAGCTTGCCTTCGATGCCGAGTGGGTCCGACGTCATGGCAGGGGAGCATACGCGAGGAGGGGGCCGAGTGTTTCTCGCGGGGGGAGGAAACCACCGGAAGGCGGCCGTGCCCTGGGCGAGGGCGCAGTGAAAGTAGGAAAATCAAGCGGCAATTGGCACCGTGCTGGCGATGCGGTTGGTGCGCTCACGAGTCTTGGTTTTTCCCCTGCGCGCACTGGCGCGGAGCTGCGTGCGTATCCGACAGTGTCGCCGCGGGTTGGGTGAGGGGGCGTTCTCGGGCGGCCGCCACCAGGACCGGAAGGCAAGGGGCGCCGCCCGCATCGATTGATTGCGCGCGCGGAAAACCAGGTCCAGGTGACCGCACAGAGAGTGCGCGGCGATGTGCTTCCGTTTCTGGAAGAAAGTTGCATGAGAGTGAGGCGGAAGAGGTCCTCTACCCATTTGCCTCAGGAGCAGCAACTCTGCATGAGCTGCGAAGAATGAATCTCGTGATGAGATGCTGAGGTCGTTGTGAAGAATTTTTCTTGGCCCCTTCCTGGCGCCTGCGAACTCTGCTTTCGCTAATAAGCTCTGCTCGATTTCTCTGGAGAGTTTGGCCAATGATGAAAATGACAACTCGGGGGGAAAAGCGCTCACGGCGCTTCCGTTCACGACGGATGACCGTCACAGGCCGCGCACTGGCGTTGACGATGCTGTCGCTGCCACTGCTGTCGGCTTGCGAAGGCACGCTCGGCACGGGCGAGGGTGCACCGGGTGCCGGCGCGACGTACGACGAAAACGGAAATCGGATTTTTCCGACGCCGGAATTCAATCTCGAAGGCGAGCCCATCTACTCCAGGGCCGTCCAGCTCACGAACACTCAGTGGGCACGCTCGGTGAGGGACATCCTGAACCTCGACGCCGAGCCGTCGCAGGCCAACTCGTTCCTCGAGCCCGTCGGTGGGTTCACCGTGTTTCCCAACAATGAGCGCGTGCTGGAAGTCACGAACCAGATGCGTGAGGCCTACCAGTTGGCGGCCGCGGAAATCGCGGTGGATCTCTTGGACCAGGCGAGCATCGCGAGGATCGACGCTGGCAGCGACGCCGACACCTTCATTCGAACTTTGGGTCGACGAGCCTTCCGGCGTCCTCTGACCGAGACCGAGGTTGCGAGCTACCAGAGGCTCTACGACATCGGCGCGGGCCTCAGCGGCGACCAATCGGAGTTCGTCAAGGGTGCCAACCTTGTCGTGGAAGGAATGCTTCAGAGCCCGAACTTCCTCTACCGCACGGAGCTCACTCCCGATGGCGCGCCTCTCACGGGCTACGAGCGGATCAGCAAGTTGTCTTTCTGGCTCCTGGGTACTTCGCCCAGCGACTCTCTGCTCGACCGTGCTGCTTCCGGTGAGTTCGACACGCCAGCAGGTGTCTCGGCCGTAGTGGACGAGATGCTCGCCAGCCCGGGTGCGACGGAGATGGCGGTCAACGTCTACGCGGAGCTTTTCAAGTTCAGTCGCTACCGCGACGTGATCAAGTCGTCTCCCGACTTCAACCCCGCGGTCAACGATGAGCTCGACGAGGTTTCGAGGATGTTCTTCCAGTACATCTACGAACAGAACCTTGGGCTCGAACAGATCCTGACGTCGACGCAGGGCTTCGTCGGGCCGCTACTCGCGCCGTACTACGGCATCACCCCTGCGCCCGCGGCACCAACGCTCGTGGACCTCGGTCCGGACCGCTCAGGCTACTTTGCTCAGGTTCCCTACCTGATGCTCCTCGGCGATGACGAGCACTCGGACGCGATTCACCGTGGAGTGTTTCTGAACTTCCAGGTGCTCTGCGCGAAACTTCCCGTGCCGCCGGGCCAGATTCCGCCACTTCAGGCGCCGGACCCGAACAAGACCGACCGGGAGCGCATCGAGGAGCACACCGGTTTCGGTACCTGCGGAGAGAACTGCCACGGCGGATACATCAATCCCCTGGGCTACGCGTTCGAGAACTTCGACGGGTTGGGCCGTTTTCGCGACATGGACAAAGGCCTGCCAGTCGACACGGCATCGGCATATCCCATCGGCGATCAGGGCATGGTCGAATTCTCGGGGGCGCCCGAGCTGATGAGTTTGTTGGCGGACAGCACAGAAGCCCACGGCTGCTTCGCAAAGAACCTCATGAGCTACGCGCTCCAGCGCGACGTCGTCGAGGCCGACCAGGCGCTGCTCGACGAACTCACCGCCGTGAGCATGTCCGAAACCGGATCCATCAAAGAAATCTTGAGGGCTCTCGTGAAGAGCGACGCGTTCCTCGTCCGACCAGGAGCAATGTGATGACCAGGAAGTTGAAGCGACATCAGATCAATCGCCGGGCGTTCATGAGGGGAGCTGGAGGGATCGCCATCGGTCTCCCGTTCTTGGAGAGCCTCCAGAGCCGTTCGGCTTGGGCCCAGGACGCGAACCCCATCTACAGCTTCTTCATCATGGCCCAGTGCGGTGTCATCCAGGACAAGTGGTGGCCGACTGCGACGGGACCGATCACCGCCTCGACCCTGGCCGGCAGAGCGCTCGAGCCTCTGTCTGACTTCGCTGAACACCTCCTCGTCCTGCGCGGGGTCAGTGCTCCGGGCGGCAACCCGGGCGACTGCGGTCACGCTCAAGGGTGTGTCCAGGCGATCACGGGAGCCAAGCCGGCCAGTGGCGGCAACAGCTCGACGGCAGGTGGTCCCTCTGCGGACGTCGTCATCTCCAACGCCCTCAACCCGGCAAACGTCGACCCGTTGACGCTCTATTCGGGAACCCAGAGGGGGGCGTTCATCGCCGAGCGCATGTCGTTCTCTTCGGCGGGAACCCCCGCTCGCCCGGCTCAGCTCAACCCCTACGAGACCTTCAAGCGGCTCACGGGTGTCGGATCGACGGACGACCCGAATGGCGGCACCGGAGGCGGATCGAGCACCGATCCGAACGCCGTCGACGAGCTTCTCGAGCGAAAGAAGAGCGTCAACGACGTGGTGCTCGAGGAGTTCAACTACCTCGTCTCGCGCCCGCAGCTCAGCTCGGAGGACAAGCGGCGGCTCAGCAACCACATGGAGGGGATCCGTCAGCTCGAGCTGAACTTGATGAACACGGGGAACGTGATCAACGATATCAACGACGGCAATGGCAACTTCTACGGCTGCAACATCTCGCCAGCGACGATGACGGCTCTGGATGCCTTCAAGAATGGCATCCAGTTCGACCGCAACTCGCACATGATCGAAGACATCGTCGCGCTTCATGCGGAGACGGTTGCGCTCTCCTTTGCCTGTGGAGCGAACCGAACGGCGGCTCTTCAGTGGGGCGATGGTACGGACGGGACAGTTTATCAAACGAACGCGACGGGTAACTACAACACCTTCCACAAGATCAGCCATCAGACGAACAGCGATGCAGCGAGCGGAAGCGACGCCTTCGCCGCGGCGGCACACGCGGAGATCGACATCATCCGCATGAAGACGTTCGCCAAGGTGCTGCAGTCGTTCAAAAATTACGGGTTGTTCGACCACTCGTACATCATGCTCACCAACTCCATCGATGATGGGCGGGGACACACGTTCACGAACTTGCCCATCGTCGTGGCGGGGAACGCCGGCGGCTTCCTTAAGCAGGGGCAGTACATGGACTTTTCACCGCGAAAGACCAACGCACAGCTCCTCGCATCGCTGGTCACCGCGGCGGGAGTTCCCACCACGAACTTCGGCGCGGGTGGCGGTCAGCTTACCGAAGTCCACGCCTGACGAGGCCTGGTCTGAGACTCTTCGGAGTCGGAAAGCCCTTGGGGTGCCGTTGCTCGCACCACAGGGGCTTTCTTCATTGTCCGCCCGTGGCCGGATTGATCAGCACGGTCATCGACGCGGGAGAGCCTTGGTTGTCCGTGATCAGGACGCTCCCGGGCGGGTACTCGACGAATGGCGAAAGGTCGAAGATCCCAGTCGATTCCGCGCGGACCGTGGTGCTGCCGATGCGGACCTTACCTGTGCCGTCGGGGTTTCATCTGCCAGATTTCGCCGCTGCCGTTGTCCTCGTTCACGAAGATCAAGCCCTCGGGATACGCGGTGCCTCCCAGCGTGGTGGCAGCCGTCCAGTCCACCCCGAACAGGGCTTCGTCGATTTGTCCCAGCTGGTCCCGCGCTGCCCTTGTTTCTTGGATCAGCGCAAGCGATGCTCGCCGGCTGACGCGTTCGCAGGACTGGGAGAGATCATGAACGATTCGGTCAAGTTGGGTCGGGACGTCTTCGTTGCCTTGGCCGCCGTCGGGTGGGCGGACGGCCACCTCGACGGGGACGAAGCTGATGCCATCGTCCGCACGGCCCTCGAAGAGGGGCTCGAGATCGAGGAGATTGCCGAAATCGAAGCCGCGACGAAGGAGCCCGTGGATTTCGAGTCGATCGACATCGCCGGCATGTCGAAAGAGGACCGACTGTTCGTTTATGCGGTGGCCACCTGGATGACGGGGCTCGATGGCGTGGTCACCGAGACCGAGAAGGCGTCGTTGGGTAGGCTAGGTGAGGCGCTCCGGATCGCCGAGCATCCTCGGGGGCAGGTGGACAAGATTGTCCGGCAAGTGGCTGACTTTTCGGAAGACGACCGACCCGATCGCTATGACCTTCCCAGGTTGCGTCGGGTGCTCGGGGAGCGCCTCCGCGCCACGGAAGCGGCGCGAGCTGCGCGCTGACCAGCCGCCGCGGCGGACCGCATGACGGCAATCGTGGCGTTCACGAGGTGGCGTTCACGAGGCGGAGCGCAGGTTCGGGGCTGACATTCTCTGTCATCGAGTGCGTTCGCCTGGGGGCGACCTCGTGGTATGGACGGCCCCGAACTGATGAAGCTGGTCCACGCCGCCGATCTGCATCTCGACAGCCCGCTTCGCGGTCTCGAGTCGTACGATGGCGCTCCGGTCGACGAAGTTCGCGGGGCGACGCGCCGCGCTCTCGAAAACCTCGTCGACCTGTGCGTCGACGAGGAGGCGAAACTCTTGCTCATCGCCGGAGATCTCTACGACGGCGACTGGCGTGACTACTCGACGGGCCTCTTCTTCGTCGAGCAAATGGCGCGCCTGCGCGAGGCCGAGGTCCAGGTTGCCTGGATTCGCGGCAACCACGACGCCGCGAGCAAGATCACCCGGCACCTCGCGACGCCGAGCAACGTGCGGGAGCTTTCTGCCAAAAGCCCGGAGACGGTGGACTACGAAGCGCTGGGCGTTGCGGTGCATGGTGTCGGCTACGCCACTCGGGAGATCACCGAAAACCTCGCAGAAAAGTACCCTGCGCCGCGATCCGGTGCCCTCAACGTGGGTCTTCTCCACACGGCGATCGACGGGCGCATCGGACACGCGCCGTACGCTCCCTGTTCGGTCGAGCAGCTCGTTGCGAGAGGCTACGACTACTGGGCCCTCGGTCACGTTCACGGGCGCGAAGTCCTTTCCGAAGAGCCGTGGGTGGTCTTCAGTGGCAACCTCCAGGGGCGGCACATTCGGGAAACCGGACCGAAGGGTGCGTCGTTGCTCCACGTGGACGGCGGCCGCATCGCGTCCGTTGAACACCGCGCACTGGACGTGGTGCGGTGGGAGCGCCTCGAGATCGATGTTTCGCGCGCCACAGGCCTGGACGACGCGCTCGAGCTCGCCGCCGGACGGATGAGAGCCGCCGTAGTCGCCGCCGAAGGTCGCCTGCTGGCCTGTCGTATGATCCTGCGAGGAGCGACCGAGGCGCACGGAGCGTTGCTTGCCGATCGGGAGCGGCTCCTGGGCGAGCTGCGCGGCGTGGGGATCGATGCGGGCGGCGTGTACATCGAACGCGTGGAGGTTTCGACGCGCCCCGCCATCGACCCGGAAACGCTGGCGGGTCGGGAGGATGCGCTCGGCGAGCTCTTCCGGAGCCTCGAAGCCATCCGCGCGAACGACGACGAGCTCGACCGCTTGAGGCGCGAGGTACTGAGTGGTCTCGAGGGGTTGCCGAACGAAGTTCTGCAGGACGCTGCGTCGAGCATGCCGTCCTTGGTCGAGGACGCGGAGCGTTTGCTTTTGGCCCGCTTTCTCGGCGAGGGCACGGCTCGATGAGATTTCGATCCCTGCACCTCAAAGCCTTCGGTCCCTTCACGGACGAACGACTCGACCTCTCGGGAGGCGCCCCCGGCGGGCTTCACATCGTGTTCGGCCCGAATGAAGCGGGCAAGAGCACGTCGCTTCGTGCTGTCTCCGGATTGCTTTTCGGAATGCCGCACCAAAGCCGCGATGCCCACCTACACGCGTCGTCCGACTTGGCGGTGGCTGCCGTCATCGAACGAGGAACCGAGGAGCTCGCGTTCACCCGTCTCAAGCGTCGGAAGGACTCGCTCGTCGACCTCGATGGGCATCCGCTTCCCGACGGCGCGCTCGACGCCTTCCTCCGTGGGCTCGACGAGCGATCGTTTCAGTCCCGCTTTGGTCTCGATCAGGACGAGCTCGAGAGTGGCGCCGAGGCGCTGCTCGGAGGTAGCGAAGAAGGTCTCTTCGCGGCAGGCACGGCGGGTGCGGATGCGCGGCGGGTGCTCGAAGCTCTGCAAGAGGAGCTGAATGCCTTGTACCGCCAGCGCGGGCAGAAACCGGAACTCAATCGCGCTCTCGTGCTGCTTTCCGAAGCCAAGAAGGAAGCGCGCATTGCAGTGCGCCCCCCGGAGAAGTGGCGCGAACAGAAGAAGCACTACGACGAGGCGGTCGAGCAAGCGAAGCGGCTCGAAGAAAAGCGCCGAGTCGTGCGGGGCGAACTGGCCAGGCTCACGCGACTCGGGTCGGTGCTTTCGGACGTGTCGCGTTGGATCGATGCGAAACGCGCTCGGGCGGAGCTTGGCGCGCTTCCGAGTTTGCCGGAGGATGCCGACGAAATCCGCGCTCGCGCCCAGGCTGATCTTCGGGACGCCGAGCTCGAACTCGCGCGCCTTGCGCAGGAGGTGACAGATCGGACCGAGCGTCTTGCGGCCCTTCCTCAAAGTCCTTCGTTGCTCGAAGTCGATGATGAGCGTCTGGCGGCCCTGCGAAACCAGATCGGGTCCGAGATCAAGGCGCGCGAAGATCTTCCCAAGCGTCGCGGCAAGCTCGAAGCGCTCGAAGACGAAGTCCGGCGCTTGCTCCGCGCCCTTGGCTACGACGGAGGCCCCGAGGAAGCCGAAAAGCTCCGGGTGGAGGCTGAGGTCGAACGGCGGATTCGCCGTCTTGCCGCGCGTTACGGCGAACTCTCGGCCAATGCGACCCAGACCGCGCGCCTTTCGGAACAGAGCCGACGGGAACTGACTCGCGCGGAGAGGGTGGCTTCGGAGGAGCCTGCCCCCGTCGACTCGCGCGCTTTGGAGGATGCCCTGGGTCGCGGCAAGGACGCGCGTGTGCAGCTCGCGCGGCTTGGCCAGCTCGAGCGAGAGCGCTGCGAGCTGACGGAGCGCGTGGCGCGGCTTCAGGCGGTGCTCGGCATCGACACCGACGCTCGGCGTCTCGCAAGTGCCCTCCCTTCGGAGAGCGAAGTCGAGCGTGGTCGACGAGAGCGGGAGACGCTCGGGCATGATCTTCGTCGGGTCGAGCAGACGCGCGCGACCGCCGAAGCGCGCCTCTTCGACATCGAAGCCCGGATTGAAGCACTGCGTGCCGAGGGTGACGTTCCGAGTGAGGAGGGGCTCGCGTCACTTCGCCTCGAGCGCGATGCGATGTTTTCCGAGTTGAAGGGCGCGACGCGGGGGCAGCTGGTAGCATTCGAGGCAGCGTGCGAGCGGCTGCGCGAGAAAGTCGCCGAGACCGATGGCGTCGCCGATCGCCTGCGCCGTGAGGCGCATCGGGTCACGGCCCTCGCGACCCTGTCGAGGGAGCGCGACGACGCCGTGCGAAGCCTCGGAGCGGCGCACGACGAGCGAGCCGCGCTCGAGATGCGGGCCGAACAGTGGTCGGTGCGGTGGAGTGCTCGCTGGGCGGAAGTCGGTGTCTCCGCCCCGGAGCCCGACGACATGATGGAGCGACGCCGGCGCCTGGCAGAGCTGCTCGACGTTCTCGAACGCAAGGCGGCGCGCGACGCGGAACATCGGGTCGTTGATGAGGAGCTCTGCGCGGCGCAGCGCGACCTGGCCCGAGCCTTGCGGGGTGACGGGGAAAGCGTCTCCGACGAAGACGCGTCATCGAGCCTGCTTCCGGCCCTCGGCGCGCTGATCGATCGCGCGGAGCGGAGGCTTGCCGAGACCCGACGCCGCCTCGATACGATTCGAAGCGCGCGCGCAAAAGTCGCTGAACTCGAAGACCGAGTGACCGAGTACGAGGAAGCAGCGCGGGCTGCGGCGGCAGAGCTCGAAAAGTGGTCGGCGGCTTGGGATGCTGCGGTGCGGTCGATCGGCATTGCGGGCGACAGCACGCCGGAGGAGGCCCAAGCCAAGCTGTCGGATCTGACGGAGCTGTCACGGGCGCTCGACGAGGCGCGCGAAATGCGCCGGCGCGTGCGGGGAATGGAGCGCGATTCCCGGAGCTTTGCCGAGCAGCTGCATGGTCTCGTCCAGCATCACGCCCCCGAGCTCTTCGAACGGGATCACGTGGATGCCGCCGATGCGTTCATCGCCCGCGTGCGGGACGCAAGGCAGGTCGATGGGGAGGCCAAGCGCTTGGAGGCTGAGCTCGGAGAGCGCAAGGCGCGCCAGGCCACCGTCCACGCTCGAGCAGCTGCTGCGAAGGCGCGCCTCGACGAGCTCACGCGCGCGGCTGGAGTCGCGTCGACGACCGACCTTCCGGCAGTCGAAGCTTCTCTGCGCAAGGCGCGGGCCCTCGACGACCAGATCACCAATTTGGAAGAAGCGCTGCGCTCCAAGGCTGGTGCCGGATCGCTTTCGGAGCTGATTGAAGAAGCCCAGAGTATCCAGCACGACGAGCTGATTTCCCGCATCGACGAGCTCGAGCGCGAGCAGAAGGAGCTCGACGACGAAGTTCGTGGGGCGTCTCAAGACGTGCTCGCTCTGGAAATGGGGCTCGATCGCTATCGTTCCGAAGACGCCGCTCTCGCCCAGCAACGTGTCGAGACGCATCTGTCGTCGGTGAAACGGGCCCTCCAGCAGTACCTCGTGACGCGAACTGCCAAGGTTCTTCTCGATCAAGAAGTGACTCGCTACGCCGAGAGATACCAGGGTCCCATTCTCTCGCGCGCGGACGAGCACTTTCAGCGTCTCACCCTCGGCAAGTACTCGGGGCTTCGCGTTGGGGTGGGGGAACGAGTGCTTCGCTGCGTGCGCGACGGAAAGGACATCGAGGTGCACCAGCTCAGTCGAGGCACTCGGGCGCAACTGTACCTGGCGTTGCGCATCGCGAGCCTCGAGCAGCATTTCGCGCACCACAGTGCGGTGCCCCTCGTCTTCGACGATCTATTCGTCGACTTCGATGACGATCGAGCGTGTGCAGCGTTCGAGATCCTGGGCGAGCTCAGCGACAAGGTGCAGATCCTCTACTTCACGCATCTCGGTCGCGACTTGCACGCCGCACGTGATGCGGTGAAGCCCGGAAGGCTGTTCGAGCACACTATCGGCGTTGAGGGAGTGTCGTCCTCGGGCTTGCTCCACATCGCATGAACCAGGGCGCGACCGGTTTTCCGCCCCGAGAACTGGGCTAGCCCGGATCGACGCGGCTTGCAGCCCGCCGGGATGGTGACTAGCTACGACTCGTGCTCAGGATTCAACGCGCAGCGACCGCTTCCATCACACTGTCTTTTCTCGCGCTCACCGCTTGCGAGAAAAAGCCCGAACCGAAGCCGGAGGATCACCGGCAAGCTGCGGCACCGACGGCTGCCACGGCTAGCGCGCCGGTGGAGGAAGCTCCGAAAGAGCCGGAGAAGCCGAAGCGCCCGGAAAAGCCTCTGAACGTGATCATGCTCACGATCGACGCAATGCGCGCCGACATGCCCTGGCAGGGCTACGACAAGGCGATTGCGCCAAACCTCACCGATCTCGCCAAAGAGAGCGTCGTGTACGAAAACCACCGCTCGGTTTCGAGCTACACGGCGCAGACGGTGGCCACGCTGATGTCGGGTCAGTACGCCTCGACGCTCTACCGGACCGGCACGTTCTTCACGAACTACTTCGATTCCAACGAGTGGATTACTGAGGCGATGCAGGACAAGGGCATCACCACGATGGCCGTGCAGGCGCACCTCTATTTCGATCGCGCCAAAGGGCTCAGGCAAGGTTTCGACATTTGGAGGATGGTGCCAGGGCTCACTTGGAACGCGCAGACCGACGAGAGCGTCACCAGCGACAGGAGCATCCCAGCCATCATCGACCTTCTTTCCGATGAGAAGAACGTGAAGGGCCAGTTCTTTCTCTGGAGCCATTTGATGGACCCGCACGATCAGTACGTGCGGCACGAGGAGTCACCCGACTTCGGTAAGGACAACCGAGGCCGCTACGACTCGGAGATATGGTACACGGATCATTGGATCGGAAAGTTCCTCGACTTTGCAAAGCAGCAGCCGTGGTGGGAAAACACCGCACTCATCGTGAGCGCCGATCACGGAGAGACCTTCGGAGAGCATGGCATGTACAAGCATGCCTTCGAGATCTGGGACGTGCTCACTCGCGTGCCGCTCATCGTCAAAGCGCCCGGTGCCGAGCCGAAGCGCATCGAGGAGCCTCGGACGCACATCGACATCGCGCCGACCATCGTCGATCTGATGGGCATGAAGCCCCTGGAAGGCTTTCAGGGGCAGTCGCTCGTTCCCGAAATCTACGGCGCCGAAGAGCCGAAGAGCCGCGAACCGATCGTCACCCAGCTGACCGAAGACACGAACAACCCGGAGCGCCGGGCGATCGTGGTCGGTGACTACAAGCTCGTCATCTATGACACGGGCTGGAAGAAGCTGCTCTTCAACCTGAAGGACGACCCCGCCGAGGAGAACGATCTTTCCGAGAAGGAGCCCGAGAAGCTGAAGGAGATGGAGGCGAAACTGAAAGCGGCCTTCGATGCGCTGCCCATCGTGAGGCCGGCGGGGGGCAACAAGATGAAGAGTGGAAAGGTCGCGGACGGCCCCAAGGGTCCGCCCAAGGATGCGCCCAAGCCGAAGGGCAGCGAGAAGTCCGACCAGAAGTGACCGGAGCCCCGGTCGCTCGCGTCCCCGCGGTCGTCAAGGCTTTGCGTTTCGCCCCGATCGTCGTAGGCCGCACTCGTGCCGGGAAAGCTGCCTGATGAGATCATCGTCCACCTCGGGCTGGATGACGCCGACGACTCCGATGCGTTACGCCGGGCCGTGGCGCGGAAGCTTGGCGTTCGCTCGGACGACCTCCCCGAGCTGGCCCTTCGCAAGCGCTCTCTCGATGCGCGCCGTGGCAAGATCAGCTTCCACCTTCTGGTAGAGCTCAATGCCACTCCGGACGCCCCGCTCGGGGAGCCGCATCCGCGAGAAGTCAGGGGTCCGTCGCGGACCATCGTCGTGGGCGACGGCCCCGCGGGTCTGTTTTGCGCCTATGAACTCGCGCGACGCGGGGTCGCGTGCACCGTGCTCGATCGGGGCAAACCCGTGCAGCCGCGTCGACGGGATCTCAAGCTCCTGAACGCTCGCGGCAGCGTGGATCCCGACAGCAACTACTGCTTCGGAGAGGGCGGCGCCGGCACCTACAGCGACGGCAAGCTGTACACGCGCAGTCACAAGCGTGGAGACGTGCGTGATGTGATGGAGGTACTCGCTCTGCACGGGGCTCCTCCCGCCATCCTCACGGAGGCGCGTCCTCACATCGGGAGCAACCTCTTGCCGCGGGTGATTTCCGGTATGCGGAGTCGGCTAGAAGGCTGCGGCGTGAGCTTTCGCTTTGGAGCGCGCGTCACCGAGGTGCTTACGCGCGGTGAGGGGAGCGACCGCCGGGTCTCCGGAGTCCGTCTCGCGGACGGGGAGGAACTCGAAGCAGATGCGGTGGTTCTGGCGACCGGGCACTCGGCGCGAGACGTGTTCGAGATCTGCGCTGGCCTGGGGCTGCCGCTCGAAGCCAAGGCGTTTGCTCTGGGTGTTCGCATCGAGCATCCACAAGCCCTGGTCAACCGAATCCAGTACGGCAAGCACGCCGGACACCCGAAGCTCTCGGCGGCCTCTTACCGCGTCGCGCACCAAGTGGGCGAGCGCGGCGTGTTCTCGTTCTGCATGTGCCCGGGGGGATGGATCGTCCCGGCGATGACCGACGGACGGCACCTGGTTGTCAATGGCATGAGCCTTTCGAAACGCGACTCGCCGTTTGCGAACTCTGGACTCGTGGTGGGAGTCGAGGTCGAGGACGTGCGCGGCCTCGGGCTCGAAGGACCGCTTGCGGGAATCGAAATCCAACGGCGCGCCGAGCGCGCTGCGCAGATCGCCGGTGGGGGCGAAAACCGGGCCCCGGCAGTTCGAGTCACGGACTTCGTCGCCGGGCGTGCCTCATCGACCCTTCCGAAAACCAGTTATCTTCCTGGGCTGACCGCGGTTCGTCTCGACGAGGTGCTCGATGCAACGGGCCTCGGCATCGCCGCTCGCCTTCGGGAGTCACTGCGTGCCTTCGACCGCAAGCTTCATGGCTATCTCACCGAAGAGGCGATCCTCGTCGGCGTGGAATCGCGCACCAGCGCCCCCGTTCGCGTGCCCCGAGACGACCAAACCCTCGAAGCCATCGGACTGGGCGGGCTTTATCCGTGTGGCGAGGGCGCGGGCTATGCGGGCGGTATCGTCAGCGCGGGCGTGGATGGTCTTCGGGTGGCGGAGCGTGTAGCCCGATCCCTCGCGCCACGCGGGTGAGCAGTTCCTTGGCCTCGCGCCACACCAACGTGCCTCCGTGCTTATTTGGGGCGAGACGCTTGGATCCGGGTTTGGTCGCCCTTGATCGGGGACTCGTTCGGCTCCTTCACGCGAACCGAGCGGTTCTCTTCCAGGTACTGGTTCAGCTGCCGAAAAAGCTCGGGTCGACGCACTTCGTGAACGAGGTTCTTTTCGCCAGCGGCGTCAGACGCTGGGGCGAAGAGATTTTCCGAGCTTCCCACGAGATCCATGACCACTCGGTAGTCGCCGTCGCTGGCCGCCACCAGGTCCGTCCCCAGGCCGCGGTCAGGTTTGAAGCGCCAGGTCTCCGAAATCACCGGAGGGCGGTGCCCCTTCTCGTGGGTCGTCTGCAGAGCGATTCCGTCGAGGCCGTCGGGTGCGGGGGTTGCGGTCCACTGGAGAATAGTCGGGAACACGTCGGTCACGCTCGCGAGTTGGTCAGTTACCCCGGGTTCGAATCCGGGGCCGCGCACCAAGAGGGGAACGTGTACATTGGCATCGGTCAGGTCACCGCCATGGCCTCGGTTCGCCTTGCGGAAGCGCTCCCCGTGATCGGCCGTCAGCACCACTGCGAGCGGGCGGTTCTTGGCGAGTTCGTCGACTCGTTCGAGGAACTCGCCGACTTGACGATCGGTGTAGCGGAGCTTGTGATCGTAGCGATCGGCGGGGCCTTCTCCGTAACGGTTTTTGCCGTGTTTTGCTCGGGGATCCTCGTGCGGGCCAAAGTAGTGCGCCCACAAGAAGAACGGCTCCGGCGATTGGGCGAGCTTCTTGAGCTTCCGGATCGCGAGCTTGGTGACCCCATCGTCGTCACGCGGGATCCCCCGCACGTGCTCGATGAGGGAATAGTCGTCGAACTCGCCGGCGATGTTCATCTCCGGCTCGAGGAACTGTGATCTGCTGTCGTCGACGACCGCGACCGTGCGCATGCCGCGGCGCGAGAGCAGCTTCCCCAGGGTGATGTTTTCGTCGCGGAGAGGAACCGCGAACGTCTTGATCGGTTTCTCTTGGCTGCGGAGCTTGCCTTCGAACGGCTTCGTCAGAAGGCGCAGCCGGTTCGTCTCGTAGACCCAACCCCATTCGAGGCGACGCGGGTAGAGGCCTCGAAACAGTGACGACAGCGAAAGGGACGTCCAAGCGCCTGCCGAGTATGCGTGCTCGTAGCGCAGGGCCGATTTTGCCCAGGCCGCGATCCTCGGTGTGGTCGACCGCCGGGCGCCGTAGAGGCTCATGCGATCGGGACGCAGGGTATCGATGGTGACCAGAACGACGCTGACGGGCGACGGCTCGGTCGGCTTGGGCGGAACTTCCTGTGCCTGGCGCGATGTGGACGCGTCACCCAAGAGGCAGTTTTCGTCGATCCCATTTCCGGGGATCTCGTCCGCGCCGGGGTTCACTTTCGGATCGAATGGCGCGCAGTCTCCTCCTGCGATCACCATGGCGTAGCCGTCGCCGTCGACGTCGGTGAGTGTTCGCACCAAGCGCATGGATCGCCCGGAGAAGCGACCGTTCACGAGGGTGTGCACCGCGGGTCGTTCGTCGGGTGTCAGTGTGATCACGGGAAATGCGATGGCGAACGCTGCGGTCAAACGCAGTCCGATCCGCACCTTCGGTGAAGACGCGAAGCGAGGGCGCCCGGGGAACGTCCAGACCAGCGCGACGAGCGTCCACCACGTGGCCCACCGCAGGGCGTGGTGCGCGCTGGGGTAGGTGAGGGGGAATGCATTCAGATCCACCCATATCAACGCACCCGCGCTCACCAAGAGCAGCCCGCGTCCCGCCCAGCGAATTCGAGGACCGCGACTCGCGAGCCACCCGCCGGGCTCGGTTCGACTCGATTGCTGGGCGAACGACGCGCCTGCGCAGAGAAGTCCGAGTCCAAGGCTCGCTCCCAGCGCAATCCAAGCGAGACGCTCGTAGGTTCCCGAGAGCTTTGCGAAGGCATCGAGGTCGACCGCCACGACGGCCGCGATCGCGCACGCGAGCAGCAGGTGAAGGAGAAGCTGAGCCCAACGAGGCAGAAGCCGCGCGGCTCGCTCTCCGGAGGCCGCGGCAAATCCAAGGAGTCCTCCCGCTATCCAGGCGACGCAGCCGCCCCAGAGCAGGATGACCGGAGACGAACCCGTGAGGGCGAGCTCGCCCACGGCCAAGCTGGCTAGCACGAGGCCGCCGGAAAAGGTCCTGTCCTCGAGCTCCGGACCGAGCCGGCGGAGCCCATTTCGAATTCCAGCGAGCAAGGTCGGGTAGGCACCGTAGCGTCACGCAGCTGTTACATCCAGGGAACCCGGATTCTACTTACATCCGGAGCCAGGGTGGGAGCCGCCGTGAGGCAATGCGACTAGCGCTCCGAAGCAGGACGGCTTCCGTCCACTCGATAGCGGGCCATGTCGAAATGGAAGTGATCTCGGTGGAGGGCATCCCAGTGGGGACCGAGGGACACGCTGACGATTCCCCGATCGAACGCCTCTTCGCCCAGTCCGCGAAGGAAATGCGCGCGATCCGTGGCTGGGGGGGAGTCGAGCCGTCCGAAGTGCTTCTCCACGCTCACCGAGCGGCCATCAGCCAGAATGAAGGAGCGCACGTCGATGGCATTTCCATAGCTGTGCTCGCTAATCAGGTCGAAGCGCGCCATCTTCCGGCAGTTGTAGGTGCCACCCTGCTGCACGCGCGTCACCGAGGTGCCAGAGCGCCGATCGGTTTGCCTTCAGGGCGCCTGCAAAACCCGCCCCCACCTCTTGCGAGGGGGCGGGTTTTCGCCTGCTCGGCTTCGGCGTGCTGCACGAATCGGCGCTCCAGTTGCTTGTTTGGTCGCGACAAACGGTAAACCGTTTGTCGCTCTAGGTGCTGCTCGGCGACCTCTTGAATCAGCGCCTCGAGATCGACCCAGGCGAGGGCCAGGTGGCACGTGACGAGGGCCGGGGGACGGAGCTCGATGCCGGTTGGCCCCCGCCGGAGGAGCACTGCGTCATGGGCTCCGCAGGTGGGGATGCCGCGCACCTGGTTGCGAAGCGGGAGCTTTGCGGGCCGAAAATCTGCACCGGCTCGTTCGAGTTGCGCGTGGCAGTCAGCGACTGGGGCGGGTGGCCCGAGCTGGTCGTCGTTGTCGGGATCGCGATCGGCTCGACCAGTGGGCGGGGTCGGCCGCGGGTCCTCTCGTTCCGAGCGCTCGACTGCTGGTATCCCGTGGATCCCTCCCTGCGGTTCGGGCGGTTCAGGTGCGAGTGCGCTCGCGGACAGAGGGGGTGGTGCCTCGCCCAGGGAGCGGACTGGCGGAGGCCCGGCTCGCGCGGGCGAAGCCTCCGCCGCCGCTCCTGCATCGCGCCGGCACGCGCTCGCGAGGGTGACCAGCAGCAGACAACCCACGCCGCGGAACCGGACCCATCCATGTCGTCCCGAAACTCGCTCAGGCGAACGGATGACCGATTCTTGGACGGGCCGGGTTCCAGTCACCAGCTCAGGCCTGACCCGATCGCAGTGCGACGACCGTAATCTCCGCTTCGGTGCCGAGGCGCATTGGAGGGCCCCAATACCCCGTTCCGGTGCTCACGTAGATCGCGGTGCGTCCAAAATGGGCGAGGCCCGCGACGACCGGCTGGATCAGATGCACCACCCAATTCCAGGGCCAGAACTGCCCGCCGTGGGTGTGTCCCGAGAGCTGAAGTCCCACGTCGTGCCCTTGGGCTTCGAGCACGGCGCGAGGTTGGTGAGCGAGAAGCACGAGCTCTCGCGCGGGATTGCGACCCTGTAGCGCCCGCTTCAAGTCGGGACCGTCGCCGTAGCGCCCCGCGCGGAAATCATTGACTCCCGCCAGATCGAAGGAGTCTTCCCCCTCACCAACGGAGACGTGCGCATTGCGAAGCACCTGCACCCCCAGCCGGGTAAGCTCGGTTACCCAACTCTCGACGCCCGAGTAGTACTCGTGGTTTCCGGTGACGAAGAAGGTGCCGTGCCGTGCCTTCAATCGGGCCAGCGGGGCGGTGTGCTCCGAGAGGTGCTCGACACTGCCGTCCACGAGATCACCCGTGATGGCGACGAGATCGGGTTCGAGAGCATTCGTCTCCGCCACCATGAGCTCGATGAACTCCTTGCCGATCGTCGGGCCGATATGCACGTCGGTGATCTGAACGATCCGGAATCCGTCCAGGGCTTTCGGTAGCTTCGCTAGGGAAATCTCGACGTTCTTCACCCGGAAGCGGGAGAGCGCTTCGCTCACTGCTCGACCCCCGAGCCCGAACCCCAAGACCGCGACCGCCCCTGCGACGAGGCGTCCCAGCGCGGCGCGCCGCGTGGGGTCCGCGGGTGCCGGCTCTCCACCTGGCTCCGACGCGTGCCACCTCGACCGGAACACATGCACCGTCCGAACGGTCAGGCGTACCACATCGACGGAGACGAGTACGGCAAAGAGCATCGAGAGCATGCCCATCCAGGCGAAGCTCGCGAAGGCCAGCCCGCTCACTTCGTCACGGGGAAAGCGGCGCGCCACGACGAGTGCCGCGGGTTGGGCAAAAACGGAGAAAATGCAGAGGGTCGAAAGCGCGAGGTGCCAACGCCGGGGCAGGTGGGCGTCCCGGATGAGACGCTTCCATAGATAGAAGTGCCCGAGAGCGAGAATGGCGGTAGCGACGAGGAGCCAGATGGCGACCGAGAGGAGAGACATTCGATGAAAATGAGGGCCCGAGGCGGCGACCGGGGGAGGGGAGCATCAGAGCCTCCGTCGCGCTTCGGAAATTGTTCTGACGAGCCGCGCCCGCAAGAGGTTGCGCTCGCGGGCCAGTGTCATACGTAACGCATGAGAGCGGCCGCACCAGCCACGGTGACAACCGCACCTTGGCAAGTAGCGCAGCGCGTTGAGACAACGCTGTGGAAAATGCCCGTGATCTTCAACAGTTTCCTGCTGGTTTCGTCAGCTGATTCCGAATGACCCCTCTCGACTCCGAGCGGGCGAGCGGCTAAGAACGCCCCCGCAAGGCGTGGGCGCCCACTCGCGAGTCGGCCATTGAACCCGAGCGAAGTGAGCAAGCGGTGACCAGGACAGTTCCCGGACTCCGTGCGGCCAGCCAACAGCTCCCAAGCGGGAGGCGCGTGAGCGAAGGCGCCATCCCTTCCGAGAGGACACCACCGTGAGCACCTACCTGCCCGAAGCGACAGACAAAGACCCCCAGGAGACGCGAGAGTGGATTGAGTCTCTCGAGTCGGTGATCGACCACGAGGGTGGAGATCGCGCGCGTTACCTTTTGCGTCGTGTCCTGGAGAGCGCCCGGAAGCACCGCGTGGCCCCCGAGGGCCCGCTGGTCACGGACTTCATCAACACCATCCCGACCTGGGAAGATCCGGAGTTCCCCGGGGACCGGGACATGGAGAAGCGCATCCGGCGGATCATCCGTTGGAACGCCGTCGCCATGGTGCAGCGGGCGAACACCAGCTTTTCGGGCATCGGCGGGCATCTCTCGACTTACGCGTCGAGCGCCAGCCTCTACGAGGTGGGTTTCAACCACTTCTTCCGCGGTCCCGACGCCGAGGGCGGTGGGGACATGGTTTTTTACCAGGGGCATGCTGCTCCCGGCATCTACTCGCGGTCCTTCCTCGAGGGGCGCATCTCGACCGAGGCGATGGATCGCTTCCGGCGCGAGGTGGAGCGCGGCGCGGGGCTCAGCTCCTATCCGCACCCGCGTCTTATGCCGACGTACTGGCAGTTCCCGACGGTGAGCATGGGTATCGGGCCCATCTCGGCGATCTACCAGGCTCGCTTCGCGCGCTATCTGCAGAACCGTGGCTTCAAGAACACCGAAAACCAGCGGGTTTGGTGTTACATGGGCGACGGCGAGTGCGACGAGCCGGAATCGCTCGGGCAGCTCAGCATCGCCGCCCGCGAGAAGCTCGACAACTTGGTCTTCGTGATCAATTGCAACTTGCAGCGCCTTGATGGCCCGGTGCGTGGCAACGGCAAGATCGTCCAGGAGCTCGAGGCGATCTTCCGAGGCGCTGGCTGGGAGGTCATCAAGGTGATCTGGGCCCCCGAGTGGGATCCGATCCTCGAGAAAGACACCGACGGCGTGCTGCTCCGGCACATGAACGCGACGGTGGACGGTCAATGGCAGCGTTTCACGAACGCTCCGGGCGACTACATCCGCAAGCAGTTCTTCGGCAGCGATCCGCGCATGCTCGAGACGGTGAAGGATCTCACCGACGATCAGATCATGCGGCTGCGCCGGGGTGGTCACAGCTACCGCAAGCTGTACTCGGCCTACCATCGCGCCACTCAGCTCCAGGGCAAGGGCAAGCCCGTCGCCATCCTCTGTCACACCGTGAAGGGCTGGACGCTCGGTGAGGGCTTCGAAGGGGTGAACGTCACCCACCAGAAGAAGAAGATGGGCATCGAGGAGCTGCGCGCGTTCCGCGACAAGCTCGAGCTCCCCATCTCGGACGATACGCTGAAAGAAGCACCGTACTACCACCCGGGCATGGACAGCCCGGAGGTCGAGTACATGCTCGAGCGTCGTCGGGAGCTCGGCGGCGTCATCCCGTCGCGGCGCACGTCGGCGCCGGTGCCGCTCGATATCCCGGAAGAGAAGTTTTACGACGAGTTCGCCGGCGGCATGGCCAAGGGCGAGGCGTCGACGACGATGGTGTTCGCGCGCCTTCTGGCGAAGATGATTCGCGACAAGAAGATCGGCCGCCGCGTGGTGCCGATCATTCCGGACGAAGCGCGTACCTTCGGCATGGATGCGCTCTTCAGCCAGGTCGGCATCTACGCCGCCGAAGGACAGCTCTACGAGCCGATCGATAAGGGCAAGCTCCTTTATTACAAGGAGGCCAAGAACGGTCAGGTGCTCGAAGAGGGCATCACCGAAGCCGGCGCCATGGCGTCGTTCACCGCTGCCGCGACGTCGTACAGCGTGCAGGGCGAGCCGATGATCCCGTTTTACATCTTCTATTCGATGTTCGGGTTCCAGCGCGTTGGCGATCAAATCTGGGCGGCGGGCGACATGATGGCGCGCGGCTTCTTGCTCGGTGCGACGGCCGGTCGCACCACGCTGAACGGCGAAGGCCTGCAGCACGAAGACGGCCACAGCCTGCTCAACGCCATGGCGTTCGCCAGCGTGAAGGCATACGACCCCGGCTTCGCCTTCGAACTCGCGACCATCATCGAAGACGGAATGCGTCGGATGTACACCGACGAGGAGAACATCTTCTACTACATCACCGTCTACAACGAGGACTTCCAGATGCCGCCCATGCCGGGTCATCCGAACTCCGGCAAGGACGATCCGGAGCGGATGGCGGCGGTGAAGGACGGCATCATCCGCGGCATCTACTGCTACTCGGAAGCCGAGAAGAAGCAGGACAAGCACGTGCAGCTGCTCGGTAGCGGTCCGATCTTGAACCGGGTGCTCGAGGCGCGGCAGATCCTCGCGGACGACTACGGTGTCTCGGCCGACGTATGGAGCGTCACGAGCTACCAGCAGCTGCGCTTCGACGCGCTGTCATGCGACCGACACAATCGCCTGCATCCGGAGCAGGACGCGAAGGTGCCCTTCATCAGCCGTGCCCTCGCGGGCGCCGAGGGGCCGTTCATCGCCGCGAGCGACTACGTCAAGGCGCTGCCCGACATGGTGCGCGAGTGGGTGCCCGGCGATCTGACGTCGCTCGGCACCGAGGGTTACGGCATGAGCGACACGCGCGAAGCACTCCGTCGCCACTTCGAGATCGACAAGGAGTCGATCGTCATCGGTGCCCTCGACGCTCTCCGCAAGCAGGGCAAAGTCGACGGAAAGACCGTAGCCAAGGCGATCAAGGACCTCGGCGTCGACCCCGAGAAGCTCGATCCGCTGAGCATTTGAGGCGCGCCGACGCGCGGGGCGTTGCAGCTACGGCGGACGCCCCTGGGTCCCTCCGGGTATGAACGGACCTGAGCGCGCGCTGGCGGACGAGTCCGAAGCGGTGCTCGTGGTCCCGCGGGGGCCGAGGATCTGGGAGCGCAAATATTGAGTTTCACTGGACATCTATCGTAAGCGGGTCATGCTTGTGCCGGTGGAAGACGGCATCCGAAAGTACCTGGCGGAAATCGGCCGCCGCGGTGGCAAGAGAAGCCGGCGCACTCTTTCATCGGAGGCGGCGCGTGACATGGTGCGCGTTCGCGAAGCGCGACGCGCCTTTCGGACCTTCCACGCGCAGTGCTTCTGGTCTTCGGATCCAAACTATCGCGTGCGTCAGGAAGACATACCGTGGGTCGTCCAGGGACTGAGCGAGCACGGTGGTCGTCGCGGCCTCGAAGTCGCCCGAGCGCTGGTGGAGCAAACCGCGGACTCGGGACACTAGCGCCATGCCCCTCACCGATTTCCAGACGGGGATCGCTCGGCGACTCGCGCAGAACCGCACCCCTGACAGCTACCTGGCCGGCGGCGCGGCCCTCCACATTGAGCCGAACTCCAAGCGCTACAGCAACGACCTGGACTACTTCCATGATTCCGTGGAACGCGTCGCAAGCGCGTTCCAGGAAGACCGGGACGTCCTCACCGCTGCCGGCTATTCAGTCGACGTCCTCTTCCAGCAGCCGGGCTTCGTTCGCGCCATCGTCAAAAAGCGCGACAAAGCGACGAAGATCGAGTGGGCGCACGACTCGGCCTGGCGCTTTATGCCTCCCATCCGGCGCGAAACGGCCGGCTTTCAGCTTCATCCGGTGGATCTGGCGATCAACAAGGTGCTGGCCCTGATTGGACGCGATGAGGCTCGCGACTTTCTCGACGTGCTCGACGTCGACGAGCACATTTTGGGACTGGGAGCCCTCGTGTGGGCCGCTGCCGGGAAGGACCCTGGGTTCACCCCGCAGGGGATTCTCTCGCTACTCCGTCGAAAGGGGCGCTACCACCCCGAGGACTTCGCTCGACTTCACCTGCGGCACTCGCCAGATCTCGCGGAGCTGAAAGAACGTTGGATTGCCGCTCTCGGCGAAGCAGAGCGCTTCATACGCAGTCGCCCTCTCTCCGAGGTCGGCTGTCTCTACTACTCGAGAACACGCAGTCGCTTCGTTTCTTCGTGGGAACCAAAAGAAGACGTCGTCCCGCACCACGGACGACCCGGGGGCGTCCTACCAAAGCTCGACGAATCCGAGTGAGCGTCGCCGGCGGCCGGCCGGTATGCAGGTGACTGAGGTGAAATTCCCGATCGACTAGAAAAAATTCCCGATCCGTCGGGATACCGATCCAAGTGGTCGGGAAAGAGGGATCAGTGCACGGGTGGAATCAGCGCCCGGCCGCTGCCCGGTTCTCCTACGAAAGGCGCCGAGCAATCCGGCGCTGAGCTACTGGCATCGCCAGCTCTTCGAGCTCCTCGGGCGCCTTCCAAGCGACGCTCTGCGCATTCCGTGCTCGGATCGCGCCTCGCGGAGCCCTGCACTCGATCGCGTGCAGGGTGATCCGAAACCTCGTCACCTGGTGCTTGACCTGCATGAGCTCACCCGCGGGGGAAATGGAGAGCCCTGCGGTCTCTCGGGCGGCGCGAAGTGCTCCCGCGTCAGGGGACTCTCCATCCGCGAGCTCCGCCGTCGGGAAGGTCCACATCGAAGCCCAGCGGGGCGCGTCCGATGGAAGCTGCGCTACGAGCCACCGCCCGCGCCGCTCGACAAGGGCCGCAGCCATCCGAACCGGGGTCGGTGGGGGACGCTTGGCCACCTCCGGAAGCCGTTCGACCGACTCCTCGCGTCGTGCGACGCACTTTCCTGCGAGCGGACACTCGAAGCAGCGAGCCTGGCGTGGTGTGCAGACGAGAGCACCGAGCTCCATCATCGCCTGATTGAAATCAGCGGGATCCGCCTCCGGGACCAAGCGCGCCGCCAGACTCCAGAGCACCCGCGTGACCTTCGCCTTGGCCGGATCGCCACGGAGGCCGTACAGCCGACAGAGAACCCGCACGACGTTGCCGTCGACGATGGGAGCCCGGGAGCCGTAGGCGATGCTCGCGATGGCCCCAGCCGAGTAGCGTCCGACTCCGGGGATCTCGAGAAGCTCCGGGACCGTCTTCGGGAGGCGGCCGCCAAAGTGGTCCCGCACGAACATCGCGCCCTCGCGCAGCTTGCGCGCGCGCGTGTAGTACCCGAGGCCCTGCCACGCGTGGAGAACCTCGGCTTCGCTCGCTTCTGCCAGTGCCTCCACCGAGGGAAATAGGCGCATCCAACGCTCGAAGTAGTCGACGGCCACGCTGACGCGGGTTTGCTGCAGCATGACTTCGCTCACCCAGACCGCGTAAGCGTCTCCGGCTCGGCGCCAGGGCAAATCGCGCCGATGGGTTCGGTACCAGGAAAGGAGCGCCCGCTGGACCACGCGGGGGCTGGGCGAGCCGGCGGCTGCGAAAGGCATCGAGGAGGCACCTTCTAGCGCGCCGGCGTGGCCGACCACCAGCCCACGTGCGTCTCGTCCGACGTCGTCCAGGACCCAGCGGGCAGCAGCTCGCGCGTCCGTTCGATCGATGTTGCCACGAACGGGCGCGGGAGGCTTTGCGGGTGGGTCCTGAAAAATCACCCATTAGGTGATGCCGCACTTTCCGATAAAGTGCCCGAGATGGCCGAAGCCCAAACTTTCTCGCTCGAGCCAATCCGGACAGACGGATGGTTCGAGCGCATCGGGGAAGGCATCGGGAGCTTCCAGGCACTCTGCGACATCATCGGCCCCCAGTTCTTCGCGTTTGCGATG
Organism: Polyangiaceae bacterium; assembly: GCA_050289625.1. Lineage (GTDB taxonomy): Bacteria > Myxococcota_A > Polyangia > Polyangiales > Polyangiaceae > NIC37A-2. The sequence continues at coordinate 10,273 of JBNKGC010000045.1, read as the reverse complement.
ATCACGGGCGCTCGGATCACGGCGCTCACCGTCGACCGTCGCATGCCGGACAACACGCTGGTCGACTTCGTCATCGGCGCCCCCGACGATGAGGTGACCGATGCCGACACGCAGCGAGTCACGCTGTCGGAGTTTCGGCGCCGGTTGGTTTCGGCGCTCGTGACGGAGGAACCCGCGGGTCCTGTCCCCGAGCGGCCGACGGACACGGAGGCGCTGCAGCACCACATCGGCGTTCGCTACCTGCTCTTGGCTCCCATCTTCGGATACAGCCTGAGGCGTCTCGTCCACGACGAGTCGGGGTCGACGATTGAGCTGCTCCACGACGGCGTGGAGGAGACGCACGATCTTGCGGGGTTTCGCGCCCGTCTCCGAACGCACGTGCGCGAGGAGCTCGAGAGGGCCACGCGCGGGCGCGGCCGAGGTGCCATCGACCTGGGTCGAGTCGACGAGGCCGAAACGGCGGCGGCTACGGGGAATCACGTGCGGGTGGTCGAGCTCTTGGGCGCATGGCCGGCGCCGCTCGCGATCTTCCTGCGCACTCCCGAGGGCCAGATGCTCGGGCCGGATGCGCGCGGCAAAATCGCTCGCGGCCTCGCGCTTCTCGGCACCGCCTGCATCGAGCTCGACGATTCCGAGAAGGGCGAGGAGGTTCTGCGCCTCGCCGTGCAGTACGCCACCGACGGCGCACTCGCCGGGGACGTGTACCGGCGGCTCGGCCACGCCCTGCTCTTCGACGGGCGGCCGGGCGAGGCCATCGGGCCGCTCCGTCGAGCGGCCACCCTGGGGGCCGATCCCGTCGACGTTTGGCCCGCCCTGACCCGAGCATTCCTAGCCCGGGAACGTCATCTGGCGGCCTGGGCCAGCCTGATCGAAGGGCGAGAAGCAGGGGTACCGGAGGAGCTCCTGGCAGATCTGGAACGCCTTGTCCGCGAGAACCTCGGAGACGCGCTCGACTCCTGGAGCGGGTTCGTTCGCCCAGCCGGTTGAAACGCGGTCCGGTAAAACCAAGGTCGCCGCGCTCCGGGGAGCGGTTCCAGGTGCTGGCCGGCTTTCGGGCCGGCGCGCGTGCCGGCACCGCGAAGGTGCGGCAGCGGCGACTGGAGAACGGGGTGAAGCCTGAGCGGATTGACAGCCGTTCGGCGCATGGGCTACACCGCGCGCCGAAGCTCGTAATTTTCGACGCTTATGGCCCGTTCGGTCGTCAAAGACGCCCGAGTCGGGGGAGGCGTTGGGGCCAGCGATGGCCTGCGGCTTTGGGTGTTGAGGTGACCTCGGCACCCGGACCCCAAAAAGTGCCCGCGGCACGGTTCGGTTAGCGAGAAGGTGTGTTAGGCGGGCATTCCGACGGGTCGCTTCGTGGCCCTTCCGGCCCGCAGCGCGAGCCGCAAGTAGCGAAGACACTCGAGTCGCAAAAAACGAATCAAAGAAGCCCCGGCGAGTAGTCAGTCGCGAAAAGAGTTCGGTGCGACGGTCGCCACAGCCAAAAAACGGCCCATGCTAGAGACGTATCTACCCCTGTTTCTGATGTTCGCCATCGCCTTGGTGATCGGCGGGGCGATGTTCACCTTGGGTCACGTTGTGGGGAAGAAGCCCTACAGCGTCGAACAGGCGATGCCCTTCGAGTGTGGCAACGACACCAAGGGCGGCAGCGACATCAAGCTGAGCGTCAAGTTCTACCTCACGGCGATTCTCTTCGTCGTGTTCGACATCGAGGTGGTGTTCATCTACCCGTGGGCAACACTGTTCAAGGGGCTCGGCTGGACCGGGTTTGGGACGATGTCGATGTTCATCGTCGCCCTGCTCGTCGGCCTCGTTTACTGCTGGAAGAAGGGAGCACTCGAATGGGAGAGCTGACCTCACCCGAACGGGTCATGGAGACCGGCGAGGGCGCCGGTTTCGCCACGACTCGTCTCAAGGACATGCTGTCGTGGGCGCAGAAGTACTCGCTGTTCATGTACCCCTTCGTGACCGCTTGTTGCGGCATGGAGTTCATGAGCGTGTCGAGTCCGCGCTACGACTTTTCGCGCTTCGGCAGCGAAGCTCCTCGGTTTTCACCTCGACAGAGCGACTTGCTCTGGGTGGTGGGCACCATCACTCAGCGCCAGGCTCCCGTCCTCAAGCGCATCTACGAGCAGATGATGGAGCCCAAGTGGGTGCTCGCCTTCGGAACGTGCGCCTCGTGTGGCGGTTTCTACGACAACTACGCGTGCGTGGCCGGCGTGGACAAGATCATCCCTTGCGACGTCTACGTGCCGGGGTGTCCTCCTCGTCCGGAAGGCGTTCTGGATGGCCTGATGCTCCTCCAGGACAAGATTCAACGTGGTGATCGCACCCCGGGGATCGTCAAGCCTCGACGCGATCCGGCGACCAATCAGGACATGGGCCTCGTGCAGCTGCGCACCAGCAGCAAGGGCGCGGCGGTCTGAGCGACGAGATATCGATGGCTCAACTACTCATCGACCTGATCAAGCAAAACTTCCCTGACGCCGTCCTCGGGACGCACGCTCAGCAAGGTGACGAAACCGTCGTCCTGGACGCGAAGAGCTGGCACGCCGTGCACGCCTTCCTGCGGGACGACGAGCGGGCGCAGATGGACATGCTGATGGATCTCACTGCGGTGGACTTTCCCGAAAGGGAACCCCGCTTCGAGATCGTTTCTCACCTGTACTCCCTGAACAAGGGCCACCGCGTACGCCTGAAGGCGCGCGTCGGTGACGCCGATGGGGACGAGGTCGAGATCGATACCGTGAGCGATTTGTGGGGTAGCGCGAACTGGATGGAGCGCGAGGCGTTCGACATGTTCGGGGTGTCCTTCGTCGGACATCCGGACCTCCGGCGCATCCTGATGTACCCCGAGTTCATCGGGCATCCGCTGCGCAAGGACTACCCGGCAGAGAAGATTCAGCCCCTCGTGGCGTATCGCGAGGTGGACAACATCCAGAAGGTGGCGCCCTTCGGTGCGGACGAGGGCATGTCCTTCGGTCGCCAAACCCACACGCGCACGGGCGGCGGAACCGCGGACAACTGAGCAGGGCCAGAGGAAGAATTCGATGGAGCCTTTGGACGTAGAGCTGGACGAAGCCGAGGTCGAACTGCCGACCGAGCCGATGCTTCTGAACGTGGGGCCGTCGCATCCGGCGATGCACGGGACGGTCCGCTGTGTGATGGAGCTTTCGGGTGAGTCGATTGAACGTGTGGACGTTCAGGTCGGCTACCTGCACCGCGGCTTCGAGAAAATGTGCGAGCGCGGGACTTGGAACCAGGTGTTCCCGTACGTGGACCGCTGCAACTACATCTCGCCGATGCTGAACAACGTGGGCTTCGCCATGGCCTGCGAGAAGATGCTCGGGATCGAGGTGCCGGAGCGTTGCCAGTGGTATCGCATGGCGCTCGGCGAGCTCGCGCGTATCTCGGATCACCTCACCTGCGACGGCGCCATGGCCATGGAGCTCGGAGCGTTCACGCCCTTCCTCTGGATGATCAAGGGCCGTGAAATGATCTGGGACATCATGGAGGAGGAGAGCGGCGCTCGTCTCACGCACAGCTTCGGGCGCGTGGGCGGAATGGCTCGTCCTCCTTCTGCCCACTTCAAGGAAGCGTCGCTTGCCGCTGTGAAGCACATCCTCGGGATCGTCGACGAGATGGAGCGGCTGCTTTATGGCAACCGCATCTTCCTCGACCGTCTCGAAGGGATTGGGGTGATCGACCCGACGGACGCCATCTCCCTCGGTTGGACCGGACCGTGCCTGCGTGCAGCCGGCGTCCCCTACGACGTGCGCAAGGCTCACCCGTACCTGAAGTACGGAGAGGTCGATTTCGAGGTCCCGGTGGGCTCGAACAGCGACTGCCTCGATCGCTTCATGGTGCGCGTCGAGGAAATCAAGCAGAGCGCTCGCATCATCGAGCAGTGCTGTGAGCGGATGGCGGATTCAGGTCCGGTCACCGTCGACGACCCGCGTGTCGTGCTCCCCGACAAGGAGTCGGTCTACAACACGATCGAAGGCACCATCCAACACTTCAAGATCGTCATGGAGGGCATCAAGATCCCTGCTGGCGAGGTCTACTCGTACACCGAAGCCGGCAACGGCGAGCTCGGGTTCTACCTGGTGAGCGACGGGAGTGGGACGCCGTATCGCGTGCGTATCCGCCCCCCATGCTTCTTGGTGACCGCTGGTCTCGAGAAGGTGATCACAGGCCAAATGATGGCCGACGTGGTGCCGTGCTTTGGATCCCTGAACATGATTGGCGGCGAGTGCGACCGCTGAGGAGCTCCTGAAGAAATGCCGACCTTCAAGCTCGACGACCGGGAAGTCGAATTCCAGCCCGGTGATACGATCATCCAGGCCGCCCGGCGCGCTGGCATCGAAATCCCCTACTACTGCTGGCACCCCGGGCTCAGCGTGGCGGCGAACTGCCGCATGTGTCTCGTGGAGCTGGGGCCTCCCCCAGGACGAGGGCCGCTCTTGCTCGACGTGCTGCGGTACGATGAAAAGACCGGCGAGTACAAGAAGGACAAGAAGCCAAAGCTCGTCCCCGCTTGCCAGCAAGGCGTGAGCGAAGGAATGGAGGTCAAGAGCCAGACCTCCGAGCACGTCACCGAGGCGCGCGCCGCGGTGCAAGAACTCCTTCTCCTGAATCACCCCGTGGATTGCCCGATCTGCGATCAAGCCGGTGAGTGCCGCCTTCAGGACTACTGGCTCGAGCACGGTGCGCGAAAGAAGCGCATGCGCGACGAGCCCATCCACAAGCCCAAGGCCGTCGACTTCGGTCCGACCATCGTTTACGACGCCGAACGTTGCATCGTGTGCACCCGCTGCGTCCGCTTCTGCGAAGAGGTGGCGAAGGATCCGGTGCTCGACAAGCGAGAGCGCGGCAACCTCAGCGAGATCGTCCTGTCGCCGGGACGACAGCTCGACACCCCGTACACGCTGATGACCGAGTATGTGTGCCCGGTCGGAGCGCTCACCGCGAAGGATTTCCGCTTCAAGGCGCGCGTCTGGTTCCTGCGCTCGGTTCGGTCGGTCTGCGTGGGATGCGCGACTGGATGCAACTCGTTCACGGACTTCGATCCGCGTAACCAGACGGTTTACCGATACCGCCCGCGCGAGAATCAGAAGGTCAACAAGTTCTGGATGTGCGACGAGGGCATGCTCGACTACCAGCGCATCCACGACGACCGCATCCTCGAGGCCCGCATCAAAGGCGAGGTGGCCGACCGAGATACGGGGCTTCAGGCTGCCGCGAAAGCTCTTCAAACCATCGACCAGGACAAGGCCGGTGTCGTCTTCAGTGCTCAGCACTCCAACGAGGACAATTTCGCCTTGCTTCAGTTGGCCAAGCAGCTCGGAATCGAGCGCTTCTACATCAGCGGCAAGCCTCAGGGGGAAGGGGACGACATCCTCAGAAGCGAGGACAAGAACCCGAACCGCACCGGCGTCATCGGCGTCTGCGGAGTGAACCCACCCGAGTCGTTCAAGACGCTTACCGAGGATGCCGAGCAGGGAGCCCTTTCGACGGTTCTGGCTCTGGGGTCTTACGCCGAGGTTCCGGAGGCTGCCGGCGCGCTGTCGAAGATCGGCACCTTGGTCACTCTGGCGACCCACGAGGGGCCCTTCGTCGATGCGGCTCAGGTGGTGCTTCCGGCGTCCAGCTGGGCGGAGTGCGATGGCACGTTCGTCAATCGGGACGGCATCGCTCAGGTCAGCGAGCGGGCGATCACTTCGCGCGGACAGTCGCGGCCTGCTTGGAAGTTGGTGAGCCAGCTCGCGAAGCTGCTCGGAAAAGACGTCCCGTACTCGAAAGTGACAGACGTCCAAAAGGCTTTGGCTCCCGAGGAGTCGGTAGCTCACGAAGCGGGAGTTCAGGCATGAGTTGGGAGCTCGTCCTCATCTTTCTTCTGAAGGGCTTCGTCGTGGCGATGTTCGCCATGAACGTGGGCGTGATCCTCACCTGGGTGGACCGACGCCAAGGCTCGATGATGCAGGACCGCGTGGGTCCGAACCGCGCGGCAATTCCCGTTCCGGGCAAGATCGCTGCGGGGCTTGCCTCGGGCCCAGCCGTCCTGGCCGCAGCCGGTGCGGTGGGCTTGGCCTGGCTCTTCCGCGATGACGCGGCAGACAAGGCGACCTGGGGAATGCTCTTCACCCAAGGGGCGATCTTCGTCTTTTGGTTCACCTTCGCGTGCATCGCTCGGGTGGTGGGCACTCGGGGACCCAAGAGTGGATTCGATGTCTTCGTCCGTCAGCTGGGTTCGCCGCGCCAGATCTTCTTGATTGGTGTTGGGCTTCACGTCTCGGTGCTGGTCTTTGCTCTCGCCTTCCAGGGCACAGGGCTGGCCGAACCACTCAAGGACCTGGCGTATGGCGGCGGAGCGGGGCTCCTCGCTCTCGGTATCCTGACGGGTGCGGCGTACGTCGGTCAGTCTTTGTCCAAGGAAGACTGGGTGCGCATCCGAGTGGCTGGTCTTCTGCATCCTGCGGCGGACGGACTGAAGACGGTGTTCAAGGGAGACTTCATCCCGCCCAACGCCGACCGCTTCATGTTCAACCTGGCGCCTCTGATCTCGTTCTTCCCGGCCCTCATCCTCCTGGCCATCGTGCCCTTCGGACCGCCTTTGTGCTTCGGCACGGGACCTGACGGCGCGATCGACCTTGCGAATTTTCAGGGGGTCGAGGCTCTCGGTGGCGCTTGTACGGACGCACGTCTCTCCCTGCAGGTGGCCGACCTGAACGTGGGCTTGCTCTATTTCTTCGCGATGGCTGGCACCGGCATCGTCGGCGCGGCTTTGGCCGGTTGGGCGAGCGACAACAAGTTCAGCCTGCTCGGGGGCATGCGCGCCGCGAGCCAGATGGTGTCCTACGAAGTGACCCTCGGGCTGACGGTCGTCGGGGCCATCATGGTGTACGGCAGCGTTCGCGTGGACGAGATGGTGCGGTGGCAGGCAGAAAATGCCTGGGGCATCTTCGTGCAACCGCTCGCGTTCTTCCTGTTTTTCGCCGCTGCCGTGGCAGAATCGAAGCGCATCCCGTTCGACATTCCGGAAGGTGAAAGCGAGATCGTTGCCGGTTACTTCACCGAGTACTCGGGCATGAAGTTTTCGATGTTCTTCTTCTCGGAGTACATCGCGGTCGTGTCGGGAAGCACGCTGATGGCAGCGCTCTTCTTCGGCGGCTGGCACATGCCGTTCGTCACCGCCGAGGGCATTCGAGTGGCCATCGGGGACTCGGTGTTCTTCGAAACGTCGCTCGCTCCTCTGGCCGTGACGCTGGTCAGCTCCCTCGGTTTCGTGGGCAAGGTGCTGGTGCTGTGCTGGATCCAGATCACGATTCGCTGGACCTTGCCGCGTTTCCGTTACGACCAGCTCATGCGGCTCGGCTGGCGTAGGCTCCTGCCGGCGTCTCTCTTCAACATAATGGCGACGGCAATCGTGGTGATCGCCATCCAGTCGGCCGGACCCCAGGTCGAAGAGGGGCTGGCCTATGCAGGGCAGCTCTCTTCGCTCCTGGTTGCCGTACTCGGGCTCGTCGCCGTGGGCGCGCTGGTCGCGCTTCTTCTCAGCCCGCGAAAGAAGCAGCAGCTTCTCGCATCGACTTCTGCCCGGTTCGCTCAAGCGATGGGTGGCACTCGCACCGCCAAGATGGAGGCCTGATCGATGACAATGGCTACCGACAAGCTGGCTGCGGAGGGTCTCGGCCCACGCAAGGTGAAGGGCACCACCGTGAAGCGGCCCCGGCGCACCGCTGCGGTTCAGGGGTACGTTCCCGAGATCGTGAAGGGGCTCGGGCTGACCATGGGCCATTTCTTCAAGAACACGAAGGAGATGGTCCTCGGGCAGCGCAACGACCCGGTGCTCGAAGCGGTAGAGGAGGGCATCAACTGCATCTCCTACCCTGAGCAGAAACGGCCCTATCCGGAGCGCTTCCGTGGCGTGCACCGCCTGACGCAGCGCGAAGATGGTTCTCCGCGCTGCGTGGCCTGCCTCTGCTGTTCGACGGCCTGCCCCGCCCAGTGCATTCACATCGAGCCTGCCGACTACGGCGACGACAAGAAGCGCGCCGGCTATGAGAAGTTCCCGAAGCGCTTCGTCATCGACGAGCTTCGATGTATTTTTTGCGGGTTCTGCGTGGAAGCCTGCCCCTGCGACGCCATCCGAATGGACACGGGCGTGCACCCGTCGCCGTACGACTCGCGCGACCAGTTCATCTACGAGAAGGACTTGCTGCTCTCCATCCCGGGTCGGGACGGTGACTTCAAGACCGAGAATCCGCGTCACGAGCCGGGTGATCCGACGCACCCCGGCGTCGACCGCGAAAAGCACCACTGAGCGGCTCCCTACGGCTCGCCGCTCTCGTTTTCTCGGATCATCGCGAGCGATGATCGCTATAGGTTCCTCATGGCGCGCGCGTACGAACCCGTCATTGGACTGGAAATCCACGCCCAGCTGCTGACTGACAGCAAGCTGTTTTGCGGCTGCTCCACCGATTTCGGTAAGCCTCCGAACGCAAACGTATGTCCGGTTTGCCTGGGGCTTCCAGGAGCGCTCCCGGTCCTCAACGAAAAGGCGGTCGGACTTGCGGTGCGCGCCGCGCTCGCGCTCCACTGCACGATCAACGAGCGGAGCATCTTCGCTCGCAAGAACTACTTCTATCCCGACCTCCCGAAGGGCTATCAGATCAGCCAATTCGAGCTGCCCTTCAGTGAGCACGGTTACCTCGACATCGAGGTCGACGGTGTGAAGAAGCGCGCGGGCATCACCCGTGCTCACATGGAGGAGGACGCGGGAAAGAACGTGCACGGCATGGGCAGCGACTCCGCCGTCGATCTGAACCGCGCCGGCACTCCGCTCGTCGAGATCGTTGGGGAGCCCGATTTGCGCTCCAGCGCAGAAGCGGCGGCGTACATGCGCTCGCTCCGCGACATCCTGGTGTTCGCCGGAGTGAACGACGGGAACCTCGAGGAGGGGAGCTTTCGCTGCGACGCGAACGTGTCCATCCGTCCCGTCGGCACCGAGAAGTTCGGCACGCGAGTCGAGCTGAAGAACATCAACTCCTTCCGCTTCGTGCAGCGCGCCATCGACGCGGAGATCGCGCGTCAGACGGCGGTCCTCGATGGGGGGGGGCAGGTCGTTCAAGAAACGCGGAGCTTCGATCCGAGCACCGGTAAGACCGCTTCCCTTCGCTCCAAGGAGGAGGCGCACGACTACCGCTACTTCCCCGATCCAGATCTTCCCCCATTGGTGATCTCCTCAGAGGTCGTCGAAAGGCAGCGCGCGGCGCTCGGCGAACTCCCCGCGGAGCTTCGCGCCCGGTGGACGAGTGAGCTCGGCCTCTCCGATGCAGCGGCCCAGACTTTGACCCAGCATCCGGGGTACGCCCGATTTTTCGAGGACACATGCACGGCGGCGCCGGTCGTGCCCGCCAAGAAGCTCGCCAACTTCATTCAGACGGAAGTGCTGCGTGGCGCGAGTCACCACGGCCAGGAAGCGAAGTTCTCCGTGACTCCGGGTCAGGTTGGCGAGCTCCTGACCCTGGTCGAGGACGCGAAGATCAGCGGCAAGCAGGCCAAGGAAGTCTTCGCCGCGCTTGAAAACTCCGACCGGTCGCCCTCCGAGATCGTCGCCGAGCGCGGCATGGAGGTGGTGAGTGACACCGGTCCGATCGAGGAAATCCTGAAAGAGCTCATCGCTCAGAACCCGAAGCAGGTGGAGTCAATCAGGGCCGGCAAGAAGCAGGTCATGGGATTCTTCGTCGGGCAGGTGATGAAGCGCACCCAGGGCTCGGCCGATCCCAAGGTCGTGAGCGAGCTCTTGGCCAAGCTCATCGGTTGACCAGAGCGGGTAACAGGCAGCATCGAGCGACGGCGGCCGTCCCAGGCGTGCTCGCGCGGCGCGGTCGCGTCCCGTGGGGCCCACGCCGGGCGGGTGGCAAACAGCGGTCGCGCTGGCTGCGAAGCGCCGTGGTGTCACGCTGTGTTCAGGGAGGTGCCGGATGGCGCGCAAACTTCACCACACCCACGTGCCCCAGGATGACTTCCACATTCCGATGTGGGGGCTTTACCTGGCTTTCCTGGCGATAATCGTCCTGGCCTTCGTGTACTGGTACATGCTGACGGGAGGGTAGCTAGATTCCGGCGCGAATTGGCCTCCGGGCGTCGCCCTAGACTGGGCGAGGGCCGCGACGCCCACCGTTGGCCCCAGTATCGCCGGCTAGCGGTCGCCTTTTCGGGGTCTTTGAAAAAGACCCCGCCCCACCGCTCCGCGACAGGGGCCCACCCC